>JADLHO010000081.1 GCA_020848735.1 Planctomycetota bacterium | reverse complement strand
GCCGTGGACGCCGTGCCAGCGCTCCGCGGGGGCATCGGCCCGCAATCGATACGACGCAGATGGCGCGCGCGGGCCCTGGCAGGCGGGGGAGGGCAAGCCGCGCCGCACCTGCCGCGTCCTTCGGCCTCCGCCCTCGCCGCCGCTTGATGGGCGGCGACGGATCGACGTCCCGGTGCTGTTTGCCCGCTGCGCGCGCACTCTCGGGAGGATCAGGTCAGCGCCGCTCGCCCGACAGATGCTCGCGCAGCACATCCACGCCGAAGCCGTTGCTCAGGTCGTTCCAGACCGTGTGCACGTGATTGGCGCCGTTCTGGATGTTGCACCACTCGATCGCGAAGCCCGGGCCGTGCAGGCGCCAATACTGGGGCGCGCCGACGGCGTCGCTGCCGAGCCAGGCGAAGTGCACGGCGTCGAGGCCCGCGCTGCGGATGCGCGCGAGTTCGCGCGCCGCGTGCGCGGGTTGCAGCAGGTCGACGAAGGCCTCCAACAACGCGTCGAACGGCGCGCGCTGGGCTTCGCTCAGGGCCGCGCGGGGAATGCCACGCGGCGCGCCGAGCAGATCGGCCGCGCGCCCGGGGGCGAGCACGATGTCGGCCGGCACCTCGCCCGCGAGCATCGTGCGCTGGCGCTGCTCCGCGTCGAGCGAGGCGAGCAGGGCGCGGGCGAGATCGTCCTGGCGGCCGAGCACGCGCGTGCCCGCGAAGGGACCGTCGCGCAGCTCGTGCGGATTGCTGCCGAGGAAGAGCGGTGTGCCGGCGACGAGTTCGCCGTCGACGACCAGGAAGTTGAGGGAGACGTGATGGCCCTGGAAGCGCAGGCCGAAGCGCGACTCGCTCCGCGGATCGCCGAAGCAGGCCAGCGCGTAGCGCTCGGGGTCGCGATGCAGGGCGGGCGCGTCGGGCTTCGACTCGGCTTCGCGCAGCACGAGCTCGAGGCGCTGGATCCAGGTCACGGTCTGGTAGCCCGTTTCGCTGAGCGCGGCGCGCAACACGGCGTGGAGACGGCGCCGCGATGCGAGGTCGAGGGCCGCAAGGGGGACGCCCGGATACTGCCCCGGCACGAAGGCCCAGCGCTGGCGCTCGGCGTCGTCGAAGGGCAGCAGCGCCGCAGTGCGCGCGGCCTCGTCGAGCCCGGCCACGAACTCGCGGGACGCGCGCAGCAGGGGGCCGGGCGCGCGCTCCGCGCGCGGCAGGACCAACGCGAAGAGGGGCGCGAGCGCGGCGGCGAGCCAGAGCGCCCGTCGCCCGCGGTGCTGCGAAGTCAGGAAGGAGAGCGCCGCGCGGGATCGGGTCACGAGCTCAGTCGTCCTTGCGCTTTGCGGCCTTGTTCTTCTTCCAGGTCTTGAACGCTTCCTCGTCGGGGAACTGGGCGAGCATCCGTTGCCAGGCGGAGACGGTCCGCGCGTTGAAGTCCATGTCGTTCAGCGGCGGCTCGTCTCCCTGGAGGGGACGGAAGCCGACGTTGGTCCCATCGAGGATCGTCGAGAGGAGCTGGTTCAGCTCGTAGCCGTCGCGCGTGCCGTCGGCCGTCGTGTAATCGAGGTTCCGCAGGCGATTGACCAGGCCGAAGAGCGCCTGCCAACCGGCCTCGCGGAGCTGGTTCTTCGCGTTCTTCGCCGCGCGGCTCGCGGTGCCGTCGATGTCGGCGACCCAGCTCTCGAGCTCGTCGCGCCGCGCCTGCGGGATGCTCTCGGGATAGCTCAGCGGCTCGAGGGTCTTCGGGTCGAAGACCTCGGACTTGGACGTGATCTCCTTCACCGCGGGCTTCGGCTTCTCCGGCGGCTTGGCCGCGGGCTTCTCGGCGGGCTTCTCCGCCGCGCTCTCCGCGGGCTTCTCCGCGCTCGCGTCGGCGGGCTTCTCCGCCGGAGTCTCCGCGGGCTTCTCGCTGCTGGCTTCGGCAGGCTTCCCGGCGCCGGCGGCCGCCGACCCGGCGACCTGTGAACCGGCTGCCTGCGACCCGGCGGCCTGCATCCCGGCTGCCTGTGACCCAGCCGCCGGCGCGGCGGGATCGTTCTGGGCGACCTTGCCCTGCTCCGTCGCTCCCTGACCCGTCTTGTCGTCGCCGCCGCCGAGCACGAAGACGAGGACGACGACCACGACGGCGATACCGGCGAGCGAGCCGCCGAGGACGAGCGGGTTCATGCCGCCCTTCTTCGCCGGCTTCTCGGCGCCACGACGGCTGCGGCCGCCGCGCGCCGGCGAGTCCTCCTCCGCCGTGGCGGCCGCCGCGGCCGCTCCGCGCCGCGGCCGGGCCTCGGCCGGCTTCGCGCGGGCTTCGGCCGGGCGCGCCTTCGCGCTCGCCGGCTTCACGGTCTCCGCTTTGGGCGCAGCGGCCTTCGCCGCCGCGGGCTTCGGTTCGGCCGCCGGCTTCACCGCTGCGGCGGGCGCCGCCGCGGCGGCCTGGCGTTGGGCCGCGACGTCGATCGTGGCGCCGCAGGCCTTGCACTTGGCCTTGTCGCCCTGGAAGGACTCGGGCAGCTTGTACTTCGCGCCGCAGTTCTGGCAGACGATATGGAGTTCGGACATCGCGGAGGTCTCCGGAGGGGTCGGATGGACTCGGCAGGAGGGAGGAGCGTGGCGGGAGGGCGGGCGCGATTCGTCGCGCGCTCGCACTCAGTTCTTCTTCTCGCCGTCCTTGGGATCGGGCGTGGGATTGCGGTCGAGGGACTCCTCGGTCTCGATGCCCATGTTCCAGTTCTTGCTGGCGTGGTTGTCGGCCCAATAGCCGTACCACTGCTTGAGCGCGGAGAGCCGGTATTCCTCGCGGGCCGCATTGCCGACGACGGCCTCGCTGGGGTCGAAGCCGAAGCGGTTGCCGGTCATCTGCTCGAGGGCCTGTTCGATGCGGCGCAGCTTCTGGCGCGCGTCCGCGGAGTCGAGCTTCGTCGTGGTGACGATCTCGTACATCTGGTTCAGCAGGCGCGGGACCGAGGGCTTGCCGATGCGCCGCAGCTTGTCGATCGCGCGGTTCGCGAGCGCGGGGCTGCCCTCGAGGTCGACCAGTTGCGCGACCGCGGTGTCGATCTCGGCCTGCTGCTCGGGCGTCGTGCCCTCGAGGTGCGGCAGCGGCTTCAGCTCCGCTTCGCGCGCGGTGACGGTCTTGCCGTCGAGGGTGCGCTGGACCTCCTGCGCCTTGCCGATGATCTCGTGCGTGACCGCGCGCTCGCCCTTGCCGGCCGCCGAGGCGCGGAGCGGGGGTTCGTACATCGCCTCCCAACCGGTCACGACGAAGCGTCCGTCGCTGCTGCGGAAGTTCACGCGATACTCGCCGCTCTCGCGCTGATAGCGCTTGAGCTCGTCGGGCTTGCGCATCGTGACGTCGACGCCGACCCAGCCGCTCGCGGCCGTGGCCTGCTCGGGCTTGGTGCTCGCGGCGCTGATCTCCGCATTGCGGAGGAAGGCGCTGCGCGTCCCGGTGCGGAGCTCCGCGAGGACCGCCGCGGGATAGTCGGCGGGTGCGAGGTCCTTGGCGACGCCGAGGAAGCGCGCGAGCTCGGTCCAGTCGCTCGACTGACGGAGGCGGAACTCGTTGTCCTTCTGGAGCGCCTCGACCCACTCGTAGACGTCGCGCACGCGCGGGTTGCCCATGCCCGTGTCGGGCGGTGCCACGATCGGTGCGGGTGGCGTGGGAGTGCTGCGGCCGCCCATGCTCGAGTTGATCAGGACGCCGATGACGATCGCACCGACGAGGATCGCGGCGCCGACGATGAAGGGCTTGGCGGGGTTCTGGCGCTGCAGGCCGCGCTTGCTCATCGCGCTCGGGACGAACGCGCGGCCGCAGCTCCCGCACTTGAGCGAGTCGTCGAGCTTCTCGGCCGGCACGCGGTACTGGGTGCCGCAGTTCGGGCAGGGCACGGTCGCCTTGCCATCGCGTTCGACGCGCGGGCCCGCGCGCCCGGCGGCGCCACCCTTGCTGGCGCGCTCGCTGCTGCTGCGGGAACTCGGCGTGCGGGAGGAAGCACCGGCGGAGCCGGTCGAGCGTCGTCGGGAGTTCAAGGCGTCGGGTTCCGGGCCGTTCGGGGCGGTGAGAGGGTAGCTCGCTCCACCAACGGGGGGAAGTCTGCCGGGGTTCGGGGCCGTCTCGCTCCGACCCGGCATGGGCGGCACGATGCGCGCGATGCCGCCGTTCCGCCTGGTCTCCGAACTCCGTCCCGCGGGCGATCAACCCCAGGCGATCGAGGCGATCTGCGGCTGGCTCGACGAGGGGCGGCGGCATGCCACGGTGCTCGGGGTCACGGGCTCGGGGAAGACCTTCACCATGGCGCAGGTCGTCGAGCGCTCGCAGCGGCCGACGCTCGTGCTCGCGCCCAACAAGATCCTCGCCGCGCAGCTCTATGCGGAGTTCAAGTCCTACTTCCCCGACAACGCGGTCGAGTACTTCGTCAGCTATTACGACTACTACCAGCCGGAGGCGTACGTCCCGACGACGGACACCTTCATCGAGAAGGACGCGACGATCAACGAGGCGATCGATCGCATGCGGAACTCGGCGACGCGCTCGCTGATGGAGCGCCGCGACGTGCTGATCGTCGCCTCGATCTCCTGCATCTACGGCCTGGGCTCGCCCGAGAACTACCAGCAGCTCTCGGTGCGCATCGCGCGCGGTGCGAGCATCGCGCGCGACGCCCTGCTGCGCGGTCTCGCGCAGATCCAGTACCGCCGCGACAACTTCGAGTTCGCGCAGGGTCGCTTCCGCGTGCGGGGCGACGTCATCGAGGTCTTCCCGGTCTACGAGGAGAAACACGCCATCCGCATCGAGCTGTTCGGCGACACCGTCGACGCGCTCGCGGTGATCGATCCGCTGCGGGGTGAGGTCGTGCGCGAGCTCGACGAGATCACCATCTACCCGACGACGCACTTCGTGGCGCCCCAGGACCGGCTCCTCGCCGCGTGCGACTCCATCGAGGCCGAGCTCGACACCCGGCTCGCCGAGCTCGAGGGCGAGCGCTGGCTGCTCGAGAAGCAGCGCCTGGAACAACGCACGCGGCACGACCTGGAGATGATCCGCGCGACGGGGACCTGCCCCGGCATCGAGAACTTCTCGCGGCACCTCGACGGCCGCGCGCCCGGTCAGCCGCCGGAGACGCTCATCCACTACTTCCCCGCCGACTTCCTGATGTTCGTCGACGAGAGCCACGTCGCGATCCCGCAGGCCGGGGGCATGTGGCGTGGCGACCGTGCGCGCAAGGAGACGCTCGTCCGCTACGGCTTCCGCCTGCCGTCGGCGATCGACAACCGGCCGCTGACCTTCGACGAGTTCGTCGAGCTGCAGACGCAGACGGTCTACGTCTCCGCGACCCCCGGCAGCTACGAGCTCGAGCGCAGCGGCGACGCCGTCGTCGAACTCGTGGTCCGACCGACCGGGCTGGTCGATCCACCGGTCGAGGTGCGCAAGGCACAGGGCCAGGTCGACGACGTGCTCGCCGAGGTGCGCGCGCGCGCGGCGCGGTCGGAGCGCGTGCTCATCACGACGCTGACGAAGCGCATGGCGGAGGAGCTGACCGACTACTTCCGCGACGTCGGCGTGCGCGTGCGGTACCTGCACGCCGACATCGACAGCCTCGAACGCACGGCGCTGATCCGCGACCTGCGCCTCGGCGTCTTCGACTGCCTCGTCGGCATCAACCTGCTGCGCGAGGGACTCGATCTGCCCGAGGTCACGCTCGTCGCCGTGCTCGACGCCGACCGCGAGGGCTACCTGCGCAGCAAGACCTCGTTGATCCAGACCTGCGGACGTGCCGCGCGCAACGTCGACGGGCGCGTGATCCTCTACGCCGACAAGGTCACGGACTCGATGCGCGGCGCGATGGACGAGATGGAGCGCCGTCGCACGCGGCAGCTCGCGCACAACGCGGCGCACGGCATCGTCCCACGCACGGTGAAGAAGGCGGTGCGCGAGCTGCTGCAGCCCGTCGAACCGGGCGAGGGAGACGCGGTGAAGAGCCCCCGCGGCAAGGGGCGGGGCAAGGGCAAGGGCGCCGCGGCGACTCCGGCGCCGGCCGTGCCCGAGGGCATGAGCGCCGCCGCACTGAACGAGCTCTTCGCCGACCGCCGCAGGCTCGCGCAGCACGTCGCGACGCTGCGGCAGCAGATGGTCGTCGCCGCGAAGTCGCTCGAGTTCGAGACCGCGGCGCGCCTCCGCGACGAGATCTTCCGCATCGAGAAGCTGGAGCTCGAACTGCTGTGAACCCGGCGATCGCGGACAAGGTCGCCGCGTTCCCGACCGGACCGGGCTGCTACGTCTTCCTCGACGCGCGGGGCGAGGCGCTCTACGTCGGCAAGGCGACGAACCTGCGCGCGCGCGTCCGCAGCTACCTGCGACCCGGCGGTGACGGCCGTTACCTCCTCCGCTTCCTCGAACGCGAGGCGGCCGATGTCGAGTTCGTCGCGACGAGCACCGAGCAGGAGGCCCTGCTCCTCGAGGACACGATCTGCAAGAAGCGCAAGCCGCGCTTCAACATCAAGCTCAAGGACGACAAGTCGTTCCTCCTGCTGCGTCTCGATCGTCGCGAGGATTGGCCGTGGTTCCGCCTCGTGCGGCGGCGCAAGGACGACGGCGCGGAGTACTTCGGTCCCTTCGCCTCGGCGAAGTCCGTGCGCCGCACGCTCGCGATGCTGCACAAGGTGGTGCCGCTGCGCGATTGCCGCGACGGGGTGTTCCGCAACCGCAGCCGACCCTGTCTGCAGTTCGAGATCGGCCGCTGTCCGGCGCCCTGCGTGGGGCGCATCGGACGCGAGGACTATGCGCGGCAGCTCGCGCGCGCCGTCGAGATCCTGAGCGGTGGGCATGCGCCGGTGCTGCGGCGACTCCGCGAGGAGATGCGCCAGGCCGCGGAGGCGTTGGAGTTCGAGCGCGCCGCGGCGAAGAAGGCGCAGATCGAGGCCCTCGAACGCATCGGCGAGGCGCAGAGCGTCGTGCAGGACGCCGGCGACCAGGACGTCTTCGGGATCTGGCGCGCGGACGACGGCGATGTCGTCGTCGCGGTGTTGCACTTCCGCGCGGGCCGGCTCGAGAGCGCGCGGCGTTTCGAGCTGCGCACCGCGCTGCCCGACGAACTGCTGCTCGCCGACCTGCTGGCGCGCTTCTACGCGGGCGATCGCTTCGTGCCCGCCGAGATCGTCGTCGGTGCCGAGCCCGACGAGCGGCAGCTCGTCGAGGATTGGCTCGCGGGCAAGCGCCGCGGCCCCGTGCGCGTCCGCGTGCCGCAGCGCGGCGTCGTGCGCCGTCATCTCGAGCTCGCGGAGGAGAACGCGCGGCTCAACGCGGCGGCGTCCGAGGAGCTCGCCGCGGCGCGGGGCGACGCGGCCGAGCGGCTCGCGGAGCTCTGCGAGCTCGAGGCCCCGCCGCAGCTCGTGCACTGCATGGACGTCTCGACGATGCAGGGGCGCGACACGGTGGCGTCGCGCGTCGCCTTCGTCGACGGCGTGCCCGAGAAGGCGGCGTACCGGCGCTTCAAGATCAGCGCCGAACACGCGGGTGACGACTTCGCCGCGATGGAGGAGGCCGTACGCCGGAGTCTCCTGCGCTGTCGGGAGGGGACCGACGAACGGCTGCCCGACCTGCTCGTCGTCGACGGCGGCAAGGGCCAGCTCGACGCCGCGCGCCGCGCCGCCGCGGCGCTGGGACTCGGCGACGACGTGCCGATCGTCGGCCTCGCGAAGAGCCGCCTGCGCGGCGTCGGCGAGGCGCGCGGGCGCACCGCGGAGCGCCTCGTGCTCCCGTCACGCGCCGAACCCGTGCCGCTGGGCGAGGGCGAACCGGAGACGTTGCTCGTCACCGCGTTGCGCGACGAGGCCCACCGCTTCGCGATCACCTTCCATCGCCAGCTCCGCGGCAAGCTGACGAGCGTGCTCGACGACGTGCCGGGGATCGGTCCGACGCGCCGCCGTCTGCTGCTGACGCACTTCGGCTCGGTCGAGGCGCTGCGCCGCGCGGATCTCGACGCCCTGCGCGCGGTGCCCGGCCTGCCGGCCGCGGTCGCGGAGCAGGTGCACGCCGCGCTGCGCGACGCACCGCGCGGGTGACGCGCGCCGCGCGGTCAATCGCGCGTGAAGGTCACGGTGTCGAAGATGGTGCGCGCGTCGCCGTTGACGTCGTAGGCCTTGACCCAGCGCCCGCGTGCGCCGTTTCTGGCGAAGCTCGCGACGAGGATCTGGCGCGCGAGGCGACCGCTGCCCTCGAACTTCGATTGGAACTCCGGCAGCTCGCCGGCGAGGTCCTTCCAGAGCGTGAAGGCGAGGATCTCGGCCTTCGGGCCGTTCACGCCGGGATGCCACACGCCGTCCTTGCCGGAGAAGAAGCGCGCGGTGACGCCCGCGAGCACGCCGTCGCCGCGTTCGAGGAGCGACGCCTCGGAGCCGCGCGCGAGCGTCTCCGCATAGGCGTGCTCGAAGCGCAGCTCGCGACAGCCATCCTCGCGTTCCTCCGGCGCTCGTTCGGGGTCGACCGGCACGGGGCGGAAACCGGCCTTCGCGAACCACGCGTCGATCACGGCGCGTTCGCCGAGCGGGTGCTCGCGCGAAGGGGAGAACGTGCTCGACCGCACCCAGGTGACCGCGGCGAGTCCGCACGCGACGAGCACAGCGATCACGATCCAGACCGTCTTCATCTTCGAGCTCCTCGTTACCCGGACTGCCTCGGCTTCCCGGCCTTCCTCACAGCCATGTCGGCCGCAGAGCCACCGCGACTGTGGTCGCGACGGCGCCCGATCACGCCGTGCGGCCGGCGGCGACGAGCCGGCGCAGGCCCGGCAGCGTGATCGCGACGCAGAGCAGCTCCGCCGCGCCGGCCACGGCGAACGCGCTCGCATACCCGAGCGCCCAACTCGCCGAGTCACCGCCGCCGGCGGTCGCGACGGCGGAGCTCACCGCGCCGCCGGTGAGCGGACCGAGGACGAAGCCGAGCGAGCCGGCCGCATTGAACGCGCCGAGCGCGGTGCCGCGCGCCGCCGGCGGCGCGACGTCGCCGGTGAGGATCAGGGAGGGCACGAACATGACCGCCGAGCTCACGCCGAGCGCGAGCATGGCGAGCGGCAGCCAGTCGAGCGGCACGAGGCCGAGGCCGAGGAGCAGGCCGCCGTAGACCGCACTGCCGCCGGCGAGCAGGGCCGTGCGCGAGATGCGTTCGGCCAGGCGCCCCATCGGGTACGCGAGCAGTCCGAAGCTCGCGAGGAAGCACGCGAGCAGGATGCCGATGCGCGGCGCCGGGAGGTCGTGCACGCGCTTCATCCAGAGGGGGAAGGTCGTCGTGAAGAAGCCGACGGTGAAGCGATCGACGAAGGCATACGTGAGGGGGATGCGCAGGGCGCGCTCGCGCCGGGCGAGGGCGAGGATGGCCCTCAGCGTGGGCCGCGATTCGTGCGCGAGGCCGTCGCGGAGCACGCCTGCGGCGAGCAGCGCGGTCGCGCCCGACAACGCGGCGGCGACGTGCAACGGGGCCAGCGGTTCGACGCGTCCGAGTGCGCCGCCGAGCGGGGCACCGATCGCGACGCCGAGCGTGATGCCCGCGCCGACGATGCCCATCGTGCGGCCCCGGCCCGCGTCCCGCGCGCGCGCCGCGGCGATGGAGAGCAGCAGCGACAGCGCCGTGATGTGCGTGCCGCCCTCGAGCGCGCGCAGCGCGAGGAAGCACGCGAACGAGTCCGTCCACGCCATCGCGAGGAAGAGCAACGCGTCGAGGGCCAAGGCGACGGCGACGCCGAGCCGCACGCGACCCGTCCGATCGGCGAAGGCCCCCGCGAGCGGTGCGACGAGCAGGGCGCCGACCATGTTGATCGCCATGAACACCGAGGTCGCGAACTCGGAGACGGCGAAGCGATCGTGCACGAGCCCGCGGAGCACCGGGACCGGCAGCGTGACGGGGATCAGGGTCGCCGCGGCGAGCAGGCCCAGCACGAAGGTGCGCGGACGATCCCGCCGGACGGCGTCGGGCGCGGTCTCAGCCACGGGGATGGAAGCGGCGGTGGAGGTCCGCGAGGCGGGCGCGATCGACGTGCGTGTAGATCTGCGTCGTCGCGAGCGAGGCATGCCCGAGCAGCTCCTGCACCGCGCGCAGATCGGCGCCGCCCTCGACGAGGTGGGTCGCGAACGAATGCCGCAGCGCGTGCGGGGAGCAGGCGATCTTCAGGCCGAGTCGCCGCGAGGCCGCGCGGAGGATCTGCCAGATGCGGGCGCGATCGAGCGGTCGGCCGCGCCACGAGAGGAAGACGCGGTCCCCGCCCGCGAGCGTGCGCGCGGCGAAGTCCGGGCGGACCCCGGCGACGTACCGCGACAGCGCGGCGCGCGCACGGTCGGAGAGCGGCACGAGACGCTCCTTGTCGCCCTTGCCGCGCACGCGCAGGAAGCCCTGCTCGGCGAGGATCGCATTCAGCTCGAGGTCGACGAGCTCGCTGACGCGGCCGCCGGTGGCGTAGAGCGTCTCGACGAGCGCGCGGTTGCGGATCGCGAGCGGGTCCTCGCCGGGGAAGGCCGCGAGGAGGCGCTCGACGTTCCCGCGGCCGAGAGCCTTGGGCAGGCGCCGTTCGGCGCGCGCGCCGAGCAGGCCTTCGGCGGGGTCGGTCTCGAGCACGCCCTCGGCGACGACGAAGCGGCAGAAGCCGCGGATCGCGGACATCGCGCGGAGCACCGAGGCGGGGGCGGGGCTGCGCGCGAGCTCGCGCAGGTGTTCGCGGATCCCCGCGGCGTCGGGGAAGACGCGGGTCGTCCCCAGCAGCGCACGCAGGTCGCGGCGATACGCGGCGACCGTGTGGCGCGAGGCCTGCAGCTCCGCACCGAGATAGACGAGGAAGTCGGCGAGCAGGGCCTGCGCGTCGGGGCTGCCGCTCATCGCCGCCTCCGGCGCACGCGCGACCCCGGTCCGCGGTGCTCGCCGAGGTTCCCGTCGTCGCGGGACCGCGGCTCGCCGACGAGGTCGGGAGAGGGGATGGCCGGGCAGCGCAGGGGGGCGCGAGTGGCCCCCGACGACGATCCGGCGCCTTGACCACCCATGGGCACGAGCCTATCGTCCCCGCCCCTCCAGCGGAACGCACCCAGCGGCCGAGGAGTCGAAGCGCGCGGAGGGCACGGTTGCGTTCCGCCGCGCCCGTCCGGGGCGACAGCCCCGTCGAGATCGTTCGAACGCAGAACCTTCCCGATGCCCAAACCCACCAAGACGGACCTCGCGAAGTTCCGCCGCCAGCTCGAGGCTCAGCTCGCCAATCTCCGCGGCGATGTCGGCTCGATGCGCGACGAAGCCCTGCGTGCGTCGGACCAGGACAACTCGGTCGATCACCTCGCGGATCAGGGGACCGACAACTACGACCAGGGCTTCATGCTCGGTCTCATCGAGAACGAGGAGGAGACCATCCAACTCATCGAGGAGGCCATCGACCGCATCGACGGCAAGGGCGAATGGCCCTTCGGCGCCTGTCCGCGCTGCATGGAGGAGAGCGACGAACCGAAGTCGCCCAAGGCGGCGGCCAAGGCCGAGCTCACGAAGGACGAACCGGCGAGCAAGAGCGCGAGCGCCGCGAAGGGTGCCGCGAAGGCGAGCGCCTCGTCGAAGGCGTCGGTCGGCAAGGCATCGACCGGCAAGGCTGCCGCCGCCGGCAAGGCTGCCGCCGCCGGCAAAGCTGCCGCAGCGGGCAAGTCCACGACCGCCGGGAAGTCCGCCGCCGCGGCGAAGAGCGGCAAGACCGCGAAGAGCGGCGCGCTGAAGCCCGCGAGCGCGCCGAAGGCCGGCGCGGTGGCGAAGGCCGTCGCTCGCGCGAGCGCGGACGACGACGAGGAGCGCGCGTCGAAGGCGAAGATCGCCGGCGGCAAGCCCAAGGGCGAGTACTGGATCCCCATGGATCGACTCGAGTACGTGCCCTGGGCGCGCTACTGCGTGCGCCACCAGGAAGAAGCCGAGCGACGCGAGACCGCCTGACGCAGGTCCTCGGTTCCGATGGACGAGCCAGCGATGGAAGCCCGCGGTCGAGACGCGCCCGACGAGCCCGACGCCACGCTGAGCTTCCGCGGCAAGGCCTGGTTCTGGCTGCCGGTGCCGCTGCTCGTCGCGCTCGATCTCTGGAGCAAGGCGGCGGCCTTCGCCTACGTGGCCGAGCACGCGCCGCGCGCGCGGCGGGTGGACTTCGAGTTCCTCTCGGCGCTGAGCGATCGACTCGGCTTCGCGCTCGTCGACTACACGAACACCGGCACGATCTGGGGGCTCGGGCAGTCGCTGACGATCCCGCTGATCGTGCTCCGCTTCGTCGCGGTGGGCGCGCTGATCTGGTTCGCCGGGCGCACACCCGCGGGGCGGCGCATCCAGCTCCTCGTCATCGGGCTCGTGCTCGCGGGCGCGATCGGCAACCTCTACGACAACACGTTCATGCCCGATCGGGGCGTGCGCGACTTCCTCCTGTTCTTCTACCGCGGTGAGGGCGACGTCGAGCACCGCTTCCCCGCCTTCAACGTCGCCGACTCGTGCATCACGGTCGGTGCCATCGGCCTCGCGATCCTGCTCTGGCGCGAGCCCGCGAAGCCGGCGAAGCCCTCGATCCGCGGGCAGGACGAGGGGGCGCGATCGTGATCCCGACCTCGCGCACGCTAGACTGCGCCGCCGTCCCCGGTCAGGGACGGCCTGCGGAATCCGGCGCGGCGCGGCCTGCGTCGTGGACCGCACCCGCGCCCGCGACCGTCTCCCGCGCGACCCCAGGCGTACGAACCGTGAGGCTCTCCGAGTTGACCCCCGCGATGCTCTCCCGCGCGGTCGACGCCTATCTCGTGCTCGCCTATGGGAGCGGTGGTGGTGCGCGGAGCCGTCCGGATCTCGAGCTCTCGCCCGATGCGAGCGCGGAGCGCGTCCTCGCCCTGTTCCAGAAGGAGCTCGTCGCCGAGGCCGGCAAGGCGTCGTGCACCCGGTACTGGATGCGGCTCGGCAACCGCAACTACCCGTTCATGAAGCTCCTGCTGCAGGAGCACATCGTCCAGGGGGAGTTCTTCTTCGCCGTCGACACGCACGACGAGATGGACATCAAGCCGGACTTCCCCGACTACGAGGCGTGGCAGCAGATCCAGCGCTTCAACGGGGACCTCAAGCGGCGCATCGAGGCGCGCTTCGTGGAGATCGGCATCCCGACGGCCGCGGCGCTGCGGGAACTCGTCGCGCAGCGCAGCTCCGAGACCCCGCGCGCGGCGGCGAGTCCGGCGGACCTCGAGGTCCTGGTGGTCGACGACGAGGACGACCTCGCGCGCACGGTCGCCGAGCTGCTCGAACGGCGCGGCTACCGCGTGCGCGTGGAGAACGACGGTCGTCGCGGCCTGGCTGCGGCGCGCGCGCTGCGACCGCACCTCGTCGTGCTCGACTACGAGATGCCCGAGCTCGATGGCCTGCAGGTGATCGCCGAGCTGCGCGCCGATCCGGCGACGCGCACGGTTCCCGTGCTGCTCTGCACCGCGAGCAAGGTCTCGGTGCAGGAGATGCGCAAGGCCGACGGCTTCCTCGCGAAGCCGTACCAGGAGTCGCTGCTCTACGAGATGGTCGATCGTCTGCTCGCGAAGGCGCGGGCGGAGCAGCCCCGATGAGGCGCGGGTTCTCGGCGTCCTCGCGCGGGGCCGGGCGCGGCCATCAGCACGGCGACTGCAGCGCGCTCGCATTGTTGCTGGCCTTCGTGATCCTCGCGACGGCAGGCGCGGCGACGCCGCGCGCGCTCGACGGCGACCGGCTGAGCACGGCGGCCGCCGTGGGCGATCGGGTCACGAGCCGCGCGATGCGGGCCTGCGCGGTGCGGGAAGGGTGCGCGGGAACCCCCGCGGTGGCCGCGGCCGCGGCCGCGAAGGACCGACCGCGCTGGCGCGACGTCGCCGCGCTCGGCCGGCCGCCCGGGCGCGCGCCGAGCTCCGCGCGCGCCTGATCGACAGTTCCGCACCCGCGGCTGCCGATCCCGCGCGAGTCGCGCGCGTCCGGCGCTGCCCTGCGCGGCGCCGCCAGCCGACCGTCCCCGGTCGGCCGGCTCCCGTCCCCGGTCCGATTCCCTTCCATGACCCACCGCGAGATCCGCGGCGGGGTGCCGGTCGGCAGAGCTGCCGCGTCCGGCTGGAGATTGCGATGAAGTTCGATTTCGGCGCCCTGCCCGCCAGGCTCGGCAAGGGCCTCCAGAAGTTCTTCGGTTCCGCCAACCAACGCGCGCTCTCGGGCTACGACGCGCGCGTCCGCCAGATCAATGCCCGCGCCGGCTGGGCCGAGGCTCTCGACCAGGCGCAGATCCGCGGCGTCGTCGCCGACTGGCGCGAGAAGGTCCAGGGCGGTCAGGCCTCGCTCGACGATGCGCTCGTCGACATGTTCGCGCTGACCCGCGTCGCCGCGCAGCGCACGCTCGGGCTGCGTCACTTCGATGCGCAGCTCATCGGCGGCATGGTCCTCCACGAGGGCAAGATCGCGGAGATGGCGACCGGCGAGGGCAAGACGCTGGTCGCCACGCTGCCCGCCGCGCTCAACGCGCTGGCCGGCACGGGCGTCTACGTCGTGACGGTCAACGACTACCTCGCCAAGCGCGACCGTGACTGGATGGCGCCGGTCTACGAGTACCTCGGCGTCACCGTCGGCACGATCCAGTCCGCGATGCCGCCGAGCGAGCGCAAGCCGCAGTACGCCTGCGACGTGCTGTACGGGACCAACAACGAGTTCGGCTTCGACTACCTGCGCGACAACATGAAGCAGTCGCCGGAAGACCAGGTGCAGAAGAAGCTGAGCTACGCGATCGTCGACGAGGTCGACTCCATCCTGGTCGACGAGGCCCGCACGCCGCTGATCATCTCGGGGCCGCCGGAGGGCAAGGCGGAGAAGTACGTCACCGCGGACCGCGTCGCACGGCGCCTGAAGCCCGGCGAGCACTTCGAGGTGAAGGAGAAGGAGCACCAGTGCCTTCTCACGGAAGCCGGCATCGAGCTGGCGGAGCAGCTCGTGGGCGTCGGCAACTTCTACGCCGACCCGGCCAACATGGACTGGCCGCACCACATCGAGCAATCGCTGCGTGCGCACCACATCTACAAGCTCGACAAGGACTACGTCGTCGCCAAGAACGAGCGCAGCGGCAACACCGAGGTCATCATCGTCGACGAGTTCACGGGGCGATTGATGGTCGGTCGTCGATGGAGCGACGGCCTGCACCAGGCGGTCGAGGCGAAGGAAGGCATGGTGCCGCAGGAGGAGTCGCAGACCTGGGCGACCATCACGCTGCAGAACTACTTCCGCATGTTCGACAAGCTCGCGGGCATGACCGGCACCGCGATGACCGAGGCGGCGGAGTTCTCCAAGATCTACGACCTCGACGTCGTGCAGATCCCGACGAACCGGCCGATGGTCCGCAAGGACGTCGACGACCTGATCTATCTCGACGAGGCGAGCAAGCTCGGCGCGATCGTCGACGAGATCACGACGCAGCACGCGCAGGGCCGACCGGTGCTCGTCGGCACGACCTCGATCGAGAAGTCGGAGAAGCTCTCCGCACTGCTGACGAGCAAGGGCATCAAGCACAACGTGCTCAACGCGAAGCAGCACGCGCGCGAGGCCGAGATCGTCGCCCAGGCGGGGCGGAAGGGCGGCGTGACCGTCGCGACGAACATGGCCGGTCGCGGCACCGACATCGTGCTCGGCGGCAACCCCGATCGCATGTGGGAGCTCGAGCTGCGCCAGCAGGGCCTCGACCCGCAGAGCGAGGGCGCGCAGCGGCGGCTCGCCGAACTGCGCGCGATGTGCAGCAAGGACCAGGCGGAGGTCAAGGCGTTGGGCGGACTGCTCGTGGTCGGCACGGAGCGCCACGAGGCCCGGCGCATCGACAACCAGCTCCGCGGTCGCTGCGGCCGCCAGGGCGACCCGGGCGAGTCGCGCTTCTACCTCTGCTTCGACGACGACCTCATGCGCATCTTCGCGCGTGACTGGATCAAGACGATGATGGAGAAGCTCGGCCTGAAGTCCGGCGAGCGCATCGAGAGCGGGATGGTCACGCGCGGCATCGAGCGCGCGCAGAAGAAGGTCGAGGCGCGCAACTTCGACATCCGCAAGAACCTCATCGAATACGACGAGGTGATGGACAAGCAGCGGAAGTTCGTCTACTCGCAGCGCCAGGACGTGCTGGAGATGACGGGCCTTCGCGACAAGGTCGTCGGCATGTTCGAGGAGCTGCTCGAACCCGTCGTGCAGCGCTACGCCGGCGACAAGGATCAGCCGGTCGCGTGGCCCGAGATCCGCGCCTGGGTGACGCACAAGGCCGGCGATTGGGTCGACCTGAACGGGCTCGAGCAGTGCGAGCGCGACGGCGTCTTCGCCTTCCTGATGCAGCGGATCGAGGCGGCGCTCGACAAGCGGACCCAGCAGTACGGCGCCGAGACCTGGGACCGCGTGCAGCAGTTCCTCCTGCTCGACTCCATCGACCACAAGTGGAAGGACCACCTCCACGCGATGGAGGTGCTCAAGGCCGGCATCGGGCTCCGCGGCTACGCGCAGATCGATCCGAAGAACGAGTACAAGAAGGAAGGCTGGGAGAAGTTCACGCTGCTCAAGGAGGCGATCGCCGAGCAGGTGACGGGCCTCGTGTTCCGCGTCGAGTTGCAGCGCGCGCCCGAGCCGAAGCGTGCGCCGCCGCGCGTCGCGCCGCCGATGCCGACCGACCCGGTCACCGCGCAGGCGATGGTCGAGGCGATGATCGCGGCGGGGCAGGCACCGCCCGAGGTCATGGCCGCGCTCGCGAAGGGCGGGCAGGTGCGCGTGCGTTCGCAGGCCGATGCGGAGCGGGAGCGTCGCGAGGCGGAGCTCAAGAAGGCGCAGGAGGAGGCGCGCAAGCGCGCCGAGGAGCAGCGCATCAAGACCGCGGCCGCGGCGCAGGACGTGGGGCGCAATGACCCCTGCCCCTGCGGCTCGGGCAAGAAGTTCAAGAAGTGCCACGGCGCGGCGTGAGCGCCGCCGCGCCGGTGCGCCCGCGTCTCCTGCGCGGGCTCGTCCCCCTGCTCGCGTACCAGGGCATCTTCCTGCTCGCGGCGGTGGTCTGGTTCCCGGTGCTGCTCTGGCGGCTCGCGTTCGACCGCCGCTACCGCGCGTCGTTCCGCGCGCGGACGGGCCGCGTGCCGCCGCTGCCGAAGGCGCGGCGGGTCTGGGTGCACGGCGTCTCCGTGGGAGAGGTCAAGAACCTCGCGCGGCTCGTCGAGGCGGTCGCCGCCCGTCATCCGGACGTCGACATCGTCGTCTCCGCGACGACGCCGACCGGCTTCGATCTCGCGCGTCGGCTCTACCCGGGGCGCACGGTCGTGCAGTACCCGCTCGACTTCGGGATCTTCCCGGGCCGGGCCCTCGATCGCGTGCAGCCGGACTGCGTGCTCCTCATGGAGCTCGAGATCTGGCCGAACTTCCTGCAGGCCGCGGCGCGACGCCAGGTGCCGGTCGCGGTCGTCAACGGTCGCATCAGCGAGCGCAGCTTCCGCGGCTATCGCCTCGCGCGCGGCCTGCTGCCGCAGTTCGAGTGGATCGAGCACTACTGCGTGCAGGACGCGACCTACCGCGATCGCCTGCTCGCGCTGGGGGTCGAGCCCGCGCGCATCGCCGTGACGGGCAACATGAAGTACGACGGCGTCTCGCTGCGGGGCGCACCTGCCGGTTCGGCGGCCCTGCGGCGCTGGCTCGCGTTCGACGAGCGCCTGGTGCTCGTCTGCGGGTCGACGCATGGTCGCGAGGAGGAGTGGCTCTTCGATGCGCTGGCGCGCGTGAGCCGTCGGCTCGGCCGGCCGGTGCGGCTCGTGCTCGTCCCGCGGCATCCCGAGCGGGCCGCCGCGGTGGTGGAGGCGCTCGGCGCTCGCGGCGCCGAGGTGCTCCGCTGGTCGATGCTCGGCGAGTCCCGACCGGCGCTCGGCGAGGCCGCCGTCGTGCTCGTCGACACGATCGGACATCTCGAGTCGTTCTACGGTGCCTGCGATGTCGCCTTCGTCGGCGGCAGCCTCGTCCCGCATGGGGGCCAGAACATGCTCGAACCCGCGGCGCTGGGGCGCGCCGTGGTCTTCGGTCCGCATACCTGGAACTTCCGCGCGGACGTCGAGCTCCTGCTGGGCGTCCGGGCCGTCGTGCAGATCGGCGGCCTCGACGAACTCGACGCCGCCCTGGAGCGACTCCTCGGCGACCAGGCGCTGCGCGCCGAACTCGGCGAGCGCGCGGTGGCATTGATCCGTGGCAACCAGGGTGCGACCGCGCGGACCCTCGAACTGATCGCGCCGCTGCTCGACCGCTGCGTCGGTGACCCGCCGCCGCCGACGGCGCGGGACGGAGCCTGAGCCTCGTCCCGGACGGGTCGACAATCCGCGCAGGCGTTCGGCTTTCGACTTGGCTAGAGTCTTCCGCCCGCGGCGCGACCGGTCGCGACCCACGCCCGACCCACGATCCAGAATCACCGGAATGACCCAGCAGCCGATCCTGTTCACGAGCGAGTCCGTCAGCGAAGGCCACCCCGACAAGGTGTGCGACCAGATCTCCGACGCGGTGCTCGACGCGATCTTCGCCCAGGACCCCTCGTCGCGAGTCGCCTGCGAGACCATGTGCTCGCGCGGTCTCGTCGTCGTGACGGGTGAGATCACCACCAAGGCCGTCATCAATCACCAGGACGTCGTCCGCGGCGTGATCCAGAAGATCGGCTACGACGACCCGAGCATCGGGTTCGACGCGAACTCCTGCGCCGTGCTGACCGCCATCGGCACGCAGTCGCCGGACATCGCGCTCGGCGTCGACGCGCACACCTCCCAGAGCAAGGAGCAGGGTGCCGGCGACCAGGGGATGATGTTCGGCTACGCGTGCCGCGAGACGCCCGCGCTGATGCCGTTCCCGATCCATTACGCGCACCGCGTGCTCGAGGCGCTCGCCGCCGCGCGCAAGCAGAAGCGATTCGAGTTCCTCCGTCCCGACGCGAAGAGCCAGCTCACGGTCGAGTACGACGAGCGCCACAACCCGGTGCGCATCCACACCGTCGTGATCTCGCACCAGCACGCGCCGACCGTGAAGGACCAGGAGCTGCACGCGGCGCTGCGCAAGGTCGCCGAGGAAGTGCTCCCGGGGAACCTGCTCACGAAGGACACGCGCTGGTATCTCAACCCGACGGGACGCTTCGTCGAAGGCGGGCCGAAGGCCGACGCCGGCCTCACGGGCCGCAAGATCATCGTCGACACCTACGGCGGCATGGGGCGCCACGGCGGCGGGGCCTTCTCGGGCAAGGACCCGAGCAAGGTCGATCGCTCGGCGGCGTACTCGGCGCGCTGGGTCGCGAAGCACGTCGTCGCGAAGGGTTGGGCGGAGCGCTGCGAGGTCCAGGTCGCGTATGCGATCGGCGTCGCCGAGCCCGTGAGCCTGCGCGTCGACACCTTCGGCACCTGGAACAAGGACGTGTTCAAGAGCGAGCGCGCGCTCATGGAGTGCGTCGCGGGCTTCTTCGGACCCTTCCTGCGCCCGGCGCGCATCGAGAAGCACTTCAACCTCCGTCGCCCGATCTACCAGCGCACCGCGGCCTACGGCCACTTCGGTCGCGACGAGTTCCCATGGGAGAAGGCCGACCAGCTCGACGCGCTGCGCGCGTGAGCGTGCGCCGCGCGGCGGGCGGCCTGCTGGCCGCCCTCGCCGCCTGCTCGACGCGCGACGTCGAGGGCGACAGCAGCTTCGACGCGCTCGTCGCGGCGGGACCGGTGGTGATCCCGTTGTCGGGCGTCGCCGACGGCGAGGCGGAGCCTCTCGACGAGTACTACCGGAGCATCGTCGCGCAGCTCCAGGAGAGCTTCGTCGAGCGCGATGCGGACCGTCTCGACGCGCTGCTGGCCTCGCACGATCGCGCGATCGCGCCGGACTGGGCCGCCGAGGCGCTGGCGAGCTTCCGCCGCGTGGGCGCCGCGCTGCGCACGGAGCTCTGGTGCGAGGCGCACGCCGAACTCACGCTGCGCGGACCCGCGCCGGCGCTCGGGGACGTGGTTCCGCTCGTGCTGCGCATCCCTCCCGGCGGCGCGCTGGATTGCGCCTTCCCCGGCGAGGGCGAGCGGCTCGCGCCGACTCGCTTCCTGATCGCCGTCCGCTACGTGGACCGCGACTGCTTCGGCGCCGAGAGCGTCGCGAGCGCCCAGGACGTCCTCGGGCTGCCGGTCACCGTCGAGCTCGCGCGCCAGGGTCTCGAACTGCCCTTCGACGTGCCGGCGCTGCCGCCGTCGGGCTGCGAGCGTCGGCTCGAGCTGCGCTGCGAGCTCCTGCCGGGTGCGCGCCTGGTCGGCGCCGAGGAGGTGCCGGGTCAGTGGCAGCGGCTGGCCGCGCTGCGGGTGGACCTCTACCCGCGCGGCATCGAGAAGGTGCACGCTGCACCGCTCGCCACCCTCCGCGCCGCGCTCGATGCGCGCGAGCCGCGCTTCTTCGATCACGTGTGGCTCGCGTCCCGCGCGATCGCGCCGGACGAACGTCTCGCCGCGGATGAACTGCTGATCGCCGCGGTGCGTCTCGGACCGCCGGACCAGGCGCTGGTCGCCGGCGCCTGCCTGCGCGAGGCTTCGGGTGCGTCGCTCGCGCCGAGCGATCGCGAGGGCTGGCTTGGCTGGTGGCAGGCGCGTCGACGGGTCGGAAGCGACGATGCGTCGCGCACGACCCGCCGCTAACCTGCCGCGCGCATGTTTGCGCCCGTCGAAGAGCAACTCCGCGTCCTGTCGCGGGGCATCGTCGATCTCGTGGAGGAGAAGGAACTCGCCGACAAGCTCGCGCGCAGCCGCCGCGAGGGGCGGCCCCTGCGCGTGAAGCTCGGCATCGACCCCTCCTCGCCCGACATCCACCTCGGCCACTCGGTCGTGCTGCGCAAGCTGCGCGACTTCCAACGACTCGGCCACCGCGCGATCGTGCTCTGGGGCACGGCGACTGCGATGGTGGGTGACCCCACGGGGAAGAACAAGACGCGGCCGCAGCTCACGCGCGAACAGGTCGAGGTCAACAAGCGCAGCTACCGCGACCAGGTGGGGCGCGTGCTCGACGTCACCGCGATCGAAGAGCGCGAGAACGGCGAGTGGTTCGACCGGCAGAGCTTCATCGACTGCGTGAAGCTCGCGGCGGGTTTCACCGTGGCGCGCATCCTCGAGCGCGACTCGTTCGCCGAGCGCTTCCGCGCGGGAGAGCCGATCTCGATCCACGAGATGATCTACCCGCTGATGCAGGGCTACGACTCGGTGGAGCTGCGCGCCGACGTCGAACTCGGCGGCACCGACCAGCTCTTCAACCTCCATCGCGGCCGCGATCTGCAGGAACGCGCGGGGCAGGAGAAGCAGGTCCTCATCACGACGCCCTTGCTGGTCGGACTCGACGGCAAGGAGAAGATGTCGAAGTCGCTCGGCAACCACATCGGTGTGACCGACGCGCCCGCCGAGATGATCGGCAAGGTGATGAGCCTGCCGGACGAGCCGATGCGCGACTGGTTCACGTTGCTCACCGATCTGCCGCTCGCGACGGTGGAGGCGACCCTGGCCGGTCACCCGCGCGCCGCGAAGCTCGAGCTCGCGCGCTGCATCGCGGCGGCGTACTGGGGCGAGGCGGCGGCTGCCGAGGCCGTCGCGCAGTTCGACCGCGTGTTCAAGGACGGCGGTCGTCCCGAGCAGATCGAGGAGCGGTTGATCGACGCGCAGAGCCTCGAGGACGGGGGCATCCAGCTCGCCGCGCTCCTCGTGGCGATCGGCTTCTGCTCGAGCAAGAGCGAGGCGCGCCGTCTCGTCGAGCAGGGTGGTGTGCGGGTCGACGATCGGAAGCAGACCGACCCGTTGCTGCGGCTGAGCAGTGGCCGTTACCTCGTCAACGCCGGCAAGCGCAAGTGGTGCCACGCGCGCGTGCCGTGAGAGCGGCGCTCACTTGCCGTGCTCGATGAGCTTCCAGCGCGCCGGGTAGTCGAAGTCCGGCGACTGCTCGTAGTCGTGGCACTGCGTGCAGCGCTGCGTGTCGACCTTGCCGAGCCGATGCAGGGTCGGGTCCGCGGCGTGACGGCTGCCCGCGCCGTGGCACGACTCGCAACCGACGCCGCGCAGGTCGGGCGTGGCCTCGGGTGACACGAAGCCGCTGCGCTCGCCGTAGCCCACGGTGTGGCAGGCGATGCAGTCGGGGTACCAGGTGACGGGCCAGGCGTAGCGCTTCGTCTCCTCGGCGCTCTCGAGCGTGCGCCAGGCGTGACCGTGCTTGCTCGCTTCCCAGGCCTTGCCCGCCGCGTAGTGACACGATGCGCACTTCGTGCTGCCGACGTACTCCGCACCATTGGCGGTGGGCAGGCGGTTCGCGAGCTTGCTGCGCGCGTCCTCGGCCTTGACCTCGTGGCGATGCGCGAGGATCTGCGCGTCGACGTCCGCGTCCTGCAGCGCGCCCTTCGCCGTGCGACTCCCCTCGAGCGCGAAGGGGGCGTACTGCACCAGCTTGGACCGATCACCCTCGCGGGCGAGGGTCACGTCGAGCAGGTGCCGGCCCCGCACCCCGGGCTGGACGAGGGGGACGCCGTCGACGAACTCGGGATCGTGCGGCGGCTCGGCGGTATCGCCGATCGCCACGAGGAGGTCCGGGCGCGGGGTGAGCGTCGCGCAGGCGCGCGCGGCGTCGGCGGCACCGTGCACGAGCAACACGCGGACGCTCGCGGGATCGACTCCCGCCATGGCCCGTTCCCAGGCCGCCGCGGGCTCGAGGCGTTCGAAGGCCGGGGCCCCGGCAGCGGGGTTCGTCGGCACGGCGCGCGCCAGGCTCGCGATGCGCACGCGGCAGCCCTCCTTCGCGAGGTCGACGAAGGGGCGCGTCGGCCAGGCGGGCTGGTCCGGCGCCGGAGTCGCGACGAGATCGGAGGCGACGAAGGCGAGCTGTGGGAAGCCGTCGAGGAAGCCGGCGAGGACGCCGCTGTCGAGCTGCAGGTCGCGCGGGCCGAGGGCCACCGCGTCGTAGCGCGCGCGCCGGTCGTCGAGGACCGTGAGCAGCGTCATCAGCTTGAGTTCGTCGAGGACCGTTCCGCCGCCGACGAGGTCGCCGCCCTCGATGAGGAAGTCGTAGCGGCCGCGATCGCCCTGCAGGCGGAACGAGCGGCGCGCGAGTCCGCCGATCTGACCGCTCGCACAGCCGCACGGTTCGAGGCGCCCCTCGAGCGAACCGGAGAGGCGCAGCGTGACGCGCGGTCCGGTGGTCGCCGGAGCGCTCGCGATCGCGGCGGCGGCGGACGCTTCCGCCTCCTGGCGCTGCGGATCCTGGCTGCAGTCGGCGGCGAGCAGCGGCAGGCCCGCGAGCAGCAGGGCGAAGGGCGCGGTGCGGCGCGATCGAGGCTCTGGCGCGTGCATCACTTGTTGAACCCGATGACGGGGAGACTCAGCAGCGGCGCATCGTCCGCGGCCTTCGCGAGGCGGAGTTCGCCGCGGAAGGACGTCGTGTCCCGCAGGCGACCGAGGTAGCGCAGCGCGACGATCCGCTCGCGCGGGCGTCCCTGCACCGTTTCGAACCCGACCTCGAACTGCGGCGTGAGGTCCTGGCCGTCGCTGCCGATCAGGCCGAGTGCGACGAAGTCGGCGGCGCGGCTCGGATCGTGGTCGATCACGCGCAGGCGCATCTCGCGAGGCTGCGTGAAGTCGATGCGACCGAACGAGAACGCGCGCGGTGCCTCGACCTCGATCGGACCGACGACCACCCCGCTGACGGGGATGCGCAGGACGTAGCCGTCGGGCAGATCCGTGGGGATCCGGACCTCGCACTGGAGGGGGCCGTCGGGGCGCGCGTCCCCCGGCTTGACCGCCACGCTGAGCAGTGCCGTCTTGCCGTCGTCCGCGAGCTTCAGCTCGACGTCGCTCGGCCGCTGCAGCAGGCCTTCCGCACCCGCTTCCACGATCTCGGGCTGGCCGAGCTTCACGCTCCGCCCGCGGCGGTCGATGCGCAGCGACTGCTCGTAGCGGATCGGCCGCGGCAGCTCGTTGAGTGCGAGATGCGCGGCGGGACTGAGTTCGAAGGGGGACTCGATGCCGAAGCGGAACCGCAGCGGCACGAAGTGGCGCGTCGAGCGGGGGCCCTGGCCCTGCAGCACGACCTGGGCCGGGGTCCAGGTCGGCGCGAGATCCGCGGCCTCCTTCTGGCCGGTGTCGACCGTGAGGCGCAGGCGGAGCCGCTCCCCGTCGCGCACGACCGCACCCGGGTCGGGGCGGCCGTCGTCGCTGACCGGGCGGAGCTGGCCGTCGCGGCCCTCGATGAAGAACTCGTGCGCCACGCAGGTGCAGCTCCGCTGGAAGCCGACCGGCGAGAGGGGCCCGAGCTCCGCCGGCAGCGGGATGATCAGCTCCGCGCTGGGTCGCGCGCCGTGGGGGATGACGCCGAAGTCGTGTTCGACGAGGGGACTGCCCTGGCTCGGCGTCGAGCTCGGCGTTGCCGGCGCGTCGTCGGCGCAGGCGCCCGCGAGCAGCGCGAGCGCGAGCACGGCGAAGCGGATCGGGTCGTTGGGGCGCAGCACGCTCATGGCTCCATGCCGGGCGACGAGGGGGGGCGGGCGACGATAGTTCGATCGCGCACCCGCGCAACCCGCCGTCCGCGGCGGACGGCGGCGCCGACGAGGGCCGCTCCCGCGAACTCCGCGCTCGGCCCGCGCCTCACTCGCGAGCGGCCGCGACGATCCGGCTCGTCTCGAGCGAACCCCGGAGACGCTCGACCGCGGTCTGGAGGTAGGGCCCCGGGCAATCGGTGCTCGGCTTCAGCTCGTGGTGGGTCACGATCTGACGCGGCGCGACCTCGTGCCGGCGCGCGAGCTGCTTCACGAGCTGGTCGAGCGCGGCGAGCTGCGCGGCAGGTGGCTGGCCCTGGTCGCGCGGCATGAAGTTCCCGAGCAGACAGATGCCGAGATTGCCCTGGTTGCGCTCGTCGTCGCCGGCGTGCGCGCCCTGCCAATCGACCGCGCGACCGGTCCAGACGCGACCCGCCGGATCGATGAGGAAGTGGTAGCCGATGTCGCCCCAGCCCTGCTCCTCCTGGTGATAGCGCTGGATCGAGCGGATCGCGGCGACGGCCGCGGTCTGCCGCCCGTCGCGGCAGGCCGTGGCCGAGTGGTGGATCGTGATCCGGTGCACGGGCCCCATCGGCTTCATCGAGCGGGTCTTGGCCGCCGCGGCCTTCCAGCTCGTGCGGGGGAGCACGGAGAGGGCCGCGACGGGCGAACTCGGGGCCGGACCGGGCCGGGCGACGACCGCGCGGTCGGTCAGCCGCTCGCGCAGCCCCGGCTCATCGGCGACCAGCAGGCCGGCGGCGCGTTCGGCCCGCGCGCGATCGGACTCACCGCGGCGCTCGAAGCCGCGCGCGCGCAGCCAGCGCGCGATCGCCTCGACGTCGCGCTCCGGCCGCGGGTCCGCGAAGACGATCTGCTGCAGCTCGGTTTCGGCGCCGGCCCAGTTGCCGGTCTCCTGCAGCAGGAAGGCGATGCGCAGGCGCGCTCCCGCATGGGAGCGGAGTCCGCGCAGCGCGAGGATCTCCTCGACCGGCCGGGTGCCCGGCGCCGCGGTGACGCTGTGGAACGAAGGCGGTGGCGGCACCGCGTTCGCGTCGCTGCTGGCCTCGGGGCTGACGCGCGGCCCGACACCGGCGCAGGCGGCGAGGCCGAGCCAGATGGGGCAGAGCGAGAGGAGCAGCACCCATGCCGAGCATCGGCGGTCAGGGCGCGAGAATCGCGCCAGCCGCTCGAACGCACGTCGGAATCCGAAGCACCGGCTGCCCGCCATGCAGCCTGTCGTCGCCGAGATCGTCATCGTCCCTCCGGGCGCCGCGGCGGGCCGTCTCGACGGTTCCGTCGGGGCGACACGCTCGAGGCCGCGCGGAGGCTATCGCGCCGATGGCGACGGATCCAGACGTCGACGGCCGTGGGTCAAGGCCATCCCGCGCGGCGGTCGATACCGGGCGTGGAGGCTGCGCTGCGATGTCGGCTCGCGTACAGATCGTTCTGCAGGGATCGATGGACCACCTGCGGCTCGTCTGGCAGACCGGTGAATGTCTGCTGCAGATGGTGCCGTTCCGGGGGGACGCCGAGGGCACGCGCCACAGCGTGCTGCTCGCGGTCCAGGAGATGGTCACGAACGTCCTGCGCCACGCCCACGGGGGCGACGAGGAGCTGCCGATCACCGTGAACTTCCGGGTCGACGAGTTCGGCTGCGAGATCGCGATCGAGGACCTCGGCGCCGAGTTCGATCCGAGCGACGCGCCCTTGCCGCAGCTCTCGGACAGCGCGATGCCGACCGAACCCGGCGGCTTCGGCATCCTCATCGCGCGGATGGTGATGGACCAGGTCGAACACCGCCGCGTCGGACAGCGCAACGTGCTCAGCATGCGCAAGTCCGTGCGGAGCGCCGTCGAAGCCGACGCGATGGGAGGCTGACGCGGTGGCCGGCACCGAACGGATCCAGCTCGCGGGTCGCGAACTCTTCGCCGCCCTGGCCGAGGCGCTCGGGGACGAGTGCCTCGTGCAGGTCGTCGACGCCGACGGCGGGCTCGTCGAGGACTTCGACCGCGGCGCGCAGCCGGCCGGCGACGCGTCGCTCGAGGCAGGGCTCGGCGCGTCCGGACTCCGACTGCGCGCACGGGTGCCTTCCGCACGCGCGGCGAGCGCTCGCGGCCTCGTGACGGCCGCGGCGCGGGCGGCCGGCGAGCAGCTCCGGCTCGAGAGCGAGATGGAGAGCGTCTACGCCGGCTCGCTCCAGCTCCTCGAGGAGGTGGCGATGACCGCCGAGATGCTGGCGCGGCTGCCCTCCTGCGGGAGCGACCATGAGGTCGTGCGCCTCGCGTTGGAGACGCTGATCGTCGGCGCGAGCGTCGAACGCGCGGCCTGGATCACGCTCGATCACGTGCACCGGCGATGCCTCGTGGAGGTGGAGCTCTGTGCGTCGCAGGACTCCTCCGGCGTGCGCGAGTACGCGCCGGCGCGCGGCGTGGTCTTCGAACCGGAAGGCACGATCGTCGAGCGTGCGATCCGCGCCGGCGCCGCGGGTCTGGTCGAGGACCGCGATCCCGCCGCGCCGCCCGATCGACCGGAATCGCGCGCCCGCCGCGAGGTCCTCGCGCTGCCGGTCCGCTTCGGCGAGGGCGCCGACGGCCCGCCGATCGGCGTGATCCTCGCGATCGACAAGCGTGCGAACAGCTACGCGACGGCGACGCGCCTCGGTTCGCAGGAGACCAAGATGGTCGCGAACGTCGCGTTGATGATCGGGTCGGCGATCGGCAATCGTCGCGCGGCCGAGGTCGGTCAGGAGGTCGCGTTCGCGCGCGCGATCCAGCAGCAGGTGTTGCCCGCCGGTGCCGCGAGCGTCGCCGGCTTCGAACTCGTCGGTCGTTGCGCGACCTGCGGTGCCGTCGGCGGCGACTACTTCGACTTCGTGCCGATGGCCGACGGCCGCACGCTGGCGCTCGTCGCCGACGTGTCGGGCCACAACCTCGCCAGCGGCATGGTGATGGTCGGCGCACGCGCCGCACTGCGCGTCATCGCCGGAACGACGCCGTCTCCCGCGACCGTCTTCGACGGACTCGCGGCGGCGATCCACGACGACCTCGCCCGCACCGAGCGCTTCATCACGGCGGCGGCGCTCGCCGTCACGCCGGACGAGCGCACCGTGGAGTTCGTCGGCGCCGGGCATCCCGATGCCCTGGTGTTGCGCGCCGCCGATGGCCGCGTCGAGCGCCTCGTGAGCGCGAACTGCATGCTCGGCTTCCTCCGCGGGGTGACGCACCGCGCGGAGTCGCTGCGTCTCGAGGCAGGTGATCTCGTCCTGCTCTACACCGATGGCATCGTCGAGGCGGCCGATGCGTCGGGCGAACTCTTCGGTGAGGGGCGGCTCGTCGAGGTCCTGCGCGCACAGCGCGGGGCGTCGGCGGCCGCGGTGCTCGACGCCGTCTTCGGCGCCATCGGCCGCTTCTGCGGCGACGGTGTCCGTCCCGCGGATGATCTGACGGTCCTGGTCCTGCGCAGTCGGCGTGAGGGGGAGTCTCGATGAGCGCTTTCAAGGTCCTGGTCGTCGACGATGAACCGTTCATCAGCCGTTCGCTGGCCTTCGTGCTGCGCAAGGGCAAGTACGAGGTCCTCGAGGCGCGCGACGGTGCGGAGGCGTTGACCATCATCGAGCGCGAGCACCCGGACCTCGTGTTCCTCGACGTGATGATGCCGAAGCTCGACGGGTTCCAGGTCGTCGAGCGCGTGCGCGCGAATGCGGCGCTCGACGGCGTGCGCATCGTGCTGCTCACCGCACGCGGCCAGGACGCCGACCGCCAGAAGGGCGAGACCGTCGGCGCGGACGCCTACGTCACCAAGCCCTTCTCGCCGACCAAGATCCTCGAGCAGGCGAAGCAGCTGCTCGGCGAATGAGGTCCAACGCGCCCGGAGAGGGCGCGGACGGGCCGGACCGCGGCTCGCGCGGCGCGCCGTCCCGGCCCGGCGGTTAGCCTTCCGCGACCGTGAACGCGCCCGCCCGCGATCCCCTGCTGACGCGCCCCATCTGGTGGCTCGTGATGCGCCAGGGCTTTCCCATGGCGGTCGGCATGGCATGCCATGCGCTCTTCAATCTCGTCGACCTCTGGATGGTCGGCGAGTTCGGCGAGGATGCGGTCGCCGGCGCGCACTGCGCGACGACCATCAACTTCCTGCCGATGATCGTCGGCAACGGCATCTCGGTCGCGACGATGGCGTTGATGGCACAGGAGCTCGGGGCAGGGCGCGTGGCGCGTGCCCGCCGCATCGCGACGCTCTCGCAGGCGGCGATGCTCGTGCTCGGCATCCTGCTCGGCGGGCTCTGCGTCCTGCTCGCGGCGCCCTCGATCGATCTGCAGGCGGTCGCGGGCAGCGCACGGGAGATCGGCATCGAGTACCTGGTCGCGACGAGCATCGGCACCGTGACGATGTTCGCGCTCATGCAGGCGACCGCGGTGATGCGCGCCAACGGTGAGGCCGGAATGCCGTTCGCGCTGCTGGTCGGTGCGAACCTGCTGAACATCGGGCTCAACTTCCCCTTCATGTACGGCTGGGACGCGCTGGGCGTGCCCGCGCTCGGACCGGTCGGCGCAGCCTGGGCGAGCACGGCGTCGCGCGGCCTCGGCTGCGTCGTCGCGTGGCTCTGGCTCGCGCGCGCCGCGCATCCGTTGCGCCTGCGATTCGCGGACCTGCGCGGCGCGGGTGATGGGCTCGGCCTGCGCATGACCCGCAGCGTGTTCGAGCTGGCCCTGCCGCAGAGCGTGCAGATGCTCGCGCGCGTCGCGCCGGTCGTGCTGCTCACCCGCTTCGCCGGACACATCGCGGGCAACTCCGCGATCACGGCGCTCGGCGTGACGACGCGGCTCGACACGCTCGTGCTCTTCGCCTCGATCGGGTTCGCGAGCGCGGCGACGGCCGTTGCGGGTCGCAACATCGGCGCCGGCCGGCCGGAGCGGGCCTCGCGCACCGGCTGGCACGCCGGACTGCAGGCCTTCGTCTTCGCGGCCATCATCATCGGCGTGCTCGCGTGGTACGCGCCCTCGCTCATCGACCTCTTCGTGCAGGGCGTGGGAGCGGGTGTGCGCGACGCCGGCACGGCCTACCTGCGCATCGCCGCCTGGGGGCATCCCTTCGCCGCCTTCTGCATCGCGGCCGCGGGTGCGGTCAACGGCGCGGGGCGCAGCGTGCCGCCGATGCTCTTCGACCTCGCGGGCCTGCTGCTGCTCTTCCTGCCGGCCGGGACGATGCTCGTCACCCTCGCGGCGGCGCCGGGCCTCGCGGCGCTCTGGACGATCGCGGTCGCGACGCAGGGCGTCCTGCTCGTCCTCTATGCCGTCTACCTCTGGCGTGGGCGCTGGCTGGCTCCGGCGGCGAGCTCTGCCAGCGTGTCAGGCTGACGCCCCCTGCCCTCGGCCCGGCTGTCAATCTGACGGACCAGCTCCGGTCCGGCGCCGAGCCGCGCGCCGGTCTTCGTCGCAACTTGGCTGGCCACAGGTCCTTGGGTTGCCGTACGGAGATCCGGCACGGCGTTTGATTGCCGCGCGCCGCCGCGGCCGGCGCAGCGTGGATCGCTGCGCTCGGACCCGGCACCGGAGCGCTTGATGGCCACCACGAAGATCATCGGAATCGACCTCGGCACGACGAACTCGGTCGTGTCGGTGATGGAGGGCGGCGAGCCCGTCGTCATCGCGAACCTCGAAGGCAGCCGCACGACCCCCTCGGTCGTCGCCTTCACCCCGGCCGGCGAGCGACTCGTCGGTGCGCCCGCCAAGCGCCAGGCGGTGACCAACCCGCACAACACGATCTACTCGATCAAGCGCTTCATGGGGCGGCGCCATGCGGAGGTCGGCGAGGAGGAGCGCCGCGTGCCCTACAAGATCGTCGGCGCGCCGCAGGAACTGGTGAAGGTCGACGTGGGAGGCAAGCAGTACACGCCTCCCGAGATCTCGGCGATGGTGCTGCGGGCCCTGAAGGAAGCCGCCGAGGCCTATCTCGGCGAGTCGGTCGATCGCGCCGTCATCACGGTGCCGGCCTACTTCAACGACTCGCAACGGCAGGCGACGAAGGACGCCGGGACGATCGCCGGCCTGAAGGTCGAGCGCATCATCAACGAGCCCACGGCGGCCGCGCTCGCCTACGGACTCGACAAGAAGGTCGGCAAGGGCAAGAGCGAGCGCATCGCGGTCTTCGACCTCGGCGGCGGCACCTTCGACGTGTCGATCCTCGACGTCGGCGACGGCGTCTTCGAGGTGAAGTCGACGAACGGCGACACGCACCTCGGTGGCGACGACTTCGATCAGGCCGTCATCGACTGGCTCTGCGCGAGCTTCAAGACGCAGACGGGCATCGATCTCACCAAGGATCCGATGGCCCTGCAGCGCCTGAAGGAGGCGGCGGAGAAGGCGAAGATCGAGCTGTCGAGCGCGATGCAGACGCAGATCAGCCTGCCCTTCATCACGATGGACCAGACCGGTCCGAAGCACCTGCAGGAGAACCTCACGCGTGCGAAGTTCGAGCAGTTGGTCGATCCGCTGATCGAGCGCTGCCGCAAGCCCTGCGTGCAGGCGCTGGCCGACGCCAAGCTGACGCCGAAGGACATCGACGAGGTCATCCTCGTCGGCGGTTCGATCCGCGTGCCGAAGGTCCAGGCGCTCGTGAAGGAGATCTTCCAGAAGGAGCCGAACCGCTCGGTGAACCCCGACGAGGTGGTGAGCCTCGGCGCGGCGATCCAGGGCGGCGTGCTCGCGGGCGAGGTCTCCGACGTGTTGCTGCTCGACGTCACGCCGCTCTCGCTCGGCATCGAGACGCTCGGCGGCGTGATGAGCAAGCTCATCGAACGCAACACGACGATCCCGACCAGCAAGAGCCAGGTCTACTCCACGGCGAGCGACAATCAGCCGGCCGTCGACATCCACGTGCTGCAGGGGGAGCGCGAGTTCGCGAACGACAACCGCACGCTCGGGCGCTTCAAGCTCGAGGGCATCGAGCCCGCGCCGCGCGGCATGCCGCAGATCGAGGTCACCTTCGACATCGATGCGAACGGCATCCTCAACGTGTCGGCGAAGGACAAGAAGACCGGCAAGAGCCAGAAGATCGCGATCCAGACCTCGTCGGGTCTCAGCGACGCCGACGTGAAGAAGATGACGCGCGAGGCCGAGGCGCACGCGGCGACCGACAAGAAGCGCCGCGAGCTGGTCGACGCCCGCAACCAGGCCGACTCGATGGCCTACTCGATCGAGAAGCAGCTCAAGGAGCTCGAGGGCAAGGTCGACGCCGGACTCAAGGGCGAGGTCGAGTCGAAGCTCGCGCAGCTCCGGAGCGCGGCGCAGACCGAGGACGTCGCGGCGATCAAGGCCGCGATCGCCGAGGTCGAGCAGGTCCTGCAGCGCATGGGCGCCCAGATGCACCAGCACGGTGGGCACCAGCACGGCGCCGGGCCCCAGGGCTCGGCGGGCTCCGGCGCCGACGGCGGTGCCGGTGGGGGCGCGACGAGCGACGAGGACATCAAGGACGCCGACTTCGAAGTGAAGAAGTGAAGTCCGGGCGCGGAGCCCCGCCGCGCCGCCTGAAGTTCTCGTCCTAGCGGGAGCGTTCCATCGCCATGATCCCGCGCGTGATGCGCGCACTGGGTGTCGTCGCGGGGCTCCTGCTCGTCCCCGCCTGTGTCGTGCCCGAACCCATCGAAGGGCGCGCGGGCGGCGTGGTCTTCCCCAGCGGGCGGGTCGAGTTCGCGCTGGCCGAGCGGCAGTTGCCGGCGGTTCCGGGCGACGGGGAGGTCGCGGCGGAGACGGAGGGGATCGTGCCCTCGATCGCGCTCTCGGCGACCGCCGCAGAGGGGCGCTTCGAGATCTCGCATCGCGACTTCGACGACGCGGACTTCGAGATGGTCGCCGGTTCCGCACTGCTCGTCGGGCGGGTCCGCAGCGGCGAATTCGAAGCGGGGATCTACGCCGGCATGGGCGCGGATCGCGTGCGCCTCGAGTTCACCGGGGTGCGGCCCTTCGAGCGCGACAAGACCCATCTCGCGCTCGTGCTGGGCATCGAAGGTGCCTGGGTGATCGAGGACACCGGTCTCCGTCTCTTCGCCCGGCTCGAGCCCTGGCTCGAGTTCCCCGCCGCGAGCTCCGCCTTCTTCGAGGCCGGGCTCGGCTACGACGTGCTCGAGCCGCTGCGCCTCGTCGCGGCCTATCGCTTCTGGGCCTATGGGGAGGACTCGGTGTCGACGCCGCTGGGGAACTACGAGCTCGACCTCGGGGCGCACGGCATCGTGCTCGGGGGCGAGCTGCGGTTCTGAGGACCGGTTCCGAGCGCTCCGCGGGGCGCGGTCTGCGAACTTCCGGAAAGGGTCGGCGGTCCCTATCCTCGCTCCGCTCGAACCCGCTCTGCGGTTACGCGCCGGGAGCCTCCGTGCTATCCGCCGGCCGCAGCCTCACCCGCCCTGGATGATCGACGTCGAACACCTGTCCAAGCGCTTCGGCGCCACCCTCGCCGTCGATGACGTCTCGTTCTCGATCCAGCGGGGCGAGGTCGTCGGCTTCCTCGGCCCCAACGGCGCCGGCAAGACGACGACCATCCGCGTCCTGACCTGCTATCACCCCGCCACGACCGGCGCGGTGCGCGTGGCGGGCGCCGACGTCGTCACCGATCCGATCGCGGTGCGCCGGGCGATCGGCTACCTCCCCGAGAACGTCCCGCTCTACCCCGACATGCGCGTCGAGGAGTACCTGCGCTACCGCGCGGAGCTCAAGGGCGTGCCGCGATCGCGGCGGCGCGCGCACGTGCAGGAGGCGATGGAGCGCTGCGGCGTGACCGAGGTTCGGCGGAAGCTGGTCGGCCACGTGAGCCGCGGTTACCGGCAGCGCGTGGGGCTCGCGGATGCCCTCGTCGCGAAGCCGCCGATCCTGATCCTCGACGAGCCGACCTCGGGACTCGACCCGAACCAGCGGCGCCGCATGAAGGCGCTGATCCTCGAGCTCGCGGCCGAGCACACGATCCTCTTCAGCTCGCACATCCTCGCGGAGGTCGCCGACGTGGTGAGCCGCGTGCTCGTGATCCATCAAGGCCGCCTGCGCGCGGATGGCGTCGTGGGCGAGCTGCTCGCGGCGGCACCGGGACGTGAGCTGCGCGTCACCGCGCGTCTGCCCGGCGCGGAGCTCGTCGCGCTGCTGGACGGCCTGCCCGGTTGCAGCGCGGCGCGGATCCTGCCCGGCGCCGACGGCTTCGCCGCGGTCGCCGCCCAGCTCGCGCGCGACGCCGATCCGCGGGATCTCGTGTGGGAGCGCCTGCGCAGCCGCGACGTCGCCGTGCGCGAGCTGACGCTCGTGCTGCCGACGCTCGAGCAGTACTTCGCGCAGGTCACCGAGCTCGCGCCGGGCTCCGGCACCGCGGTCGGGGAGGCGAGCGCATGAGCGGCGCCTGGACCACCTTCAAGCGTGAGCTCGGCTCCTACCTGCGGAGTCCCGTCGCCTACGTCATCGCGTTCCTGCTCTACCTGCTGCGCGGCTTCGAGGTCGAGCGCCTCCTGCGCTTCGGCGCCGCGTACGGCATCGACAAGGAGCGCTTCACGACGGCGTACCTGATGCAGAACAGCAGCCTGCTGCTGCTCATGCTCGTGCCCGCGATCCTCACGATGCGCGTGTTCGCGGAGGAACGGCGCACGGGATCGCTCGAGGTCCTGCTGACCGCCCCCGTGCGCGACGGCGCGGTCGTGCTCGGCAAGTGGGGGGCGGCCTTCGCCTTCTTCGCGCTGCTCTGGGCGCCGGCCTTCATCCTGCTCGCGGTGTTCCAGGACACGCAGTACCTCGGGGCGAGCCTGCTCTGGGGCCCGATCCTCACCGGCCTGCTCGGCATGCTCCTCGTCGGCGGGCTCCTGCTCGCGGCGGGCTGCTTCACGAGCAGCCTCACCGACAATCAGCTGCTCGCGTCGCTCGCGGCGATGTTGTTCGCGTGGGTCGTGCTCTACGGGCCGTCCCAGTTCCGCGCGCCGATCGAGTCGCCGGTCGAGGGGGCGGGAGGGCTCGACGCGCTCTGGGCCTGGCTCGACGCGCAGGTGATCCGCCCCGTGCTCGACGACATCAACGTCGCCGATCACCTGCAGTCGTGGTTCCTCCGCGGGATCGTGAACTCGGCGCACGTCGTGTTCTACGTCGCGGGCACGGCGGCCTTCCTCTTCCTCACGACTCGTTCGCTGGAGGCGAGGCGATGGCGGTGAACATGACGCGCGGCCGCCGCTTCGCCGGCCGCCTCGAGCTCGTGCTCTCCGCGCTGCTCGCGCTCTGCGTGTGGGTCGCGGTGACGGCACTCGCGACGCGCCCGGCCTTCAAGGTGCTGCTCGACGCGACGCCCCAGGCGCAGTTCTCGGTCGGCGCGGAGACGACGGCGATCTTCGCGGAGCTCGTCGAGCGTCGCGCGGAGGTGCGCATCGACACCTTCTTCCAGCGGCTCCCGCAGCCGCAGTCGGAGTTCGAGAGCCGTCTGATCGCGGTGCAGGGCCGCATCCAGGAGCTCGCGCGCGATCTGCTCGTGCGCTACGGCGAGCTGGGCGGCGAGCACGTGAAGGTCACGCACTACGACGTGCTCAGCGACGTCGCCGCGTCGCGGGCGCGGATCGCGGAGCTCGGCGGGCTGCGCGCCGACGACGCGCTCGTCGTCTCCGTCGGCAAGCGACACCGCGCGCTGCAGCTCCTCGACCTCGCGGAGATCGATGCGCCGGTGCTGCAGGCGTCGCCGAGACCCGGCGCCAAGCCCGTGATGCCCTCGCTCCAGCTCTTCAAGGGCGAGGAGGCGATCTCGTCCGCGATCCGCTCGCTGCTCACGGAGGGCTCGCCGAAGGTCTACTTCCTCGCCGGCTACAACGAGGCGGAGCTCGAGCGTCCGACCGCGGACTCGTACTCGGAGCTGCTGCATGCGCTGAGCAACGAGGGCTTCCGCATCGAGCGCTGGAACCTCGAGAGCGAACTTCGCATCCCCGAGGACGCCGCGGTGCTCGCCCTCGTCGAGCCGCAGCGGGAGATGAGCCCGCAGGCGGCGGCCGTGCTCTGGCGCTGGCTCCGCGGCGGCGGTCGGCTCTTCGTGAACTTCGCCTGGGCGAGCGTCGACGGCAGCGGCTGGAATCCCTCGCTCGAGGAACTCGGCAAGCTCGCGGGCTTCGCGGTCGGCAAGGACCTCGTCTGCCATCTCGTGCCGGACCCCGCGAATCCGAACAGCCCTGGCGTCGGCGGCCCGGAGAGCAAGGTGCTCGTGCTGCCGCCCAACTCGCCGCATCCGATCACGCGACCGCTCGCGGAGCGTCAACGCGTGCCGCAGATGACGCTCGCGCGTGAGATCGAGGCCAGGCCGGCCGGCGCCGAGATCAGCTTCGAGCCGCTGCTGCGCACCCAGCGCTGGGCCTGGCTCGCCCCGCTCGATCGGCGCATCCAGGAGCCCGACACGCGGGCGCCGAACGACGAACGCAGCTACGCGGCGCGGACCGTCGCGGCGGTGGTCGACGTGAAACCCGAGACCGGCAACCGCGCGGGCGCGGTCGTGCTCTTCGGCGGCGTCGCCTTCCTGAACCAGGTCTTCGCGCAGTCGGGGGACCTCGCGCTCAACGTCTTCAACTGGCTCGCGCGCCGCGACGAGCTCGTGACCGTGCGGGGCAATCGCTTCGTCGCCCAACGGCTCGAGCTCGCGCCCCAACAGGTCGAGCGCGCCGCGAGCCTGGCCTTGACTTGGCTGCCGCTGGGGATCCTCTTCCTCGCGCTGCTCGTGCTCCTCGTGCGGAGGCGACGCTGATGGCCTTCGGCCGCGTGCTCGGTTTCCTGGTCGTTCTCGGCGGACTCGGCGCCGCGCTGTGGTGGAGCAGGCAGGCGGAGCCGTTGCCGCCGGCCGCGGGGCGCGCGGTCCTGGATGGCCGCAGCCTCGGAGATGCGGAGCGGATCCAGTTCCGTCGCGCGGACCTGGCGCCGATCGAACTCGAGCGCGGCGACGACGGCGGCTGGCGGATCGCGGAGCCGGTGCGCGACCGGGCGGCCGCCTCGGTCGTGCAGGCGATGCAGCAGGCGTTCGACCGCGCCCAATTCGTGCCCGGCTACACCGGAGCGGAGATCGACGAGCGCCTGCTCGGCGAGTGCGGACTCGCGCCGCCGCAGGCCGAGCTGCGCGCGTGGTTCGGCGATGGGGCCGCATTCGTCCTCGAGCTCGGGCTTCCCGGCCCGCTCGGGCACGACCTCTTCGCGCGGCGTGCGGAGGCGGGCGCGGAGCCGCGCATCGACCGCGTCGATCGTTCGCTGCTGAACGCCCTGCAGGTCAACGTCGACGAGGTCCGCGACCGCTTCGTCTTCGCGACGAGCCCCGAACTCGCGGGCGCGGTGCGCATCGAACGGCCGACCGGTGTCGGCGGCGCGCGGGAGACCGTCGGGCTCGCGCGCGAAGGCGGGGGTCGCTGGCGCATCACGGCGCCGAAGGACCTGCGCGCCGATCCGGCGCGGGTGTTCACGCTGGTCAGCGCGCTCCTCGCCCTGCGGATCGAGGAGTTCGTGCCGGGCGACCCGAGTGCGTCGGTCGTCGGCCCGGAGTCGCTCTTCGACGCCGTCGTCGAGATCGACGGGAGCCTGGGTTCCGAGCGCCTCGAGCTGCGGTTCCTCCGCGAGACGGGTCGGCTCGTCGGTCACATCACGCCGCGTGGGATCTGGTTCGCGGCGCCGATCGCGGACTTCCGCGAGTGGGTCGAAGCGCCTCTCCGCGAGCTGCGGGCGCGCTGGCTCGTCGAGGTCCCCGTCGACGAGCTGGAGGCGATCCGCATCGCGCAGCCCGGCGGCGGCGAGGTGGAGTTCACGCGCGACGGGCTGGGCCAATTCCGCATCGCACGACCGATCGCGAGCAACGTCGATGCGGTGGCGATGGCGGAGCTCGTGCAGGCCCTGCGCAGCCTCGCGGCCATGGAGTTCGTCGCGGATGCTCCGGGTGAACTCGCGAGCTACGGCCTGGGTGACGGCGCCCTGCGCGTCGAGCTCGAAGCGCCGCGCGCGAAGGGGGCGGTGCGCATCGGTCTCGACTCGGGCGACGAACTCGCCTTCGCGCAGGCCGAGGGCGAGGCGCAGGTGGTCGCCATCCCGCGGATGGTCGCGCAGCGCCTGCGACGGCCGTGGACCGAGTACGTCGAGCGGCGCGTGCTCGCGTTGGAGTCCAGCGGGGCGATCGGCGCGGTGCGCCGCGTGCTGGCGGACGGGGCGACGCTCGAGATCGCGCGCGGAGCCGATGGCGCGTTCCAGCGCGCGGGTGTCCCGGTCGATGCGGGCTTCGAGGCGAGTCTCGACGTGCTGCGCGACCTGCGTGCGGAGGCGGTCCTGCCGCGCGCCGCACGCGCCGACCTGCGGCCTGAGGGCCGGCTCTTCGTGACCGCGCCGAGCGGGCAGGTCCATCTCGACCTCGAACTGCTCGGCGATGCCGAGGGTCGCAGCTACGTCGCCGTTGCCCGCCTACCGGGGCTGATCCTGCGCCTGAGCGCGCGCGACGGGCGCGACCTGCTCGCGTTGCGCTGAGTCGCAGCACCGCGAAGGGCCGCGCCGCGACGAGCGGCGAGCGAGCGTCTTGCGCGGATCGCTCGCTATGCTCCGCCGCCATGGGTGGTGGCATCGGATCTCGCGGCGTCGCGCGGCTCGCGCTCGCCGGTCTCGCGCTCCTCTCGTCGATGTCGGGCGGCTGTGCGTCCGGCAACGACGTCCTCGACCTGTCGGTGAACGATCAGCTCTACCGCGCTCCGCGCTACCGCGCGCGGCTGCCGGTGGATCGCGCGGTCTTCGTCGCGCCGATCGCGGATCTGCGCGATCAACGGCCGGCCGACGCCTCGGCGCCGATCTGGCCGCGGCGCCCCATGCCCGAGGAGCTCTGGGCGCGCCCCGTCCCCGAGATGATCGACGATCTCCTGCGCGATGCGCTGCTGCAGTCCGAGCTGGTGACGGCGATCGACGACGCGGTGCCGCCGAAGTCCGAGACCCTGCTGGTCACGCCGCGCCTGCTCGATCTCCGGGGCTTCCTCGAGGAGCAACCGACCGGACGGTGCACGCTCGCGACGCTCGCGCTGCAGGTCATCGTGCTCGGTCCGGCCGCTGCCGATGGCACGCGCGCCACGCTCTTCGACCGCAGCTACGAGCAGTCGGTCGGCACGCAGGTCTCCCGGGCGCCGCTGCCGATCCCCGAGCTCTACGGCCGCATGCTCCACGACGCTCTCGCCCGTGCGCTGGCCGAGCTGGACCGCAGCAACGTCACGCGCTCGGGACTGCCGCTCGTCGACCTCTCCGCGCCGCAGGCGAAACCGACGGCGTCGCAGGCGAAGTGACGTGAGCCGCGCGATCCGCGACGTCGAGGACCTCGTCGCCGCGCTCCGCGAGGATGCGGGCGACGTGGGGACCGTCGACGGTCACCTGCGCCTGCCGCCCCGCGAGGCGCGGTTCGTGCCGTATCCCGACTGGGTGTTGCCCGCGTTGAAGGACGCGCTGCAGGCGCGCGGGATCACGTCGCTCTACTCGCACCAGCGCGAAGCGGCGGAGCTGCTCCACGCCGGGCGCGACGTCGTGGTGGCGACCTCGACCGCGTCCGGCAAGTCCGTCGGCTATCACCTGCCGGTCCTCGATCGCCTGCTGCGCGAACCGTCGCGGGCGCGCGCTCTCTATCTGTTCCCGACGAAGGCGCTGTCGCGCGACCAGATGGCCGAGCTCGAGCGCGTGCTCGCCGGGGCCACGGCCGGCGGTGAGCGCCTGACGGTTGCGGTCTACGACGGCGACACGCCGCCCGACACGCGGCGTGCGCTGCGCGAGGGCGGCCACCTCGTGATCACGAACCCGCACATGCTGCACGCGGGGATCCTGCCGAATCACACCAAGTGGCAGGGGCTCTTCAGCGGGCTCGAGTACGTGGTCGTGGACGAGGTGCACACGCTCTCGGGCATCTACGGCAGCCACGTCGCCAACGTGCTGCGCCGCCTCGTGCGCATCTGCGCGCACTACGGGAGCCGGCCGGTGTTCTGCGCGGCGAGCGCGACGATCAGCAACGCGGCCGAACACGCGCAGCGTCTCTTCGAGCGACCGGTGAAGCTCGTCGACGACGACGGCAGCGCGCGCGGGCCGAAGCACTTCCTCTTCGTCAACCCGCAGCTCGTGAGCGAGGCCTCGGGGATGCGGGTGCCGGCCCTGGATGCGGCGCGCCGGCTCGCGACGAACCTCGTCGCGGCCCAACCCGACGGCGGGATCCAATCGATCTTCTTCGTGCGTTCGCGGAGCAACGTGGAGGTGCTGCTCAAGTACCTGCGCGACGAGTGCAAGGCGCAGAAGGCGGACCCCGAGCGCGTCACGGGCTACCGCGGCGGTTACCTGCCGAACCTGCGGCGCGACATCGAGCGCGGGTTGCGCGAAGGGCGCATCACGAGCGTCGTGTCGACGAACGCCCTCGAACTCGGCATCGACATCGGCAGTCTCGACGTCTGCGTGCTCGTGGGCTACCCGGGCACGGTGTCGAGCACGTTCCAGCGCGCCGGGCGCGTCGGACGGCGGCAGCGCAGCAGCGCCGTGATCCTGCTCGCGCGGAGCTTCGCGATGGACCAGTTCCTCGTGCGGGAACCGGGCTTCCTCTTCGACGCACCGCGCGAGGCCGTCGCGATCGACCCCGACAACGCGGTGATCCTCGCGAACCACGTCAAGTGTGCGGCCTTCGAGCTGCCGTTCACGCGCGGGGACGGCTTCGGCAAGGCCGAGGGCATCGACGACGTGCTCGAGTTCCTGAGCCGCGACCTCGGCCTGCTCGTGCGCGAAGGGGATCGCTACCACTTCGCGGCAGCGACGTTTCCGGCGGAAGGGGTCTCGCTGAACGCCGCGGAGCTCGACAACGTCGTGATCCACGACCGCGACACCGGCAAGGTCCTGGGCGAGATCGACCGCGCGTCGTCGATCACCGAGGTCTACGAGGGGGCGATCTACGGGCACCAGGGCGAGCAGTACCTGGTCGAGGAGTTCCGCTACGACGACCGCCGCTGCTACGTGCGGCGCGCCGACGTCGACTACTACACCGAGGCCGACACCGAGACCGAGGTGCGCGTGCTGCACCTCGACGCGAGCGAGGACTTCGGCAGCTACTGCGCGCACCGCTGCGAGGTGCACGTCAGCACGCTCGCCAAGGCCTACAAGAAGCTGCGCTTCTACACGCGGGAGAACGTCGGCGACGGCGAGATCGACCTGCCGCCGGAGGAGTTCGAGACCGAGGCGTGCGTGCTCGCGCTCGATCCGGAGCTCGCGGTGCGCGCGGGCCTGAGCGAAGGTGCGAACGGCGGGGGACTCCGTGGCCTCGCCGAGTTGATCCAGGGCCTCGTGCCGCTCTTCGTGCGCGTCGATCCCGGCGACGTGCGTGTGAGCTCCGAGCTGCGGCATCCGCACTTCGAGCGACCGACGATCCTCATCCACGATGCGATCCCCAACGGCGTGGGTCTCAGCGAGCGCATCTTCGCCGTGCATCGCGAGGTGCTGCAGGCGGCGCTCGGCGTGGTGACGCGCTGCCGTTGTGCCGGCGGTTGTCCGTCGTGCATCGGCCCGGCGCGCGATCAGGGTCGCCGCGGCAAGGCGCTCGCGCGCCGCATCCTCGAGGAGCTGCTGGGTGGCCGATCCGCGTGATCTCCGCAGCAAGCTGCGGCGCAGCTTCGGCGTGGCGGTGCCGGCGCCCGACGGTGCTCCGACGTCGTCGACACCGACGCCGGCACCCGCGCCGGACGGGCCGGCGATCGGCGTGCGCGCGTTGCTCGCCGCGCTCGAGCGGCATCGCCGGGCGATCGATGCGATCGAGCGGCCGCGCGTCGAGCTCGAGCGCGCGGTGCAGGGGGGAGTCGAGTGCGAGAACGCGGCCGGCCGCTTCTGGCTGCGCACGCTGCGCGTGCCGCTCGCGGTGCGGCACGGCGCGCATCCGCTCGCGCGGGTCCGCGCCGTCGACTTCGCTCGCCTTGCGGCGCTCGCGACGAACACCGAGCTCGACGGCATCGCGCTCGAGCGTTGCGTCTTCCTCGACACGGAGACGACGGGCCTCAGCGGCGGCGCCGGCACGACCGTGTTCCTCATCGGCATGGCCTTCGTCGACGGCGAGGAGCTCGTGCTCGAACAGGCCTTCCTGCGCAGCTTCGCCGACGAACCCGCGGCGCTGAGCCACGTCGCCGCACGACTGGCCGAACGTCCCTGGCAGGTCAGCTTCGTCGGCAAGACCTTCGACCGCCATCGCCTCGCGGCCCGCATGACCCTGCATCGCATCGCGCACGCGATGCTCGATCCGCGGCACCTGGACCTCTTCCACCTCGCCCGCCGCGTCTACCGGTCGAAACTCGCGGACACGCGCCTGCGCACGATCGAAGAGCGCTGCCTCGGCCTCGTCCGCGACGACGATCTCCCCGGCAGCGAGGCTCCGCGCGCCTGGCTCGACTGGCTCCGCGACGGCAGCGGCGCCATCGATCGCGTCTTCGAGCACAACCGGCTCGATGTGCTCACGCTGGTGGCGCTCCTGGGGGAACTCGGGGTGGGCGAATGAACTCACGCACGGGGTGCCTGGTCGGTGTCGTGTCCATCGCCGCGCTCGGGGCGGCGGCCTGCGCCGGGCCGCCCCCGCCGCGCGCGGCGGCCGAGCCCCTGGCGGACGCCCTCTTCCACCAGGACTCCCGCTGGCGCGGCGGCGATGGCGCCTATTCCATCGAGCTCGGCGCCGGCACCGGGGTGCCGCGCTCGCTCTGGCTCTTCGGCGACAGCTTCGTCGAGCGGCCCGGGGTCGGCCTCGGGCGGAGTGGCTGTGCCATGCCCAGGAACACGGTCGCGCTCATGACGGGCGACGATCCGCGCACGGCGAGGTTGGACTTCGCGTGGCGGGGGACGCGCGAGGAACCGAGTGCGTACTTCGCCGACGAAGGCGAGCTCTGGCACTGGCCCCTGCACGGTCTGCGCGTCGACGACGCGGTGATCGTGTTCTGCTCGACGCTGAAGCGCGACGGCGAGGGGATCTTCGGCTTCGCCCAGGTCGGTTGGACGGCGTACCGCCTCACGGGCATCGATGGCCCGCTCGAGACCTGGGAGCAGCAGCAGCTCGCGACGCCGTCGACGCCGTTTCCCGTCGCGGTGGGGACCGCGGTCGTCGCCGACGGCGAGTCCGTCTACGCCTACGCGTTGCGCGAGCCGGGCGATCACGCCCTCTTCCTGCTGCGCTGGCCGCGCGTGGCCTTCGCGCGCGGCGAGCTGCTCACGCCGGACTGGTACGACGCGGGGCAGTGGCGCCCGCACGCCGATCTGCGCGCGGCACCCGCGCCGATCCTCGCGGAGGCCGCGCCCGAATTCAGCGTGCACCGTGAGGCGGGTGCTGATGGGGAGCCGGCGCGCTTCGTCATGGTTCAGATCCTCGGCTTCCCCGCCGGATCCCTCGCCTGGCGCGAAGCTCCGCGGCCGGAGGGGCCCTGGAGCGGGGCCCGCGTGCTCTTCGTGCCACCCGAGGCCGCGCGCGAGCGGGTCTTCACATACTCGGGCAAAGCCCATCCGCAGCTGCGCGGTCCCGGTCTCTGGCTCAGCTACGCGAGCAACCACGCGGAGTTCGGGACGGTCGTCGCCGACCTGTCGCTGTATTGGCCGCGCCTCGTGCGCGTCACGGGCGAGGGCGGGCGAGGTCGCTGAGGCCACGGTCGCGCGGGAGGATCGACGCGGCGATCGAACTCGCGGGGCGCGAGCGGCATCGGTGCTCACGGATGACGACCAGCTCCACCGCCCGCGCCCCTGCCTCCCGTCTGCCCGTCACGGTGTTGTCGGGGTTTCTCGGTGCCGGGAAGACGACGCTCCTCGAACACGTGCTCCGCAATCGCCAGGGCCGGCGCGTGGCGGTGATCGTCAACGACATGAGCGAGGTCAATATCGACGCCGAGCTCGTGGCGCGCGGTGGGGCCGAACTGAGCCGGACGGAGGAGAAGCTGGTCGAGATGTCGAACGGGTGCATCTGCTGCACGCTTCGCGAGGACCTGCTGCGCGAGGTCTCGCGACTCGCCCGCGAGGGGCGCTTCGATCATCTCCTCATCGAGTCGACGGGGATCGGCGAGCCGTTGCTCGTCGCGCAGACCTTCACCTTCGAGGACGAGGAGGGGTGGAGCCTCGCGGCGATCACACGACTCGACACCATGGTGACCGTCGTCGACGCGAAGCAGTTCCTGCCGGAGCTGAGGCGTGCCGACGGCCTGATCGAGCGCGGCGTGGCGATCGACGAGACGGACCAGCGCACGGTCGCGCATCTGCTCGTCGATCAGGTCGAGTTCGCCGACGTCATCGTGGTCAACAAGTGCGACCTCGTGTCGCCCGGGGACCTGGCGGAGCTGGCGGCGGCGCTACGGGGACTGAACCCGCGTGCGCGCATCGAGCTCGCCACGCGCGGGGAGGTGGATCTCGGCGCGATCTTCGACACGGGGCTGTTCGACTACGAGGTCTCGTCGCGGTCGGCCCGCTGGCAGAGAGAGCTCGCCGGCGAGCACGTCCCCGAGACGGCGGAGTACGGGATCTCGAGCTTCGTGTACGAGCGGCGAGAGCCCTTCGACGCGGAGCGCTTCCACGCGCTCGTGCACGACGATTCGTTCTGGTCGGGCATCCTGCGCTCGAAGGGCTTCTTCTGGGTATCGGCGCAGCCTGACCTCGCGTACGAGTGGGGGCAGGCCGGGGGTGTCAGTGACCTCCATCCGAGCGCGCGGTGGTGGGCTGCCGTGCCTCGCTCCAGGTGGCCGACGGCTGAGGACGAACGTCCGGATCTCCGCGCGCAGTGGGATCCGCGGTACGGCGATCGGCGACAGCTCCTCGTCTTCATCGGGCAAGCGCTCGACGAGACGTCGATCCGCGCGCGGCTCGATGCCTGTCTGGATCGCGATTCCGGAACCGCGCGCAGCGGCCGCCCGAATCCGTTTCCGGAGCTCGAGTTCGAGGATCCCACACCGTGATCGACTGGCTGACCGTGGGTGGCGGGATCTGCGGCGCGCACCTCGTCGTGTGCTTGCACGTCGAGGCGGGCTTGCCGGGCGAGGCGATCGGCATCGTGGATCCCGCGGGCGAGCGCCTCGAGCGCCCGGACCGGGCGGAGGCGATCGGCGCGCGGCACGTGTTCCGGACCGCCTTCGTGCTCCAGGCGAGGGAAGGCGCCCGTCGGGTTGCCGTGCCGGGGGGCGGGAATCCATGCGGCGCAGCTCGCGCGCGCGCGCGCAGGTGTCTGTGGCGCGATTCGGCAGCGATCTCGCGTGTGGCGCGCGATGCTGCTCCGAGGAGCGGGAGCCGCTACAAGGCTCCCGCATGCGCCGACTCCGCGCGGCCCTCGCCGTCGCCGTGCTCTCCTGCCTGATCGCGTTCGGACTCGACGTGCTCGGCGTGGTCGAGCGGCTCGAGCTGCTCTCGATCGATGCGCGGTACGCGACGGGGATCGGTCGCCGCGCGCCGGGCGAGGACCTCGTGATCGCGTGGATCGATCAGGAATCGCTCGAGTTCGTCGCGGGGCAGGGGATGGGCTTCCCGTGGCCGCGCACGCTCTACGAGGAGGTGCTCGGTTACCTGCGCGAGTGCGGTGCGAAGGCGGTCGGGTTCGACCTGCTCTTCGACCAGCCGTCGAGCACCGACACCGACACGGCGTTCGGCGAGGCGCTCGCGGCACGCGCCGACAACGCGCTGGTCGTGAAGCTCGTCGAGTTCCGCGAGGGTGCGGCGAGCCCCGAGGCGACGCAGCGCTTCGCAGCGCGCGCGCTGCAGGGGCAGGCGGCGCCGCGGGACCTGGCCGTCGCGCGCGGTGTCGTCCTGCCGCTGCCCGAGATCGAGCGCGGCGCCACCCGGCTCGGCTTCAGCAATGTCGCGGCCGACGCGGACAAGACGCATCGGCACTACGAGCTCGTGCGCGGTCTCGCCCGCCCGGGTGCGGAAGCTCCCTGGCTGCAGCCGTCCTTCGCGCTGGCGACGGCGCTCGTGGCGCGACCGGAGCTCGACCTCGCGGGCAGCCTCGCCGGACCGGCGCGGCGCCTGCTCAACTTCCGTGGACCGGAGTTCAGCTTCGACAAGGTGAAGTTCGTCAACATCGTGCAGTCGATGATGGCGAGCGCGGAGGGGCAGACGCCGCTCTACGGCAAGGAGCGCTTCGAGGGGAAGATCGTGCTCGTCGGCATCCATGCGGACGGCCTGGAAGATGCTCACCCCACGCCGCTCTCGCGGAGCTTCCCGGGCGTGGAGTTGCACGCGACCGCGATCGACAACCTGCAGCGGGGCGATTGGTTGCGCGAGAGTGGCTGGCAGGGAGCGTTCGCCGCGGCGGCGGCGGCGCTGGCGACGACGGCGGTCTTCGCCTTGCCCGGCGTGATCGTGCCGCTCTCCGTCCTCCTCGCGATCGCCGTGCTCTTCCTGGCGAGCGCGCTGCTCGCCTGGCAGAGCCTCCTCGTCCTGCCGATCGCGATGCCGGCGCTGGCCTATGGCTCCAGCGCGGGGCTGGGCCTCGCGTGGCGGCTCGTCGTCGAAGGGCGGCAGAAGCGCGAGATGCGGCGCGCGTTCGCGTCGTACCTCGCACCCGAGGTCCTGAGCGAAGTGCTGCGCGATCCCGATGCCGTCGCGCTCGGCGGCAGTGCCCGTGAGGTCACGCTCTTCTTCACCGACCTCGCGGGCTTCACCGGGCTCGCCGAGCACGTCAGCCCGACCGAACTCGTCGCGTTCCTGAACGACTACTTCACGCGGATGTGCGAGCCGGTGCTCGCCGAGCGCGGCGTGATCGACAAGTTCATCGGCGACGCGATCATGGCGCTCTTCGGCGCGCCGCTGCCGGGCGAGGACCATCCGCTGCGCGCCGTGCGCGCCGCGCTCGTGGCGCGCAGGGTGAGCGAGGACATCGCCGCCGAACTCCGCCAGGCGGGCAAGCCGAGCATCGAGACGCGGATCGGGGTGCACACCGGGCTCGCCGTGGTCGGGAACATGGGTTCGAGCAAGCGCTTCGACTACACCGCGATCGGCGACACGGTGAACCTCGCCTCGCGGCTCGAGGGGGCGAACAAGGCCTTCGGCACCGGCATCCTCGTCAGCGAGACGACCTGGGCGCGCTGCGCCGGCGAGGTGCTCGGGCGCGAGGTCGGGCGCCTCGCCGTGAAGGGGCGCTCCGAGCCGCTCGTCGTCTACGAGCCCCTGGCACTTCGTGGCGCGGCGACGGACGACGAAGTCGGCGCGGTCGCGGCACACGCCGCGGCGATCGATGCGGCGCGCCGGGGCGACCGCGACGCGGCGCGGGCCGCGTTCGCGCGACTCGCGGCGCTTCGCCCGCACGACGCGCTGGTCGCGCTGTGGCATGCACGCCTCGGCGAGTCGGACTGGGACGGCGTGTTCCGTCTCGACGTGAAGTAGTGGCGCACGGCGCGCGCCGCTATCCTGCGCCGCGCATGAGACAGTTGCGACGGCTCCTCTTCGTCGTTCCGGTCCTCCTCCTCGTTGCCGCCGGCAATCTGCCGCAGAGTCGCGGCGACGCCCTGATCGTCACGCGCAAGGTGACCAAGCTGCGGAGCGCGAAACGGCTCTTCGCCGCGCCGATCGCGGAGCTCGTCGAGGGCGATCGCCTCGTCGTCGAGGCGAAGGATGGCGCGTGGTACCAGGCCAAGTACCGTGAACTCGCCGGTTGGCTGCACGAGACCGACGTTTCGACCAAGAAGGACGTGCGACTCTCCGGAGAAGGGGTCCGCGAGAACTATTCCGCGTCCGAGACCTCGGCGGCGCGCAAGGGCTTCAACCCGCAGGTCGAGCGCGAGTTCCGCCGCGGCAATCCGGACCTCGAAGCGGCCTTCCAGCGGCTCGATCGCATCCAGGGCCGTGTGGTCGCAGAAGGCGAGGTCGCGAGCTTCCTCGGCGAGGGCGGGCTCGCCCCGCAGGCACTGCGCGAGACGGAGGTGAAGCGATGAGGCGCGCCGCACTCTGGCTCCTCTGTCTTTCGCTGCCGGTCGCCGCCTGCGCCGGCGTGATGAACGCGCTCGAGGAGATGACCGACGAGGAGAGCGCCGAAGGCAAGTTGATCCGCGGTGCCAACCGACTGCGCAAGTCGTGGCAGGACCTCGACCCCAGCGAGGAGCACTTCATCGGGCGCTCGGTGGCCGCGGAGATCCTCGCGATGCCCGGCTACCCGCTCGCCCAGGACGAGGTGGCGCAGTCCTACCTCAACCGCGTCGGCCTGGCCCTCGCGATGACGAACGACCGGGTGCGGCAGCCCTTCCTCGAGTACCGCTTCGCGCTGCTCGACACGGACGAGGTCAACGCGTTTGCATGCCCCGGCGGCACGATCCTCGTCACGAAGGGCCTGCTGAAGAAGACCGCGAGCGAAGACGAACTCGCCGCGGTGCTCGCGCACGAGATCGCGCACGTGAGCCTGAAGCACGGGGTGCAAGCGATCCAGAAGAGCAACCTCGCGCAGGCCTTCACCTACCTCGCCGCTGGGACGGCCCAGGCGACGATGGATCCGAAGGACCTGCAGGAGCTGACCGGGCTCTTCGATCAATCGGTGAAGGATGTCGTGCAGACGCTCATCACGAGCGGCTACTCGCGTGAGGCGGAGGCCGAGGCGGATCGACTCGGGCGTGAGTTCCTCGTGGGGACCGGTTACGACCCCGAGGCGCTTTCACGCGTGCTCGCACGGATGAGCGAGGTCGGTGGCGAGGGTGGAATGTTCGCGACCCACCCCTCGCCGAAGGAACGTCAGGCGGGACTCGGTTCACCGCTCGCATTCGGTGGCGACCAGGCGGCACTCGAGCGCCGTAGCGCGCGTTACCGCGCGAACCTGAAGCTCTGACGGTCGACGCGCAGGCGCCATGGAAACCTGGGTTGCGGTCTCGCTCACGGCGCTCGGCTGGCTCGGCGCCATGCTCCTCTCGACGCTCGTGCTGAGCCGTCTCGACGCGAAGCGCCACCCGCTCGCGGCGACGCTACGTGCGACGCGCAACCTGCTCCTGCCGCTCGCGGGACTCGTCACTCTCACGGTCTGGGCCTTGTCGGTCCCGCGCGAGCAGGTGGCCGTGCGGGTCCTCGAGACTCTGCTGTGGATCGCGGCCATCCATGTCGGGCTGAGCTTCGTCAAGAACACCGCGCTGATCCGCCAAGAGGGAGGCCGATACGACACGCGCTTCCCGAAGCTCCTGATCGACATCTTGAGGGTGCTGCTCGTGCTCATCGGCGCAGCACTCGTGGTGAAGGGTGTCTGGGGCGGCGACCTCGGCGGCCTCATCACGGCGATCGGTGTGAGCTCGATCGTGCTCGGCCTGGCGTTGCAGAACACGCTCGACAACGTGATGGCCGGCATCGCGGTCCTGCTGGAGCGACCCTTCGAGGTCGGAGACTGGGTGCAGATCGGCGCGATCACCGGAGAGGTGATCGAGATGAACTGGCGATCGGTCCGGGTTCGGACCCGCACGCGCGATCTCGTGGTTGTGCCGAACTCCGTGATCGGCAAGGAGACGCTCGTCAACCTCTCGCGTCCCACCGCGGTGCACGGCGAAAAGCACCTGATCGGGTTCAGCTACGACGATCCGCCGAACAAGGTGAAGCGCGTGCTGATGGGGGTGGCGCTCGCGACGCGTGGCGTTCTGGCCCAGCCGGCGCCGGCCGTGCGCACGAAGAATTACGCCGCGTACTCGATCGAGTATGAGATCCGGTTCTTCATCGAGGACTTCGCGAAGCAGCAGGAGATCAACGACGAGTTCATGACGAAGGTCTGGTACGCCGCCAAGCGTGCCAACCTGAACATCCCCTTCCCGATCCAGACGAGCTACGAGTTCCACTCCGAGTTGCCCAAGCGCGCCGATCCGAGCGCCGCATATCGGGATGCTCTCGCACGGGTGCCGGTCTTCGTCCCGCTCAGTCCCGATGAACTCGCGATCCTCGGCCATGACGCCGTGCGGGAGGAGTACGGCCGCGGCGAGCGGGTCGTGCACCAGGGCGAGGGCGGCGACAGCTTCTTCCTCATCCAGGAAGGAACGGCGGTGGTCTCGTTGCGCGACGACCAGGGCGGTGAGCGGGAGGTCGCGCGACTGGGTCGCGGCGAGTTCTTCGGCGAGATGGCCGTGCTGACCGGTGAGCCCAGGACCGCGAGCGTGACCGCGGTCGACGACCTCTCGGTGCTCGTCGTGCACAAGGCCGTGTTCCACCAGATGCTCGCGCGTCGCCCTGCGCTGGCGCACGAGATGGCAGAGATCGTGGAGGCTCGCCGACAGGGTCTCCGCGCGATTGCTGACATGCGATCGGCGCCAGCCGATCAGCGTGCCGCCATCCAGAAGGGTGCCGGCGAATTGGTGGCCCGCATCAAGCGCTTCTTCGGTCTCTGAGGGCCGTCAAGCGTCGGGGAATTCCTCGGCGAAGCGCTCGCGATACGCGGGCCGCAGGGCGAAGTGACCCACGCGGAACTTGAACCAGTGCATGTGGGAGGCGAGCCACTCGAGGTCGGGTCCCGCTCTGACCGGAGTCTCGCGGACCTGATCGGTGGCGCATTGCGCCACCTCGGCTTGAACGATGCGCGGTTCCTGGAACACGCGACGGGTCAGCGGGCGACCGCGCTCGTCGCGGAACTCGAATCGCGCGGGCGCTCCGGGATCGTCCGTCGTGGCCAACTGGACGTCGAGGAAGCCCTCGTGGACCAAGGCGTGGCAGCGGGAGCAGAGGGTGACGAGGTTTCGGAGGCTCGATTCGCCGCCCTTGGAGCGCCAGATCACGTGATGGGCGTGGAGTCCACGGCGTCCTCGGCAATTGGCGCAGGCGTGTCCGTCCCGCGCGAGCACTCGCGTTCGCAGCGCGGGCGGCGTGGCGTGGTCGCTCGGTACCGCCTCGAACTCGATGCGCGAAACCGGGACCTCACCCTCGGCAGGCTCCATCTGCGTCGCCGCCTCGGTCTCGGATACTGGCTCTCGAAGGATCACCCGGAACGGTCCGCCGTCGACCGGACGACGGCCAGGCACGCTTCCGTCGGCATCGCTCGCCAGGACCAGCCGGAGCATCTCCAGCAGGAGGTCGACGTCGCGGAGTTGATCGTCGTCACCCAGCTCCGCGCGGAGTTTCTCGCGGGACTGTTCCCACATCTGCCACTGCACGGAGTCGAGCTCGACGTGGAGCGCGAAGCGCAGCTGCGGGAGCCCTTCGCCCTTGGGTGGTGAATCGCCGCGATGCGCGCGCTTGACGAGTTGGTCGAGTTCATCCTGTCCGCAGCCGAGCGCTCGATCCAGCCACTCGCGCTCGGTCGAGGGAGTTGCGACTTCGCAGATCCGGCGCACGCGACTCCAGGCCAGCTGGCTTTCGGCGAAGGCCGCATCGATCGCTTTCAGCTCGCGGAGTCGCAGTCCCGTCTGGAGGAGTTCCCTCGCCTTCCGTCGCGAAAGGCCCAGGACGCGCACCGCGTAGGCAACCGTCGAGGGCATGCCGAGCGCCAGGTGGAGGCGACGATCGTGAAGCTCCGCCAGGTAGAACGCAGCGCTGCGTTGCCCGACGTCGGCCTGTCGGATGGCGGCGCGGAGTCGTTCTGCGATCGCCTCCGCACTGAGACCTTGGAGTAGCACGGCGTCTTCAACGGCAAGCTGGGTCTGGGACATGATTCCTCCAGACCCCGTGCACGGAAGGAAGACACAACACCACCTACGACCCGATGGATCCGCCGACTCTCCACACTTCGATTCCAGCCGGGTACGCCGCACACTCCGCAGCGAAGACCCGCGCGGCGAGGCTCGACACGTCGTCGCCCTTCACGACGGGGACCCGTGCCTGCAGCAGTACCCTGCCGTGGTCGTAGACCTCGTCGACGAGGTGCACGGTGCATCCGCTCTCGGGCTCGCCCGCGGCGAGTACGGCCTCGTGCACGCGTTCGCCGTGCATGCCCTTGCCGCCGAATTTGGGGAGCAGCGAGGGGTGGATGTTGATCACGCGTCCCTGCCAGACGCTCGGAATCCGCAGCAGGCGCAGGTAGCCGGCGAGACAGGCGAGTTCGACGCCATGGCGCTCGAGCCAATCGAAGGTCTCGGCCATGTCCTTCGTGCAGAGCACGGGGAGACCCGCGCGCTGCGCGCGATCGATTCCCAGCGCTCCGGGACGGTCCGCGACCACGCAGACGGGTTCCGCGCGGAGCCGGCCGTCGCGGGCGCGATCCACGAGGTTCTGGAGAGTTCGACCGCCACCCGACAGCAGCACGCCCAGACGGAGGCGCGAGCCCACCCCGTCGCTCATCCGCGGCAGCTCGCGACGATGCCGTTCAGCAGGCTCGCCATGCGCGGCGCGGCCAGGTCGGCGGCGTCGAGCATCTCCTCGATATCGGTCGGCGCGCCGCTGTCGAGCTGCACCAGCTGGGTGACGCCGACGAGAGCGAGGACGTCGAGGCCGCAATGCACTGCTGCGAGGACCTCGGGAACCAGTGACATGCCGACCAGGTCGGCGCCTGCATGCCGCAGGAAGCGGTACTCGGCACGCGTCGGCAGGCTCGGTCCCGGCACGCCGGCGAATACGCCCTCGAAGCAGGGAAACCCCGCGTCGGCTGCGACGTCGCGCGCGACGCGTCGCCACTTGCGCGGGTAGGGGTCGGACATGTCCGGGAAGCGCGGCCCGAGTTCGAGGATCTGCTTGCCCTGCAGCGGGTGGAGGCCGGTGAAGTTGAGGTGGTCCTCGACGATCGCGATGCTGCCCGGCTCGAGATGACGCGAAAGGCTCGCGGCGCCCGCGGTGAGGACCAGCAGTTCGACTCCCATCGCCTGGAGCACTCGCACCGGAAAGGTCACATCCAGGGCGCCGTAGCCCTCGTACGGTGCGAGCGGGGGATCACCGACCACCACGGGAACGCCCTCGAGCGTGCCGCCGATCAGGTGGGACTCCTCGCCGAGCAGGAGCCCGCCGGGGAGATTCTGCCGGTGGAGGAGGACCTTGCCCTCGAGCCGCGCCGACACCGACGCGTGGCCGGTGCCGAGCAGCATCGCGATGCGAGGCTTCTGGCGGAACTGCGCCAGCAGTTGTTGCGCGGCGTCGCGCACTCGATTGCGGAGCGGGAGATCGGGCTGGCTCACCATCGCATCACTCGTGGGCGGACTCGGACATGACGCGCGTCGAGATCGGTTCAGCGCGAATCGGACGGCGTCGAGCCAGCTTGCGCCAGCCGTTTCCGCGCCTCGTCCTCGTTCAATCCTCGGACGAGGAAGCGCTTGTCGCGCGAGGTCGCGCCGCCTAGCAGTTCGACGTCGCGCGCGGCGACGCCGAGCGCCTCAGCGAGCACGGCGGCGATTCGCAGGTTGGCCTTGCCCTTCTCGGGCGGCGCCTGGACGGCGACCTTGAGCGCGTCGCCGTGTATTCCGACCACCCGCTCGCGCGACGCGCCGGGAGCAGCGCGCACCTTCAGCACCACTCCGTCCGCGCGCGCCTCCAGGTGGAGCGTCATCGCTGCGAGCGGACGACCAGGCTCTGCGGGTGCTTCGCTTCGAGTCGCTCGAGGCGTGCGATGGCCGTGGCGTGGCGACCGGTGGCGAAGGCCTGCAGTCCGCGCGCGCAGAGGTTCGCGGCCGCGAGTTCCGTCGCGAGTGGGGCGAGCAGTTCCGGCGCTTGCCCTGCCAGGCTGGCCGCGGCCCAGGCGAGCGCCGGATGTGGCACGAAGGCCTGCTCACCACTCCCGCTCGCGTCGTTGGCGGGGTCGATGAGCGCGAGGTACGCGCGCGCCGAGCGGAGCTGATGTGCCAGCGCGAGCCAGCCGAGGAGCGCGGCGCGCTTCGGCGCTGTCGCGGAATCGAGCTCCGGGAGCCAGTCGAGTGCGCTGAGCGCGAGTTCGTCGCCGGCGATCGTCGTGCCCGCGGCACTGCGCCCACCTGTCTCGGTCTTCGTCGCGAGGCTGGCGCCATCCGGACCGCGCGTGAAACCGACGACGGTCGTCCGCCCGCTTCCATCCAGCGCCGTCGGCGGCAGCGGCGGCGTCAGGTCGCCGGTGGGGGCCCCGGTCTCGAGGGCCACGCAGTAAGCCTCGGCTTCCACCAACGACGGCCGGAGCTGGATCAGGGTCGCGCGGAGCGCGGTCCCCTCGGCGAGCGCGGCCAAGGCGTCGAGTCGCTCGGCGGCCAACGCGAACTGGAACTTCGCGACCGCGCTCAAGAGGCCGTCGGGCTGGAACAGCGCCTCGCGCGTGACGGCGATCGCCTTCGCCTCCGCGACCGCACCGAGGGAGTTCGCGAGGTTGTGGCGCGCGACCTTGCGTTCGTCGAGCCAGGCCGCGAGCGCCGTGGCGTCGGCGAGCACCGCGCCCGGCCACGCTCGTTCACCGCGCAATGCGGTGTCGAGCGCCGCGAGCGCGGTGTCGAGCGCCGGGAGGTCCTGGGCGGCCTCCGCGCTCTCGATCGCAGCGCGCCGTGCGGCGATCGCGCGGCTCGCGGCCTCGGCGATCCTGGCGCGCAGCGTCTCGCGCGCGGCGGCGAGTTCCGGGGTCTCCGCCACCGCGGCATCCGGCAGTGTCTGCGTCGCCGCGTCGAGCGCCCCGCGGATGTCGTGCTGCTCGAGCGCAGCGTCGACGCCTCGCTGCAGGGTCGCGGTCGCGGCGGCGAGGGCCACCCGCTTCGCCTCGGCGCGCGCCGCCGCCTCGGCCATCGTCGCTCGGACGCGCTTGGCCTCTTCGCTCGCGGCCGTCGCGGCGGTGGTTCCCGCGTGAGCCTTGGCGACCTGCTCCAACGCTGCCGCCAGCGCTTCGCCGTCGAGCTGCTTCGCCATCACGGACAGCCGCGCGATCTCCGCCTCGCGTTCCGCCGCTTCCGCGAGCGCCCGCTGCGCGTTGGGGTCGGTGATGACCTTGATGACCTCGCGTGGATCGCTGGGAGGCGGATCACGGAGTGCGAGCACGACCGCGATCGCGGCGACGACGAGTGCGACCGCGGCGATCGCGATCCACAGTCCCTTCTTCGCCGGTGGCGTCAGCGCCGCCTCGAGTTCCTCGACCAGCTCCTGCGCCGATTGATGGCGCAGCGCGGGGTCCTTCTGGAGCAGGCGATCGACGATCGCCGCGAGCTCCTGCGGAACCGCCGGCTCCACCTTGTTCGCCGGGACGGGAGTCTCGTGGACCTGGGCGCGCAGGATCTCCTTGACGTTGTCCGCGACGAACGGCGTGCGGCCCGTCAGCAGACGATAGAACGTGCAGCCCAGCGAATAGAGGTCGCTGCGGTGGTCGAGCGGCTTCCGCTGGACCTGCTCCGGCGACATGAAATGCGGGGTGCCGCGCAGCTTGCCGTCGCCGTCGTCCTCGACCTGCGCGAGACCGAGATCGGCGAGCTTCACGTGCCCATGCCGATCGATCATCAGGTTGTCGGGCTTGATGTCGCGGTGCACGAGCCGCATCTGCTCGGCGAAGGCCAGGCCCTTCGCGGCGTCGCGGATCGCGCGCACCGCGTCGGCGATCGGCAGCTTGCCCTCGCGCTTGATGCGCGTCTCGAGCGAGCCGGCGTGCATCAGCTCCATCGAGTAGAACCAGGTCGTGCCGACGTGGTCGACGTCGAAGACCTGCACGACGTTGGGGTGGTGGAGTCGAGCTGCGGCGCGGGCCTCGGCCTGGAATCTCCCCACGAAGACCGGGTCCTTCGTCAGCTCTTCGCTGAGCACCTTGAGCGCGACCTCGCGGCCGAGGCTCTTCTGCTCTGCCCGCCACACGACGCCCATCCCTCCGCGGCCGAGCACGCCGAGCAAGGTGAACCCCGCGAGCTCCTCGGGGGACTCGGTCTTGCGCTCCGCGGCGAAGCGGATCTCGCAGTCGCCGATCGACAGCAGGTCGCCGTCGTTGAGGCGCGCGGCCTCGACGGCCTTGCCGTTGAGCACGAAGGATCCCGCCAGGGCCTTGCACCCGAAGCCGCCGCCCTTGAGCGCCTTCACCACGACGTGTTCGGCTGCGATCCCGTCGCCGCCGACGCGTACGTTGGCGTCCAGGCCGCTGCCGATCGTCACACTGCGCTCGGGGGCAAGAGCCACGGTGCTGCCCTTGCCGGGTCCGCGGACGACGATCAGCTCGCTCATGGAATCGGTCGGAGAGATGGCCGTGCGGGGCGAGACACGGCGTGCGCGCCACCCTGGTTCGGGGCGCGCGCCAAGAGGGGCGCGTCAGTATGGCGGGCCCACGGGGGCGCTGCCAGCGGCCGTCCCGCCGATGCCGCTGTCGAAGTCGAGGCGCGCGAGGCGGCTCCGGCCCGCGCTGCGCACGCGGGCGAATGCCGCGACATCGAGCCCACGTGCCCAGACGATTCGTCCCCGCGCGTCGACGAGCAGCGGCAGTCGCGGGCGATCCAGGCGAGGGACCTGACGGCGCTGTAGATGCTCCCGCAGGAGGATGGGTCGCACCTGGCCGGCCTGCTCGAAGCGATCGCCCCGAACCGGCGCACGCAGGACGAGCGGCAGGGCCAAGGTCGCGAGGTCGACGCTGCCCTGTCCGCGATCCGGCTCTGCCCGTGGCTGCCACGGTCCGCAACGCGCGGTCGCCGCGACCCAGAAACCTGTCGCGCCGAACGGCTGCGCCCGCCCATCGAGGGGCAGGTCACTGGCTGCAGGCGGTGAGTCCAGCGTCGCCGCGGCGACCATCAGCAACCCCGCGCGGGTGCGCTCCACGGCGCAGTCCGAACCGGCCAGCAGGAGCGTGCCGGAGGGCTGGGACAACAGCCGCAGCGCGCGACGCAACCAGGTCCGCAGCGGTGCCGTTCCGCTCACCGCGAGACATGCCAGTCGCAGGATCTCCGTCAGGTGGCGGGGTGCGGGCCACGCGACGGGCTCCGTGCCCGCGAACACGAGCTCGGCGCGGAACCCCGGTGCGACGCGCGCGAAGCGTGCGAGCCAGCCGCGGGCCTCGGCCTCGCGCGTCTCGGCTTCCGCGCGCCGGAGCGCGGCGCGGGCCAGCAGCCTCGCGTCGAAGCCGGTGCCGCGCGCCGCACGCCATGCGGGGAATGCGACGTGACGGAGCCGATTGCGCAGGAAGCGCAGGTCCAGATTGCTCGGGTCCTCGCAGACCGCCGCAGTGAGTCCCGCCTCCGCGAGCGCTCCGCGCAGGGTCGCACGGCGGAGACCGAGCAGGGGGCGGAGCAGCACGCAGGAACCCGCGAGCGGTCGGACGGACGGCATGCCCGCGAGCCCGCGCGTCGAGGACCCGCGCAGGACGCGCATCGCGACCGTCTCGAGCTGGTCGTCCGCGTGATGGGCGAGCAGCAGGGCGCCGAGGCCGCGCTCGGCGGCGGCGTCGGCGAACGCCGCGTAACGGGCCTCCCGCAGCGCGAGCTCACCGACGCCGCGCGGCAGGGGCGGGGTCTTGACGACGAGCGGGAGTCCGAGCCGGGCGCAGAGCCCGCGCGCGGCCGCCGCGGTCGCCGCACTGTCCGCGCGCTGGCCGTGGTCGACGTGGACCATCGTCGGCTCCGCGATCCGCCCGCGCGCGTGGAGCAGCCGCAGCGCGCCGAGCAGCGCCAGCGAGTCGGCACCCATCGAGAGGGCGAGCGCCAGCGGTCCGCGTCGCGGCAGCCGCCGTTGGGAACGGAGGATGCGCAACACCGCGGCCGCACAGAGGCGAAGGTCGGACATGGCCCGCAGGACGCCGTGCCGATGAACGCGTGCGGTGAGCGGACGGCGCGGCGTCGCTATGCTGCTCGCCCTCCCGACTCCAGGAAAGACCTCCCTTCCGAGTTCGTTCGCATTCCATGAACCTCCGCGTCGCCATCAATGGCTTCGGCCGCATCGGCCGTCTCGTCTTCCGCGTCATGCAGGAGCGCAAGGGCTTCGACATCGTCGCCATCAACGACCTGGCCGACGCGAAGTCGCTCGCGCACATGCTCAAGTACGACTCGGTCCACGGTCGCTATCCCGGCACCGTGGAAGGGGGTGACGGCGAGATCCGGGTCGACGGCAAGTCGACCAAGGTCCTGGGCGCGAAGGACCCGGCGACCCTGCCCTGGAAGGCGATGAACATCGACTTCGTCGTCGAGTCGACCGGCATCTTCACGAGCAAGGCCGAGTGCATGAAGCACGTCGAGGCCGGCGCGAAGAAGGTCCTGCTGACCGTCCCGCCGAAGGACGAGGTCGACGCGATGATCGTGATGGGCGTCAACGAGGACGCGCTCAAGGCCGAGCACAAGATCATCAGCAACGCGTCCTGCACGACGAACTGCCTCGCGCCGCTCGCCAAGGTGCTGAACGACAGCTTCGGCATCGAGCGGGGCCTGATGACGACCGTCCACGCCTACACGAACGACCAGCGCACCGCGGACATGATCCACAAGGATCTGCGCCGGGCCCGCGCGGCCGCCGTGAACATCATCCCGACCACGACCGGCGCCGCGCGCGCGGTGGGCAAGGTCATCCCGGCCCTGAAGGGCAAGCTCGACGGCTACGCGCTGCGCGTGCCGGTGCCGGACGGATCGGTGGTCGACCTCACCGCGAACCTCAAGACGCCGGCGACGGTCGAGCAGATCAACGCGGCGCTCAAGGCGGCCGCGAACGGCCCGATGAAGGGCATCCTCTGCTACACCGAGGAGCCGATCGTCTCCTCCGACATCGTCCACGACGCGCACAGCTCGGTCATCGATGGCGCGAGCACGATGGTCGCCGACGGCGGCAAGATCGTGAAGATCGTGAGCTGGTACGACAACGAGTGGGGCTACAGCAACCGCGTCGTCGACCTCATCGTCAAGGCGCACAAGCTCGGAGGCTGAGCCGTGAGCGCGACCCCCGTTGCGTGGCGCAAGCTCGCCGACCTCGACGTCGCCGGCAAGCGCGTGCTCGTGCGCGTCGACTTCAACGTGCCCCTCGACGAGAAGGGTGCCGTGACGAGCGACGTGCGCATCAAGGAGGCCCTGCCGACGATCCAGGCCATCCTGGCGCGCGGCGGCCGGCCCGTGCTCATGTCGCACCTCGGCCGGCCGAAGGGCAAGGTCGTCGAATCCATGCGCATGAAGCCGGTCGCGGCGCGGCTCGCCCAGCTCCTCGGCAAGCCGGTGAAGGCGGCGAGCGACTGCATCGGTGACGAGGCGGTCCGCATGTCGCGCGAGTTGAAGGCCGGCGAGCTGCTCCTGCTCGAGAACCTCCGCTTCCACCCGCAGGAGGAGGACGGCGACGGGGACTTCGCCAAGGCGCTTGCCGCCTGCGGCGACGTCTACGTCGACGACGCGTTCGGCGCCGCGCACCGGGCGCATGCGAGCATCTCGGGCGTGCCCGCGCTCATGCCTGCTGCGGCGGGGCTCCTCATGGAGAAGGAGCTCGCGGCTTTCGAGCGCGTGCTCCACTCCCCCTCGCGGCCCTTCGTCGCGATCCTGGGCGGCGCGAAGGTGAGCGACAAGCTGCCGGTGCTGCTCAACCTCATCCCGAAGGTCGACGTGATCATCGTCGGCGGCGCGATGGCCTACACGTTCCTCGCGCAGGCGGGGATCGGCGTCGGCAAGTCGCGCTGCGAGCCGGAGCTCCTCGCGAAGGCGGGTGAGGTCCGGGCCCTCTGCGAACAGCGCAAGGTGCAGCTCCTGCTGCCGATCGACCACGTCTGCGCCGATCGCTTCGCGGCCGATGCCGTGGCCTCGATCCACGGGCCGGCGATCCCCGCCGAGCTGATGGGACTCGACATCGGACCGCGGAGCATCGAGCTCTTCCGCGGCGCGGTTGCCCGCGCCAAGACCGTCCTCTGGAATGGGCCGATGGGGGTCTTCGAGATGGAGGCCTTCCGCCGTGGGACGGCGGCGATCGCGCAGGCCGTCGCGGCGGCACAGGCCTTCACCGTCGTCGGCGGCGGTGACTCGGTGGCGGCTGCGGAGCTCTGCGGGGTCACCGGGAAGCTCAGCCACGTCTCGACGGGTGGCGGCGCGAGCCTCGAGCTGCTCGAGGGGCAGGTGTTGCCCGGGATCGCCGCGCTGGCCAAGAGGTCCTGAGGCGGCGTCCCGCGCTTCCAAAGAACACCCGTCAGTCCCCCTGGCAAGGGACGAGTTGGAATCCGAGTTCCTTGGCGGCCCGGTGTAGGCCCTTCACGCGGCGAGCCCGGTAGGTGTCCTCGTAGGCTTCCTGCCCGATGT
>JADLHO010000080.1 GCA_020848735.1 Planctomycetota bacterium | reverse complement strand
TGAACGCGGTCTTCGTGTTCGCCGCGCCGCGCGCGGAGCTCGCGGGCCAGGCCGCGGTCGGCGTGCTCGCCGCGCGCGCCCGCGGCGGTGAGCACGCCGCGCTGGTGCTCGCCGCGCTGGTCGCGCTCGCCAGCCTCCCCTCCGTCACCGCGATGACGATGGCCGGGCCGCGCGTCTACACCCGCATGGCCGAGGACGGCTTCCTCTGGCGCGGCATCGCGAGCGCGCGCGGCCACCGCGCGGCGATCGCGCTGCAGGTCGTGCTCGCGCTCGCGCTCCTGGCCTCGGCGCGCTTCGAGGACCTGCTGACCTGGACGGGATGGACGCTCTGGGCCTCGAGCGCCGCGACCGTCGTCGGCCTGGTCCGCCTCCGGCTCCGCGAGGGTGCCGCGGCGGTGCCCGTCCCGGGTTGGCCCGTCGTGCCGATCGTCTACCTCGCGACGTCGCTCGCGATCGGCTGGTTCTCCTTCGCGCGTCATCCGCGCGACGGCGCGTTCGTGTTGCTCGCGCTCGGCGTCGCGGCGCTCGCCTACCGCTTCACGCCGGGCGCGCGCCGCGCGCGATGAACAGGCCATCGCGCGCCGCCCCGGTCCGCGGGCTCAGAGGATCGGCAGCAGCACGGGCGAGGGGCGGAGATCTCCTTCGCCGCGCGCCCGGTTGGTCGGCCGACCCGCATCGTCGACGAAGACGCCGTTCGCGTTCTGGAAGCCGCGCCACGCGAGGAAGCGCGTCTTGTTCGCGCCCGTGAGCACGGCGCCGTTGCTCACGACGGTGATGCCATCGTCGAGCACGGTGTTCGTCCCGTCGGCGTTCGTGCCGAAGGGCACGACGAACTGCACGAGGCCGAGTCCGCCGTAGCCGCCGGCGGGCAGCGCGCTGCGGGTCGCAGCCACCGGGTACTTCTCGAGCAGCGGCCGGCCGGAGAACACGCCCTGCGTGCCGATGCCGCCGTCGGCCGAGATCACGAACTCCGCGTTGCCGTTGCGGAGGGTCTCGCCCTTGACGTGCAGCTCCACGCCGCCGCGCGCGAACACGACGATCATGCCGCCCGAACCGCCGCCGCCGCCGCCGCCGTGTGAGTTGCTGCCGGCCTGTTCACCGCCGCCACCATGGCCGCCGTCCGCGCGCAGGTGCCCGCTCGGCCCGACCACCACGCGACGTCCTGCGGCGATCAGCACGGCGCCGCCGCCGCCACCCCCGCCGCCGCCCTTGCTGTCGTTGAGCCAGCTCGGGCTGCCGAAGGAGCAATCGGAGCCGAGGTCGCCACCGCCGCCGCCGCCCGAGCCTCCGAGGAGGAAGGGCAACTCGCCCCGCACCACGCGGAGGGCGGCGACGTCGATCGCGTCCCCGAGGAAGTCGTTGTCCTCGGCGCGATCGAAGAAGGGCCGCGGACCCGCTTGGCCACCGGGAAGGCTCTGGTTCGCGCAGCCCGCGCCGCCGTCGCCGAAGGCCTGGGGGAAGGCCGGTGCGCCGAGCAGGTGATCGAGGTCGCCGGCGCTCGCGAAGCTGCCGCCGCCACCCGCGGAGCCGCGGCCACAACCCGCGAGGCAGGCGAGCAGTCCGCCCGCGCCGCCGATCCCGGGCGTGTCGAGCGGGCCGTAGCCCGTCTCACCGCGGGGGTCGCGTCCGAGGCTGCTCGGGCTGCCGGCTCCGCCGCGGCCGCCTCCCGGTCCGCCGAGACCGCCCGGCGCCGGGAAGTTCGGCGAGTTCAGCGTGTCGACGCTCGCGCCGTCGCGGCCGGAGAGGTCGAGGTCGCCGTCGATGATCACGTCGTTCTGCACGACGAGGACCAGCGGGTTCGGCCCGACCGCGCGCACGGTGGTGCCCGCGGGGATGCTCACGCTGCGGAACACGAAGACGCCCCCGTTGATCACGATCGGCGCTCCGCTCGGGGGCTGGAACACGTGGCTCGCCGTGTTCAGCACGTACTCCCGGCCGCTCGGCTGGAAGTCGTAGGCGAAGCCCTGCGCGGCGAGGGGCGACGCGGCACAGGTCACGGCGAGGAGTCCGAGGGCAGGCAGTGGGGCAGGTCGGGTCATGAGCTCCATCCGTTCGATCCGAGCACGCGACAGGGGGCGCGCGTTGCAGGGTGGCCGCCTGTACCCCGGCCCGCACGGGCCGTAACGGGAAGCCGCGCTTCCGCGGCGCCGTTCGCCGAAGCTCCGCGCATGTCCCCGCGGGCCCGCAACCTTTCGGAGCTTCGGCCGGTAGTCGCTGCCGAGCGGATGCCGAGCGATGCGGTGCGAACCACGGATGGCGAATTCGGAGCGGCCTTGCACGCCGAGCGCGACGCACTCGTGCGCTTCGTGCAGGGCCTGCGGGTGCCGGCCCACGACGTGGAAGACGTCGTGCAGGACGCGCTCGCCCGCGCCTGGCGCTCGCGCGAGGGCTTCGATCCGGCTCGGCCGCTCGGCGCCTGGCTCCGCAAGACCGCGCTGCACTGCTGGCTCGATCGGCGCGCGCGCGCGCGTCGCGACCAGGCGACCGATTCGACCGACGAGCTCGTCGATCCGCGCCGTGACGATGCCGGGCAACGGCTCGACCTCGCGAGCGCACTCGCGAGCCTGCCCACGCTCGAGCGCGAGCTCGTGCTGCGCTTCCATCGCGATGGCGCCTCGCTCCGCGAGATCAGCGAGGAGCGTGCGATGCCGCTGAACACCGTGAAGTCGCACCTGCACCGCGCGCGGCGTCGCCTCGCGGCCTTCGAGGTCAGGCGATGAACGACGGCGAGTCACCGCGCTGGGCCAGGGTGCAGGCCCTGCTCGATCAGGGCCGCGATCCGTTCGCGGACCCGGGCGTGCTCGACGACTGCGCGGCCGATCCGGGCTTCGCAGCGGAACTGCTGCGCCTCACCGAGCGCGTCGCGGCGCTGCGCGGCGTGGAGCCTGCGCAGAGCCCGCGGCGTCGCCGACACCTCGTCGCCCTGGCCGCCGCGGCGATGTTGCTCGCGCTCGGTGGCGCGGTGCTCGTGGGACTGCGCGCCCGGACGACGCGCCCCGAGGAACCGCCTCCCGCGCAGCCGCTCGCGCGGAGCCCACTGACGACCCGTCCCGTCGCCGCGAGCGTCCTGGCGTGGACCTGCGTCGTACGCGAGCGGGTGGGCGCGCGGCGCCACGAGGCGCGCCTCGTCGTCCGGCGCGACGCGTCGCCGCGCGTCGAGCAGACCCTGGAGATCGCGAGCGACGAGCCGGCCCCGCGTGGGTCCGGAGTCCTCGCCTACCGTGTGCGAGTCAGCCAGCCATGAACTGTCCAGCGAAGTCCTTCGTCGTCGTCGCGCTCGTCCTCGCGGGAGCGGTCCGCGCGCAGGTGCCCGATCCGCGACCGCTGCACGGCGGTGCCGAGGCGGCGCTGCGTCTGCGCCTCGGCGGTGCCGCCGCGCGTGACGTGACGCTGTTCCCCATGAGCGCGCTGCTCACCCGCCTCGCCGTGATCACCGAGGACGACCCGGTGGATCCCACCGACAAGGACAGTACGCGCGGCCTCCGCGAGACGATCCTCGCCGCCGTCGGCACCTTCGTGGAGCCCGCGTTCGAGAACGGCGAGGAAGCGAAGTGGCTCGGCAACGAACACCTCGCGGTGATCGGTCGGCCGGCGCAACACGAGTGGGTCGCGGGCTTCCTCGCGCGGGCCGAGGCGAAGGCCGACAGCTTCGTCCTGCTCGAGATGGAACTGCTGCGCTGTTCGGCCGCGCTCGCGCAGGAGCTCGCGATCGGCGACGTCCCGCGCGTGCTCGATGCCGAGGCCGCCGCGACCTTCTCGGCCTCGCTCCGGAGTCCCGGCGACGCCGCGTCGCCGCGCGAAGGTCTCGATCAGCTGATCGCCCCGCGCGTGCTCGTGCGCCCGCTCCAGTCGCTGCAGATGTCGGTGGGCGATCCGGTCTCGTACGTGAAGGACTACGAGCTGGTGAAGCTCGAGAACCGCGTGATCGCCGACCCCGTGATCGAGGTGCTCCAGACCGGCTTCAGCTTCGACGGCAGTCTGGCCTACGTCGGCGACGAGAGCTTCGCGCTCCGCTGCGCGCTGCGCTTCGCGGAGCTGGAACGACCGATCGCGGAGCGCCGGATCGAGCTCGGGATCGAAGGGGCTGCTCCGGTGACGATCCAGGTGCCGAAGCTCGACGAGGTGACCTGCGAGGCGCAGCTGCGCTTCTCCGCGAACGAGACCCTCGTGTTGCCCTGCCCCGAATTCCGCGGCCTGCGGCAGTTCCTCGTGCTCCGCGCGCGGCGCGCCCCGACGGGCGAGGATCGGCGCTGACGGGCGTCAGTCGCGCGGTCGGCGGAACATCCGCTGGTGCAGCGCCAGGATCCGCTTCAGCTCGGTGATGGGGTCCTCGTGTTCGTCGACCCGCACGTCGCGGTAGCGATCGTTGCCACGCGCATAGCCATAACCCTCGCGGACGACGAGCAACGCGGCGCTCTGCTTGCCGCGGCGATCACCGCCCGCGGCCTCGCCCGCGGCGAGCGCGGCGACGAGCCGATCCTCGAGCAGCCCCTCGCTCGCCCGGAACGACTCGGCCATCGCCTTCACGACGGCTTCACCCGCGAGGATGTTGCCCTGCACGCAGAAACCGCCGCCGACGATCCCGCCCGCCCAGGCATTGCAGCCGTCTCCGGAGAACGACGCGGCGCCGCCCCGGGCGTCGACGATGCCGAGCTGACGTCGCGCGCGACCGTCATCGGCCTTCGTCAGCTCCGCGACGGTGGCCTCGGCCGAGCGACCGTCGGCGAGCAGTGCGAGGCCATCCGGTCCGTAGCGCGGGTTCGCCGCGGCCTGCGTCGCGATCGCCCCGACGCCGGCCTTCGCGTACGGGACGACGGCACCGACGCCGATGACCCGCGACGCGACCGCGATGCCGAGTTCCTGCGTCGTCGGGTCGAAGGCGACGATCGAGAAGGTCGCGCAGTCTGGGTCGGACGGCCGGATCGGTGCGACCGCACACGCGGTCAGGATGGAGAGGAGCAGGGCGAGGGCGATGCGCATGCGGGTCATGCTCGCGCGCCGAGCCCTCGCCGTCAGCCGGGGAGCGTTCCGATCCGCTCGGCGAGCCGCGCGCGACCGGCGGCGTGTTCGGCGCGCAGTCTCGCCAGCGCGCGCTCCACGTCGATCACGTCGGCCGCGGCGGACGCCGCGTCGGTGAAGGGGCCCATGCCGGCCGACCAGCGCGTCCGCGCGAGTTCCGCCAGCCGCCGGAGGGAGGGGAGCAGGTCTCTCGCGAGGATGGCGTACTCCGCTTCGAGGGCGCGGAGGCCGGCGAGCTCCGCGTGCAGACCCGCGAGCTCGTCGAAGCCCGCCTGTCGTCGCCGGACGAGGGCCGCCGCGTGCTCGGCCTCGGCCTGCCGCACGGCGGCTTCGATCGCGCCGCCGCGGAGGAAGGGCAGCGTGAGTGCGCCCGAGAGCGAGGCGACACCGTCGCCGCGCAGCATCGCGCCGAGCGCGAACTGCGGCACGCGATCCCAGGTCCTGGCCTCGATCTCGGCCGCGGCCGCGGCGAGTTCCTCGTCGCGCAACGCGAGCGCGGGATTCCCGGCGGGGAGCCCTGCGAAGAGCGCGAGCTCCTCGCCGCGCAAGGGCGCGAGTTCGGCGAGCTGAGGCTGCAGCGCAGCGAGCGGTGTGTCGGTGGCGAGCAGCGCGGCGAGTGCCGCGAGCCGGGCCGGGCGGGTCTCACGGAGCCGCGCGCGTTCGGCGTCCAGCCGCTCGAGTGCGGCCCGCGCGCGCAGCGCTTCGTCCTGGGTGGCCGCGCCGCCGAGGACACGTGCGTCGATCGAGGGCACGGCGATGGCCAGGAGCGCGCGCAGCCGCTCGAGCAGCGCGAGCTCCGCATCGCCCTGCGCGAGCGCATGCCAGGCCTCGGCGACCCGTCGCTGCAGGGCGAGGCGCTCGGCGTCGAATGCGCGCGCCGCGACCTTCGCCCGCGCGAGTGCCGCGGCGGCCTTGCTCTCGAGGCGACCGGGCCAGACGAGGTTGTCCATCGCGTCGCTCATCAGCGTGAGCGCGGTGCGGTCGAGTGCGGCGCCGCCGTCGAGTTCGTGCTCGACCCCGAGCATCGCGGTCGTCGGCTGCATGCCCGCCTGCGTGATCTCCTCGAGCGCCGCGCGCCATTCCTGCCAGCGCGCTTCGAGTTCACCGTGGCGCGAGGCCGCGAGTGCGAGCAGCTCCGCGAGGGTCGTCCCGGCGCCCGGCGCGGGCAGGGGACGCGACTCGAAGGGCGTCGCATAGGCGGCACCCGCGGCCTCGGCGGCGTCGCGCGCCTCCTGCTCCCCGGCCGGACTCACGGCGCAGGCCGCGAGCATGAGCAATGCGAACGAAGGACCGGTCTTCATGCGCTCACCGTCCGTCGCTTCCAGAGGAAGAAGATCACGGGATAGACGAGGAGCTCCATCAGGAAGCTCACCGTGATCCCGCCGATGAGGGGGGCGACGAGCCGTCGCGTCACGTCCGCGCCGGTCCCCGTCGCCCAGAGCAGGGGGAGGAGTCCGATCATGTCCGTCGCGACGGTCATCGTCTTCGGGCGGATGCGCTTCACGGCTCCGGCGTGGATGGCGGTCATGAGGTCCGCGACGTTCCGCAGCGCGCCGCGCTCGCGCGCACGGTCGTATTCGCTGTCGAGGTAGAGCAGCATCATCTGCCCCGTCTCCGCATCGACACCGAGGAGCGCGATGATGCCGACCCAGACGGCGAGACTGAGGTCGTAGTCGAGCGCGTAGAGGCACCAGAAGGCGCCGATGAGCGAGAACGGCACGGCCAGCAGCACGACCCCGACGCGGAACCAGCTCCCGCTGCCGAGATACAGCAGGAGGATGATGAGCGCGCCGGTGATCGGCAGCACGAGCCGCAGCCGCTCCTCGGTCGCCGCGAGGTGACGGAAGGTGCCCGACCAGAGCCGCGCGTGACCCTCGGGGAGCGGGACCTCCGCATCGACCAGGCGGCTGGCCTCCGCGACCCAGCCGCCGAGATCACGCCCCTCGACCTCGATGTAGATCCACAGCGTGCGCTGCGCGTTCTCGCTGCGCAGCATCGGGGGACCTTCCCGGATCGTGAGCGTGGCGAGCTCGGAGAGGGGCACCTGCGCGCCGTTGCTCGCATCGACGACCACGTCCTTCAGGTCCTCGACCTCGTCGCGCAGCTCGCGGGCGTAGCGGACGGCGATGGCGTAGCGGGCCACGCCCTCGACCGCGGTGCCGATGCGCTGCCCGCCGATCGACGTGCGGATGACGTCCTGCACGTCGCCGATCGTGAGGCCGTAGCGCGCGGCCGCGGCGCGATCGACGTCGACGTCGAGGTAGAGCCCGCCGACGTTGTCCTCGACGATCACCGAGCGGGTCCCGCGAACGCGCGACTCACCCGCCGCGTCCGGCGTCAGGACCGCGGCGGTGCGCCAGGCGAGCGCCGTCAACGAGTCGAGGTCGGGACCGAAGAGCTTGATGCCGACCGGGGTCTTCATCCCGGTGGCGAGCATCGCGATCCGGTTCTCGATCGGGTACGGCCACGCGTTCGTGAGACCGGCGAGCCGGACGATCTCGTCGAGTCCGGGGTGCCGGGTGCCGTCGGGTTCGGTCCAGCCGAGCTTGAGCTCGTCCATCGTGATCGGCCGGCGATCCGCCCAGAGCCAGCGCAGTGCTCCGCCGAGGACCTCGCGCACGCCGAGCGGCCAGTCGGACCAGAAGCGGTCGACCGCGCGCGTGCGCCACCGGCTGCGGTCGGGCTCGAGCTGCACGACGGTCTCCACCATCGACAGCGGCGCGGGATCGGTCGCGGTCTCGGCGCGTCCGACCTTCCCGTGCACGGTCCGCACCTCCGGGATCGAGGCGATCAGCTTGTCGGTCTGCTGCAGGATCTCCCGGCTCTTGCCGACGCTGACGCTGGCGGTCGTCGTCGGCATGTAGAGCAGATCGCCCTCGTCGAGCTTCGGCATGAACTCCCTGCCGAGACGACTCGCGGGGTAGATCGCCGACGCGCCGAGCAGGAGCGTCACCGTGAGCGTGGCCCAGGGATGGCGGAGGCAGATCCAGAAGAAGGGCTCGTAGACGGCCTCCGAGAGGCGATTGACGGGGTTGCGCTCCTCGCGCGGGATCCGCCCGCGCACGAGGTACACCATGAGTGCGGGGACGACGGTGATGCCCAGCACGGCGCCCGCGGCGATCGCGAAGGTCTTCGTCCAGGCGAGCGGGCCGAACATGCGCGCCGATTCACCGCCCAGCACGAAGATGGGGAGGAAGGCCACCACGATCACGAAGAGCGAGCTGAACAGGCTCGGCGCGACCTCCTTGGCGGCGTCGAGGACGAGCTGCGGCTGAGGCGGCATCGGCACGCCATCGCGCTCGAAGGCCTCGCGCGCGCGTTGCAGGTGCTTGTGCGCGTTCTCGATGAGCACCACTCCCGAGTCGACCATCACGCCGATCGCGAGCGCGAGCCCGCCGATCGACATGATGTTCGCGTTGATGCCGAGCAACGTCATCAGGAGGAGCGAGGCGAGGAGTCCGATCGGCAGCACGAGGAGCGCGACGAGCGCGCTGCGGACGTGGGCGAGGAACACGAGGCAGATCCCGGCGGTGACGAGCAGCTCCTCGATCACGGCCGTGCGGAGCGTGTCGACGGCGCGCTCGATGACGAGCGAGCGGTCGTAGGTCGTGATGATCGACACGCCGGCGGGCAGGCCCTTCTGCAGCTCCGCGAGGCGTTCCTTCACGGCGCGGATCACCTCGTACGCATTGCTGCCGTGGCGGGCCACGACGATGCCGCCGACCGCTTCGCCCTCGCCGTTCAGTTCGCCGACGCTGCGACGGGCTTCGGCACCGACGGCGAGCGTGGCCACGGCGTCGAGGAGGATCGGCGTGCCGCCCTCGCCGAGCCCGACCGGGACCTGGCGCAGGTCCTCGAGACCGCGGAGGTAGCCCCGGCTGCGCACCATGTACTCCTGCTCGCCGCGCTCGATCACGGCGCCGCCGACGTCGTCGTTGCTGCGCTCGATCGCGCGCACGACCTGCTCGAGCCCGAGACCGAAGGCGCGCAGCCGCACCGGATCGAGCAGGACCTGGTACTCCTTCACGAAGCCGCCGAAGCTCGCGACCTCGGCCACGCCCTCGACGGCGTTGAGCGGGAAGCGCAGGAACCAGTCCTGGATCGATCGGAGCTCCGCCAGATCGTGGCGATCGCTCGAGAGCGCGTACTGGAAGACCCAGCCGACACCGGTCGCGTCCGGCCCGAGCTTCGGCTGCACGCCCTCGGGCAGCCGATCGCGCACGGTGCTCAGGTATTCGAGGACACGGCTGCGTGCCCAATGCAGGTCGGTCCCGTCCTCGAAGAGCACGTAGACGAACGACAACTCGAACATCGACGTGCCCCGCACGTCGGTCGCGCCGGGCACCGCCAGGAGGGCGCTGCACAGCGGATACGTCACCTGGTCGTCGACGACCTGCGGGTTCTGACCCGGCAGCTCGGTGACGACGATGACCTGCACGTCGGACAGGTCCGGGATCGCATCTAGCCGGACCTGGCGATAGCCCCAGACGCCGAGCGCGAGGAGCACCGCGGTCATCAGCAGGACCAGCGCGCGGTGGCGCACCGAGAGTTCGACGATCCGCGCGATCATCGCTTGGGCTCGGCGACGGGGACCTTGGTCTTCAGCTCGCCGCACTCGAGCATCTCGCTGCCGTAGTACGGATTGCGGAGCTGCTCGCCGAGCTGCAGCCAGTCGGCCGGCACCATCGGGCAGTGCATCACCGCGAGCGCACCGATCGAAGGTCCGGGGCGCGCGCGTTCGGTGATGGCGACCAGGGCGCTCGACAGCGCGACGAGGAGCTCGCGTCGCTTCGCCAGTCCGGTGGCATCGCCGGCGACGCTCGCGCGCAGCGCGGCGGCGTCCTTCTCGAAGTCCGCGGGCAGCGCGTCGGCGAGGCTCCGCGCCGCGACGATCAGCGCTTGCCACGCCGGGTCGTCGTCGCGGTCCGCGGCGAAGGCGGCCGTGAGCGCGAGGTACGCGGTCAGCGTCGTGTCGAGCGCGAGTCGCGCGGCCGGCTCGATCGCGACGGCCGCGGCGGCGGGAAGCGCGCTGCCGCCGGCCATGAGGCCCTCGTCGGAGAGCTTCCGGATGCTCTCGAGGAAGCGGCTCTCGGAGTCGATCAGATACTGCCCGCTCACCACCACGGCGTCGTTCTCCGCGAGGCCGTCGAGGATCTGGGTCAGGCCGTCGTCGCCGGTCGGTCCCGCGACGACGTCGCGCGGTTCGAAGCGTCCGCCGCCGTGCGCGAGCCAGACGACCCGTCGCGTGCCGGTGTCGAGGACCGCCTCCATCGGGACGACCAGCGCATCGTCGGCGAGGAGGAGCGCGAACCGCACCGTCGCGAACATCCCGGGTCGGAGACGGCCATCCTGGTTGCCGAGTGCGATGCGGACGACGCCGGTGCGGGACGCCTCGTCGAGCTGCGGTGCGCGGAAGACCACGGTGCCCGACCAGGATTCGCCCGGGTAGGCGTCGATCGTCGCCGTCGCGGGCGTGCCCAGCGGCACCTTCGGCAGCCGCGCCTCCGGGAGGTTCACGTCGAGCCAGAGTCGATCGAGGTCGGCGAGGCGCAGGAGCGGTGTCCCGGCGGGCGCGGGTGCGCCCGCGACGATCTCGCGACGGACGAGCACACCGCGGACCGGGCTGCGGAACGTCACCGTGCGCCGCGAGCGGTCGGATGCGGCGAGTTCGTCCACCAGCGCCGCCGGCAGGCCCCAGCGCAGGAGCTTCTCGCGCGCGGCGGCGAGGAGCTCCGGATCGCCGCTGCGGCGACTCGCGATCAACTCCTCCTGCGCGACGACCAGCTCGGGCGAGTAGAGCTCGAAGAGGGGATCGTCGAGCTCGAGCTGCATGCCCAACGTGTGCGCATGGAGGGTCTCGACGAAACCACCGACCCTCAGCGTGACATCGCGCTGCCCGTCCTCGGGTGCGCGCAACACGGCGGCCGCGCGCAGGCTGCGCGTGAGGCGTGCACGCGCCACCCGGGTGACGCGCACGCCCATCTGCTGCACGACGACGGGATCGATCGGCAGCACCTTGCCCTCGCGCGCCAACGTGGAGGCGGGCACGAGCTCCATGCCGCAGACGGGACAGAGACCCGGTCCCCGTCGCCTCACCTCGGGGTCCATCGAACAGGTGTAGAGCGGCAGCTCCGCGACGGGCGCGTGGTCGCGACCGAGCAGGAAGCCGAAGGCGAGGGCCGCGCCGAGGAGGACGAAGAACGCCGCGGCAGGGAGCAGCGTGCGGAGCAGACGCATGGGAATCGGTACGTGAGGCGACGGGACGAGTGGGGACGACCACGCCGGGGCGCGGTCACGTCAGGTCGGACGGGTCGCGGTCGCCGTGCGCGTCAGCGTGTGCGGTTCGCCCGCTGCGCTCGGTACAGACCGTCCCCGTCCCGTCGCGTCACGATCGCCAGATCGAGAGCACCGACTGCCGCGAGCGGCCGGGCAGCAGCGCCGGGCCGGGCTTAGCCGACCCTGCGTCGCGCGCGCTCGCCACCGGCGTCGCTGCCGCTTCGGGAAGCGGCAGCGGCTCGCCCTCGGCCGGCGAGCCGAGCAGCGGCAGGCCTTCGAGCTCGCGCGGCGGAGCGGGCTCCGCGTCGCGGGGGCCGTCGCAATCGCAGGCGCAGGCCGAACCCTCGTCGGCGCGCGGGGAAGCGTCGGCATCCGCCGTCTCACAACAGCAGCAGCGGATCGCGTGGTCCCCGGGCTCCGCGCTCGCACAGCCGGCACCGCAGTCGAAGCCCGGCCGCGTGCTCAGGAGGAGCATCACCGCGATCAGGGCGACGAGGGTGCGACGGAAGACGAGCATCGGAGGCCGGGGCGGACTCTACGCCGCGCCCCGCGATCCGTCACGTCGCAGCATCCGGCGTCGTCAGCTTGAGACCGACGATGGCGAGCACGAGGAGTGCCAGGCAGGCGAGGCGCGCGGGGTTCGCCGGCTCGCCGAGGAGCACGATGCCGAGGATCGCCGCGCCGACGCTGCCGATCCCCACCCAGACAGCATAGGCGGTGCCGATCGGCAGGCTGCGTGCCGCGAGGCCGAGCAGCAGCATGCTCGCGGCGATCGCGAGCACGGTGAAGGTCGAGACCCAGGGTCGCGTGAAGCCCTCCGACAGCTTGAGGCCGATGGCCCACGCGCACTCGAGGAGACCGGCGAGGACGAGGAGGAGCCAGTGCATCGCGGCGTCGGATCGTGGAAGCATCCGACCCGCGCCGCAAGGCCGAGCGACCCTTCACTGCGGGCGCACGACGAAGACCTGCACGCTGCGCGCCGGCATGTACGACGGTGCCGCATCGTCGTGATGGCGGAGCGGCAGACCGGCGACCGCCGGGTTCCAGCCGAGCCGCGTCGGGCCGCTGCCGGCACCGACGAAGTACTCGGTCGTGCCGGCGCCGTCCGGAGCGATCCCCGACACGGTGAAGGCGCCGCCGCCGAAGCCGTCGTAGAGGCGCGGGTCGAAGAGGCCGTCCCAGGCCGCGATGCCGTCCGACCAGTTCACGAAGACGAGCGCGAGATCCCCGCTCTGCACGTCACGCCAGACGGCGTGGAAGACGTGCGGGATCGGGTAGGGCAGCTTCGAGAAGAAGTTCTCGTAGAAGTGGAAGACGCCGGGCTTCGCCGGATCGCAGAACTGCTCCTGCACGGCACCGGGGTTCAGGCTCTGCGTCACGAGGAAGGGATCGAAGGCCCAGGGCGTCTGCAGCGGGCGTTCGAGTCGACCGCCGCTCAGGAAGCGACCGGCCTCGCCCTCGCGGTCGAGCGCGTGATGCAGGCGCGTGAGGAACGCGACGAGCTGCGACTGCTGGAGCACGTGCGGATCGCGCACGGTCACGCTGTCCGCCGGGCCATCGACGAGCAGGTTCCACGGCTCGAGGCTCTGCAGGTACTGGAACGAGGTCGGCTTCATGCCCTGGAACCACCACAACGCGTGCACCATGCGCTGGTAGGCGGCCCAGGTGTTCCAGTCGACCCCGGGGTAGAGCGGGTTGTCCTGGCCGCCGCCGAGGAACACGTTCACCGCGCGCACGCCGAGCACCGTCGTCAGGCCTTCCGCCCGTGCCCACTCGTGATAGACGGCGTTCCACAGCGGTGGCGACGGATTCTGCGCCTCCGGCGCGAAGTTCGGGACACCGACGAGAGCGTCGTACACGTTGCCGAGCTGCATCTGCATGGGCACGTCCTTCAGCCCCTGCTGCGCGAAGTCGAAGCGCCCGGCGAGGTACTCCTGCACGGTCTCCGTCGGGAGGAAGGGGACGTCGGGGTGCACCGTGGTCGGCTTGCCGGCGGCGACGCGCAACCGCAGGAGATCGAAGAGCCGCTGCGTCCCGCGCACGAACGCGGTGCCGCCGTGGTAGCGACGGAACTCGAAGAGGAACTCGGGACGCGCGGGGTAGCGCAGGCTCGCCCCGCCGCCGGAGATGACGTCGAGGAAGACTCCGCCGAGCTTCGGCGCGGTGTCGAAGACGTCGTCGTAGAAGACCCCGGCCATCCACAGCGGAACGCCCCAGGCGCCGTAGTCGATGACGTTGCCGGTCGCGGACTCGGCGACCGGTGCATAGGCACCCTCGCGCGTGCGGAGCAGCCATTCGTCGCGGAAGCCCGGCCAGTCGTTCCGATTCATCAGCACGGGCAGCGTGTAGACCGTCGTGTTGATGCCGAGGCCGTGCGCGCGCTCGATCTCGGCGAGCACATGGGCGGGGGGTTCCTGGAACGCTTCGGTCGCGCCCGAATAGGGGCGTGGGTTGAAGTCGGGCCCGATCGGGTCCTGCGGCGGGCGGTCGAACGGGGAATCGAGCGGATCACCCTTCAGCCATTGCTGCCACTCCATGAAGGTCGGCAGGGTGCGGCCGTCGGCGCCGCGGAACTGGCGTTGGAGACGCAGCGCGTTCGCGGTGTAGAGCGGGAAGATCTGCGACGCCGGGAGCGCCGGCACCGGATCGACGACCGAGTTCGCGACGAACGGTGAGGCGCGCACGAAGTCGCGATTGAGCGCGTATGCGGGCGAGGTGATGCGCGTGAGCCCCATCCGCGCGTCGACGAAGCGGCGGTAGGTCGTCGTGCAGTCGTACCAGTACGAGTCCGTCGCGGCCTCGATCGCCTCGAAGGCGACCGGGTAGCTCGCGAAATGGAAGTTGCGCGTGGGCGAGAGGCCGTAGGTCGGGAAGTAGACGGGCGCCCAGCGGTAGGTCAGCGTGGGGCCGTCGGCGACGACCTTGTGCTGGAACTGCTTGTAGTGACCCTCGGCATCCTCGGTCGTGAAGTAGAGGGCCTTGCGCCAGGGCGAGAGCACCGTGTCACCGTTCGGGATCGACACGTTCGTGCCCGAGTAGAGGGCGCTGAACTGCAGCTGTTGCTGGCGCGCCGGATGTTCGAACACCGCGTCGTAGCCCACCACCTGCCAGATGCGCAGCGGCAGGTTGGCGGCGGGGACCAGCGTCGCGCCCGCGATCGGCACCAGGAGGCGTTCGAAGTCGCCGGTCCCCGGGGCTTTCACCCACACGATGGGCGCGCGCACCTCGTCGAGCGTGTAGAGGTTCGGGCAGGCCGGTCGTGAGACGCGGCCCATGCGGCTCTGCCACGTGACCCGCCACGGTCGCAGGGGGTCGAGTTCGACGAGCAGCTCCATGCGGAAGGCCGACTCCGCGGCCGGGTCCGGCAGCTGTGCGCCCGTCCACACGAACAGCGCGCGGCGCGTGTCGCCCGGCACGTCGACGAAGACCTGGCACTGGTCGGCGTCGGAGCTCGAGAGCGACAGGGTCGTCGCGCTTCCCACGGGTCGCAGCACCGCGTTCCACAGCGCGGAGGATTCACCGGCGGGAGCCTCGGTCGAATACTCCCAGACGGCGACGGTGCCATCGCCCCGCGTGCCGCGATGGCCGATCGAGCTCATCGCGACGCCGTGCTCCGCGTCGTGACGGAAGCGCAGCGCGATGCCGCGGGCACCGCTCGCGATGGAGCCGAGCTCGAGCGCGGCTCCGGTGCCGAATGGGATCGGCTGCAGGCCGGCGCGCGAGAAGAGCCCCAGCTGCGCGTGGGCGGCGGGCGCAATGCCGAGCGCGGCGGCACACGCGAGGGGGACGACGAGCGGAACGAGGGAGGAGCGACGTTGGCGGTTGCGCATGGCGGCGGATCGCGGGATGCGGGTCGGCCTCGCGCGGGCGTGCGGACGCACGCCTGGGCACGCGCGAGGTCCCTGCCCTTCGCGAGAGCGTCCGAACCCGGCCGCGTGCCTCACGGAATCCGTGTCGCGATCACGTCATGCAGAGGAGCGGAGTCCAGGTCGCATGACAGTCGCGCAGTGCGTGTGCCCGTCGCGGGCGTCTCGAGACGCGGCGTCGAGCGCGTCCCGCTCCCCGACGCGCTCGATGCACTCCGCGACGAGGGTCATGCACATCTCGCGAGCGGCTCCGACCATCGAACGCACGAGGGCCTGTTTGCTCGGCTCGCGGTCGACGTCGGACACGAGGGAGCGGTCGAGCTTCACGACCTCGGGGGCGAGCAGCACGAGGTTCGCGAGACCCGAGTAGCCCGCGCCCAGATCGTCGAGCGCGATCCGATAGCCGAGGAACCTCAGCGCGGCGATGCGGCCGCGGAGGTCCCCGAGACCGTCGAGCGAGGCGCGCTCCGTGACCTCGAGGACGACCCGGTCCGCGATCGTGGCGAGTGGCGTCGTGCGATCGAGCAACGCGTCGTCGAAGAGGTCACGCGGGTGGAGATTGACGTAGAGGAGCCCGAAGGCCCGGCCCTCGCACCACGGGGTGGCCGCGAGCTCCCTCACGCGCGCGCCGAGCTCACCGAGCCGGCCCAGGCGTTCGGCCGCCGCGAGCACCGCGCCCGGATCGGGCAGGGCCGAGGTGTTCGAGCGGAGGAGCGCCTCGTGCGCGACGACCTTCCGCTCGCGCCAGGCGACGATCGGCTGGAACGCGACGGACAGCGAGTTCAGGCAATCCTGGAAGCGGGCGTGGTCGGCAGCGAGGTCGGCGCCGCCCGCGCCGTCGCGGGTCGCGGATTCGACCAGGCGGCGACGGATCCGCGCCATGCCCCGGATCCCGACCGCGTGGCGGACCAGGGCACGCAGCTCCTCGATCGCGATGGGCTTGATGAGATAGCGCAGGGCCCCGCGCTCCACCGCGGTGACCGCGGTCGACACGCTCGGGGCTCCCGTCATCAGGATCACGGGCAGGTCCGGGTCGCGCGCGCGCACGTAGGCCAACAACTCGGTGCCTTCGAGGCCGGGCATCGCGATGTCGCTGAGGACGACATCGAAGTCGTGGTCGTCGATGGCCTTCGCCGCACGCGCGCCGTCGGGAGCGCACACGACTTCGTGTCCGTCGTGGCGAAGAGCGCGGGCCAGCGCGCTCAGCAACGTGGCGTCGTCTTCGGCGACGAGCACCAAGGTCGCGTGCGTTGCGTCGTGCATGGTGAGCGGCGCGATGATACGTCGAGCGATGACATCGCTCGTCATCGCAGGAACCACCGCGGGTTCGTGAACTCGTGCGATCACGACTCTCAGGAGCCGCGTTTGCGTGGCCCAGGCTCGCGCACGAACCCGTTATCGTCGCGGCGCGTGCGGCGACGGTTGCTGCAGGCAACCAAGCTCGAGTCGGAGGCGCTCGCGAGCATGACGAACGGATCAGAGCACGGTGGCGAACCTGGCGGCCCCTCGCGCGACAATCCGCGCGCCGTGGCGACGGCGTTCCCGCCCTTCGCCATGGACACGTACTTCGTCACCGGCGTGGGAGGGCGCGTCGACCAATGGAGTGCGGCGGCCAGCGAGCTGTTCGGAGTCCAGGAGGCGGAAGCGCGCGGCCACACCATCGCGGGTCTGAAGCCGCCGCACGCGGACGGCGAGGCCGCAGTCGACGCCCTGCGTGATCTCGATTCCGCATTGTCGCGGCTCGAGTCGCTCCGAGGCGTCGCGGAGGAGCTGGTCGTCCTGAGATTCGGCGACGGGGCGTTGCGATTCGGGGCCCTCGCCACGGGGACGCCGGCGATCGACTTCCGCGAGCTGCTCGAGGCAGCACCCGATGCGATGGTGATCGTGGATGTCGAGGGCCGCGTGCGGTTCGTCAACCGCCAGCTCGAGCGGCTCTTCGGTTACGCGCGAACCGAGTTGCTCGGGCAGACGGTGGAGGTGCTCGTGCCACCGCGACTGCGCGATCTGCATCCGCGACAACGCGCCTCGTACGGTGAGAATCCGAAGCCTCGCCCGATGGGAATGGGTCGGGAGCTCCATGCCGTGCGTCGCGATGGCACGGAGTTCCCGGCGGAGATCAGCCTCGCGCCGATGCACTCGTCGAGCGGGCTGCTCGTGACGGCCGCCATCCGGGACGTCACCGAACGGCGACGCCTCGAACAGCGGATGCAGGAGGCGAATCGCCACAAGTCGGAGTTCCTCGCCAACATGTCGCACGAGCTGCGGACGCCGCTGAACTCGATCATCGGCTTCGCGGAGCTGCTGGTGCGCGGCAAGCTCGGGCCGACGCCACCACGCCATCAGGAGTGCCTCAGCGACATCCTCGGGAGCGCGCGCCATCTGCTGGAGCTGATCAACGACGTGCTCGATCTCGTGAAGGTGGAGTCGGGCCATCTGGAGTTCCGGCCCGAGCGCGTCGACCCCGTGAGCGTGGTCGCGGAGGCACGGGACATCGTGCGCGGCATGGCCGAGAGCAAGCGGATCGAGCTCGCGGTGCTCGCCGACCAGGGGCTCGGCACCGTCGAGATCGATCCGCGTCGCTTCAAGCAGGTGCTGCTCAACTACCTGTCGAACGCGATCAAGTTCACCCCGCAGGAAGGTCGGGTCTGCGTGCGCGTCACGGCGGAGTCCGAGCAGGCGTTCCGGGTCGAGGTCGAGGACACCGGGGTGGGGATCGCGACGGGCGATCTCGAGAAGCTCTTCGTGGCGTTGCAGCAGCTCGACGCCGGAACGGCCAAGCGTCATCAGGGTGCCGGACTCGGCCTGGCCCTCACGAAGCGCATCGTCGAAGCGCAGGGCGGGAGTGTCGGGGTGCGGAGCGCACCGGGATGCGGCAGCACGTTCATCGCGGTGCTGCCGAGGATCCATCGCCAGGGCGCGGGAGAGGCGGAGCGACGGCCATGAGCGGCGAGACCATCCTGATCGTCGACGACCATCCGCAGAACCTGCGGCTCGCACGGCTCCTGCTGGAGTCGGAGGGGTATTCCGTGCACACGGCAATCGACGCGGAGAGTGCGCTCGGACAGATCTCGGCGCACCGACCGCAGCTCGTCCTCATGGATGTCCAGCTCCCCGGGATGGATGGCCTGACGCTGACGCGTCTGCTGAAGGCCGATGCGCGCTTCGCCGACGTGCCGATCCTCGCGTTGACGGCCAATGCGATGAAGGACGACGAGGCTCGCGCGTTCGCAGCCGGGTGCGATGGCTACGTCGCGAAGCCGATGGACATCGATCGGCTGCTCGAGACGATCGCACGCCTCCTGCACGGGAGTGCCGGTGCGGGGAACGAGGAGACGGGAGAGCCCACGTGAAGCGGAGCCGCTGCGTGCTCGTGGTGGAGGACAATCCGGTCGCGCGGCGCATGCTCCGGCTCGCGCTCGAGTGCGAGGGCTACGTGGTGCGCGAGGCCGGTGACGTGCGCAGCACGCTCGAAGCGGTCGCGAGCGAGTTGCCGGATCTCGTGTTGCTCGACCTCGTCCTGCCCGACGGCGACGGCGTCGATCTGGCGCATCGATTGCGCCAACGGTTCCCGGGCATCCGGATGCCGATCGTCGCGTTGTCGGGCTTCCTCGGGCGCCTGCAGGACCTGAGCCAGCGGGGCGTGGTGCTCGACGCCATCCACCTGAAGCCGATCGAGCCGTCCCGCCTCCTCGCGACGATCACCGCACTCGTGCCGCCGACGCGTGGTACGGGCGACGGCGACGACCCGATCGCGGCGTGTCGTCACGTGCTGCTGATCGACACCGACCGCCCGCGCGCGGCGTCGCTCGCCGCGCGGCTCGCACCGGTGGGACTGCGGCTCACGGCGGTCGACGAGTTCCGGCCGGGACACCGGATGCAGCCGCCGGTCGATGCCATCCTGTGTGCGCTCTGGCAGGGGGATCGCGACGGCTTCACCATCGCGCACGAGCTGAGTCTGCAGGCCGCGCCGGGGCTGCCGCCGCTCGTGCTGCTCGCCACGCGCCCGATCGACCCGATCGCACAGGCCTTCGTGCGCGCGGTGGGCGCGCATGGCCTGATCGTCGACGATCGCGACGCCGACGCGCTGGCGCTCGCCCTGGCGACGGTCGTGCGCGTCGGCGCGCCGCGCTCGCCGCCGTTGACCGCGCTCGACTTCGCGCGTCGGCACGCGGCGGTGGTACGTCTGGAGGTCACCCGCTCCCATGCGCGCCTCGCCTCCCTGGAACGGCGGGACGCGTTGTTCGAAGCCCAGCTCGCCCTTCTCTCCGGGATGGTCGTCGCCCTCACGGGCGATGGCGGCATGGACCTCGGCATCCGCGACGTGTTCGCGGCGGCACTCGATGCCGCCGGCGTCCGGCAAGGCGCGCTGTTCCTGCGCAACGCGGAGGGCGAGCTCGTGCTGCGACACGCCGTGGGCTTCGACGACGCGATGCGCGATGCGCTGCACGACTTCGGTGGACGACCCGAGCTCCTCCAGGCGGCGCTTCGCCGCCGGACGCCCTGCATCGCCGCCGTTCCGGAGCTGCGCGGCGGGGCCACCGAGCTGGGGCGGCTGACGGCCGAGCTCGTCCCGATCCACCGCGCCGACGAGGAGTTCGGGGTGATCGCGGCCTTCGGCGAGCGCGCCGATTGGCTGGCACCGGAACGCACCGCGTTCCTCCGCGCGGTCGGCATCCAACTGGTGCAGGCCGTGGAGCTCGAGCGCGCCTTCGGCCGCCTCGCGGCATCCGAGTCCCGCCGGCGCACCCTGATGGAGCACGCCAACGACGCCATCGCGGTGCACGGTTTGGATGGGCGACTCCGCGAGGTGAATCGACGCTTCGCCGCGCTGTTCGACGCGAGCCCCGATCAGCTCGTGGGACGCACGATCGCGGAGCTCCTCGTCGCATTGCCCGACGGTGACCCGCTCGGCCCTCTCGTCGAGGCGGCGCGTCCGGACGGTTCACGCGTGGTGCTCGCGCTCTCGTCGTCGAGGCTCGAGGTCGACCGCGAGACGCTCACCCTCGTGATCGGCAGGGACGTCACCGAGCAGCTCCGTGCTCGGCAGCAGTTGGTCGTGGCCGATCGTCTCGCGACGATCGGTTCGATCGCGGCGACCGTGGTGCACGAGCTGAACAACCCGCTGGCGACGGTGCTCGCGAACCTCGAACTCGCGATCGAGGACGCCACCGGGCTCTCCGACACGAGGTCCGGCGGGGACGCCGGAGAGCTGCGACGCGGACTCGCGGATGCCCGGGATTCGGCACTGCGCCTGCGCGGCATCGTGCGGGATCTCGGCGTGTTCTCGCGCGGCGAAGGGACGGGCTCCGGCCATGCGGATCTGAAGGCGGTCCTCGGCTCCGCGCTGCGCGTGGCGCAGGGCGAGCTCCGTCCTCGGGCGAGCGTCACGACGGCGCTCGCCGACACGCCGGCCGTCGCCCTGAACGAGTCGCAGCTGGGGCAGGTGCTCCTGAGCGTGATCCTGCATGCGAGCCAGCGGCTGCCGCGCGATGGGCACGGCCATCTGCACGTCGCCAGCGTGTGGCGTGGTGCGTTCGTGATGGTCGAGATCCAAGACGACGGCCCGCCGCTCGACGACGAGGCGCTCGCGTTGCTCGGCGCGAGCACGGGTCGCGCCTCGCCGGCGGCGAGCCGCGTGGGCAGTCGGGGTCTCGGCCTCGCCCTGTCGCAGCGCATCGTCGTGGCATGCGGGGGGCGGATCCGGGCCCGCAACGGCCGCGAGTCCGGCTGCACGGTGTCGATCGAACTGCCGCTCGTGCAGCAATCCGGTCGGGAACCTGGCCACGGCGCGCTCGCCGTCGGCAGGTGATCGGGCGACCCTCAGGTGGTGGGAGACCGCGTCGAGCGATCGAGCTGCGTGCGCACGGCTTCGACGAGATCGCTGAGGAGATACGGCTTCTCGAGGAAGCCGACGTGCTCGGGCAGCGAGTCCTCGCCGGTGAAGGCGTGCTGCGGGAGTCCCGAGGTGCAGAGGACGAGCAGGTCCGGGCGAAGGTCGAGCGCGCGCTGGATGAGCTCCGTGCCGCGCATGCCGGGCATCGCGTAGTCCGTCAGCAGGAGATCGAAGGGCGACTCGTCCGCCATGCGGGCGAGAGCGTCGCGGCCGTCGGCCGCCGTCACGACCTCGTAGCCTTCGCCCGCGAGGACGGTCTCGGCGAGCTCGCGGAGCTGCGAGTCGTCCTCGACGACGAGGACGCGTGAGCGGGCCCTCTGCGCCTTTGGGGTCGACGGTGTGGTGCCATTGCGCGTCATCGGCGACGTCCGCCGCGGCGTCGCGGCGTCGTCGCAGCACGGCAGGTAGACCTTGAACGTGGTGCCTCGGCCCAGCTCGCTGTAGACCCAGACGCTGCCGCCGCTCTGCTGCACGAACCCGTGCACCGCGGCGAGGCCGAGACCGACGCCCGGGCCGTCGAGTTTCGTCGTGAAGAAGGGCTCGAAGATGCGGGCGCGCGTGGCCTCGTCCATGCCGATGCCGGTGTCGCAGACCGCGAGGCAGACGTGCGGGCCGGTCCGCGCGCCCGGGTGGAGCTCGACGTAGTGCTCGTCGAGCTCGACGTCGCTCAGCTCGATGCGCAGCGTGCCGCCGTCGGGCATCGCATCGCGGGCATTGAGCACGAGGTTCACCAGGAGCTGCTCGAGCTTCGTCCGGTCGGCGTGGACGCGTCCGAGCGGCGCCTTCGCCGGTCCGAGGAGCGCGATCCCGGCGTCGAGCGCGGCGCGCAGCAGCGGCTCGAGCGCGACGACGACCTCGTGCAGATCGACGACCGCGGGGCGGAGGACCTGCGTGCGGCCGCAGGCCAGGAGCTCACGCGTGACGTCGGCCGCGCGGCGTGCGGCGTCGAGGATCTCGCGGAGATCGACCTTGGACGGCCCGCTCTCCCTTGCGAGGGCCCGCTCGCCGACGCCGAGGATCACCGAGAGGAGGTTCTTGAAGTCGTGCGCGACGCCGGCCGCGAGCTGGCCGATCGCGTCCATGCGGGCCGCGTGTTCGAGCCGGCCCTCGATCTCACGGAGCCGGGCCTCCGCGAGCTTGCGGGCGGTGATGTCGATCGAGAGCACGCAGAGCCCTTGCGGCACCGGCTGCATGCGCAACTCGAAGATCGCCGTCGAGCCATCGGCGAAACGGAACTCGTTCTCCATCGCGTGCGGTACACGGTCCTCGAGCGCGCGCCGCAGATGGGCGAAGAGCGGAGTCGACTCGATCTCCGGATAGCAATCCTGGAGCGTGCGACCGATCAGGGCCGGCACGCGGGAGCGGCCGTGTCGCGCTGCCGCATGGTTGACGAACACGTAGCGCCAGTCGAAGCCGAGGACCTGGAAGCCTTCCAGCAGGTCGTCGAGGAGCGCGGGCAACCAGCCCTCGTCGTCGGTTCCGGATCGGGTCATCGCAGTGGCCGTCGCGGCGCGATGCTAGCGACCGTCACGCGTCGCGAGCGCGGGGGAATCCGCCACGCTGGCTGAATTACTTGGCCATGCAAAGAATCGAGAGCCGGCGAGGCGACGAAGCGAGCTCGCGCTCCGGCGCCGGGAGCACCGATGGGTCCGGAAACGAAGCGGCCCCGCTTCGCTTCGCGAGGCAGGGCCGTAGGAAGGTCGAAACCAGCTGCGCAGAGCGCGCAGCGGTGGGCTCACCAGCGATCGCCGCCGCCGCCACCACCGCCGCCGCCGCCGCCGCCGCCACGACGGCCACCGCCGCCGAAGCCGCCGCGACCGCCGCCGCCGCCGCCGCCACCGAAGCCGCCGCGGCCACCGCCGCCGCCGCCGCCGAAGCCGCCGCGACCACCGCCACCGCCACCGCCGCCACCGGGACGCGGGGCGCGCTCCTCAGCGAGGTTGACGCGCAGCGGCCGGCCGTCGAGCTCGGTGCCGTTCATCGCCTGGATCGCCGCCTGGGCGTCCTGCTCGGTCTCCATCTCCACGAACGCGAAGCCGCGAGGCTTGCCGGTGTCGCGGTCGGTCATGATCCGCGCGCTCTGCACCTTGCGGCCGTCCTGCTCGAAGGCCGCGATCAAGTCGTCCTCCTGGGTGTCCCAGGAGAGATTGCCGACGAAGAGTCTCTTGCTCATCTGTCTCACTCAGCACGGATACGCACCGACACGCTCGTGCGGTGCATGACACTTGGCGCGCAGGATTCCGTGCTGGTCTCCGTCGCCGCTCGAGAACGAGCCTCTCGAGCCGGGCTCTCACCTCATCGCGCCTCGCGACACGGTGTCGCGACTTGCGGTGAGCCGCCGCGGATGCGACGGGTGCTTGCCGGGGCGAACCGCATGGAGGCGAGATCGATCCGGCACAGGGGGCGGGAGGTTAGCGATCCCGGCGCCAGAATGCATGAGTGCTCTTCGGAATCCCTGCGGGAGCTCCGCCGAGGGGGGCGACCCGGACCCGGGACCCGGTCGGGCCCAGGATCTCTGGAGCAGCCGCCAGGCGAGCACCCGCGCCGTTCGCGCGCCCTGACCCCGCGGACCCGCCGGGACCGGCTGCCCGGGAGCGGTCGCGGGCGGCGATGGAGGCCGGGCGCGTCCATCGCCGGCGGAGGACGGATCCGACGCGCCGCGAAGCGAACGCTTGCCCTCACCCTGGCTGCGCCCCCATAAGGGACGGGATGTCCAATCCATCAGGCAAGGATGCCTTTGCGTTCGTGAAGGACTTCCTCACGACGCACAAGACGGCGTCGTACGCAGAGGTCCGCGAGGCAGCGAGTGCCGCCGGCCATTCGATCTATCCCATTGTCTACGGGCGCGCGCAGCTCCTGCTCGGCTACACGAAGGCGAAGCGTCCGGCCAAGCCGGCTGCCGCCAGGCCCGCGGCGGCATTGCCGTCCGTGACGCCGCGTCCCGCGAGCAAGCCGGCTGCGAGCAAGCCCGCCCGTGCGGCGAGCGCTCCGGCCCCCGGCCGTCGCCCGGGTCGCCCGGCCAAGAGCTCGGCCGCCCTCGGCATCGAGTCGCTGGTCGATCACATCCGCGGCGTCGAGCGCGAGCGCGATCAGCTGCGCTCGACGCTCGAGAAGCTGCGCGGCCTGCTCGCCGGACTCTGAGGACCGCCCGCCCCGGCGGCACCCGTGCAGCCCCGCTCTCAGCGCGCGGACGATTCGCGCGCCCACGCGAGTGCGCTCGCGGCGTCGGCTGCGGTGCCGTCGGCGCCCACGTCGCGCCAGAGTCCCTGGACCGCGGCGAAGGCGCCACCGCCGACGAGGATCGGCGTGCGCCCGGGCGCGCGCGCCCGGATCGCCGCCACGGTGGCCGCGGTCGCCCGCACGTGGAGTGCGGTGCCTGCGGAGAGCGCGATGAGGTCGGGCTGGAACTGCTCGACCGCGGTCGCGAGTTCCGCAGCGGGTGTGTTGGCGCCGAGCAGGATGGCCTGCCAGCCCTGTCGTTCGAAGGCCGACGCCAGGAGCCGTGCCCCGAAGTCGTGGTCGTTGCCTTCGACGCAGGCGACGAGGATGCGCCGCTCACGGCGCGGCGCCCGGGTGGCCTGCGCATCGAGCAGCGTGAGCAGACGCGCCGCGACCTGCGAGGCGAGGTGCTCCTCGGCGACGCTGGCCTCGCCGCATTGCCACATGCGCCCGAGCTCCTGCTGAACGGGGATGACGACCTCGGCGATGAGCTCCTCGATCGAGGCGCCGCCCTGCGCGGCATCGAGCACGAGCCGCACCGCGTCGTCGAGGCGCGCCTCGAGGACGGCGAGCAGGTAGCGCCGGGCGAGCTCCACGCGTGGGGCGCCGTCCCGCAGCAGCGAGTCGACGGGTGGCTGCACCGTCTCGAGTCCGTCGAGCGCGGCCGTGAAGGCCGCGCGGACGCGCGGCCAGGCCGCGGCGGGGACCGCATGTTCGAGCTCCTCCCGCAGGGCGAGCAGGAGCTCGCGCACCGCGACCCGCGACCCGTGGCGCGCCGCGAGGGTCTCCGCCAGCCAACGTGTGTGGAGGACGAAGATCTCGACGCGACCGGCGGCCAGGGCCTGCCCGAGGTGCTGGAGCAGACCGTCGTGCAAGGCCGGCTCGCTCGCCGCCGAGCTCCGCGACGCCGCGCCCTGCGCGAGGGCGCGCCGGGACTGGCCGAGCCAATCGGCGAGAACGGAACCGCTCTGGTCCATCAGCGTGCGGATCGCATCATCGGGGTGGCTCGCTGTCCAGTCCGGGTCCCTGGCCCGAGTCGGGCACGAGGCCGGCGAGCGCGGGGATCGCGGCGAAGTCCGGATGGTCGCCGATGTGTTCGAACGGGTGTTCCCAGCGCACGCTCTCGCCCTCGATCAGCAGGAGCCCGGGTCGCGCCGTCACGCTGCCCTGCACGCGGCCGAGGCCGTGACCGCGTCGCAGCGCGCGGAACAATGCGCCCAGGACACGGACGTCGAAGAGCGCGGGTCGCGGTGCCGAAGCGGCCGTGCACGCGGTCTGCACGACGCCCTCGGGATCCGCGATCGCGATCGCGCCGGGCCAACGTTCGGCGAGGAAGCTGCGGGTGGCCTCGACCGAGGCCGTCGTGAAGAGGACCACCGACGGGTATCGCGGCTGCGAAGTCCGGCAGGCGCGCAACGCGGCGACCATCTCCCGGCACAGGGGTCAACCGAGGTGGCGGAGGAACGCGAAGAGCGTCGGGCCCGGCCCGCACTGGTCGCGCAGCCGTGCCGGTCCGGCGGGGCCGCTGCCGCCGCGGAGATTCACACCGAAGACATCGAGGTCGAGGACGGTCGCTTCGAGCTGTCGCATGGATCGGTCGGGGTCGGACGCGCGCGGGCGGTCACCCGCTTGCGGAAGAGATAGTGCGAGACGAACCAGCTCTCGCCGCGCCGGTGATTCCAGAGCTCCGCGCAGGCCATGAAGAAGACGCGCCAGTAGCGCGCCATGCGAGCGGCCTCCGGACCATAGGTCCGTTCGAGGACCGGTTGCAGCTCCTCGCGGTGCGCGTCGAAGTTGCGGAGCCAGGCCTCGGCCGTCTTCCCGTAATGCGTGCCGCGGACCCGCCAGTGGTCCTCGATCGCGAGATGGTCCTGGAAGTAGAGGAAGAGCGCGTCCGACGGCATCTGGCCCCCGGTGAAGAACCAGCGCCCGAGCCAGTCGTCCTCGCCCTGCGTCTCGAAGGGATAGGCGAACTCGCGGTGCACGAAGACGTGCACGAAGGCGAGGCCGTCGTCGCGGAGCCACCCAGCCATGCGCTCGAACATCGCCTGGTAGTTGCGGACGTGCTCGAGCATCTCCACGGAGACGATGCGGTCGAAGCGCCGCGGCGTGTCGAAGACGTTCGCGTCGCAGGTCACCACCTCGAGGTTCGTGAGTCCGCGTTCCCGCGCGCGCGCGAGGACGAAGCCGCGTTGGCTCGCCGAGTTCGAGACGCCCAGGATGCGGCTGCGGGGGAACCGTTCGGCCGCCCACAGTGCGAACGAGCCCCAGCCGCAACCGAGGTCGAGCACGTCCTGCCCGTCGACGAGGCGGGCGCGTTGCGCATAGAGCTCGAGCATCGCGAGTTCGGCGCCCGCGAGGTCCTGCACGCCGTCGCTCCAGAGCCCCGAGGAGTACTTGAGTCGCGGCCCCAGCGTGAGCCGGTAGAGCTCGGCCGGCACCTCGTAGTGCTGCGCATTGGCGGCCGCGGTCTCGAGGGCGATGCCGCTCGTGCGCAGCGTGCGGAGCCAGGCCATCGTGCCGCGGTGCGCGGCTTCGAAGCCACCGGCGCCCTGCTCGCGCAGGCGGGCGTTCAGCAGGCGGCGGATGCCGATGCGGATGAGCCAGTCGGGGAGGAGTCCGCTGTCGAGGAGTTTCGTGACGCTCATCGCAAGGTCGCGCGCGGGGGACCGGGGAAGAAGGCGTTCGTGCTGCGCTGGTAGTCGCGGTACTCGTCGCCCCGGGAGCGCAGCGCCTGGGCCTCGGTGTGCGGGATGCCGGTGACGTGCACGATGAGCAGGTACATCGCGAGCGGTGCGAGCCAGGCCCAGCCGCCGCCCGGTGCCGGGGTCGCCGCGAGCGCGAAGGCGACCCAGATCAGCCATTCGCAGAAGTAGTTCGGGTGGCGCGAGAAACGCCACGGACCGATGCGACAGGTACGACCCCGGCGTGAGGGATCGGCGCGCCAGCGCGCGAGGGTGTGGTCGGAGTACGACTCGCCGAAGAGCGCGACGGCGAAGAGCACGCCGCCGGCGATCTGGACCGGCGCCAGCGCCGGTGCCGCGTGGTCCGCGAGGAGGGCGAAGGGCCAGGCGAGGAGCACGGCGAGCAGCGCCTGCGCCTGGAAGAACCAGGCGAAGTGCCAGGTGGCGTGGCGTCCGAACCAGGCCCGGAGCTGCACGTAGCGAGCGTCCTCCGGTCGGCCGAGGATCCGGTCGACGAGCAGATGCCCTGCGAGGCGGAAGCCCCAGGTTCCCCCGAGCAGTCCCGCGAAGGCGCGCTGCACCGGCGCGCCGTCGCCCGTGATCGCATGGGCGACCGCCAGCGCGCCGATCGCGACGGCCCAGCCGAAGTCGACCCAGGTCGCGTTCCGGCGCCGCGTCGCGTGCAGGTGCAGGAGCGCGAAGCCGAGCGCGGTCGCCGCGAGGGCCACGGCAGGCGTCGGGACGGAGTCGGGCATCGGGCGCGGAGTTCGCAGCGCGGGCACACGCGGATGCGATCGGATCGACGCGGTGTGCCGGTGCATCCGCGCGGGTCCGGCCTGCGAAGTCCGCGCTCGTCACCCGGTCCTGCCCCTTCGGACCAGAACCGGGCGGCGCCCCGCGGCGACTCCGAGCGCCCGCCCGATGATCGCGAAACCGTCCTCTTCCCATCCCCTCGTGCGCGGCCTGGCGACGCTGGCGTCCTGGTTCGACGCGCGGGCTGCGCAGCGTCGCAACGAGGGCGCCGACCAGGACGCGATCGACTGGCTGCGGCTCGTGCCCTTCCTCGCGCTGCACGTCGGGTGCGCGTTCGTCTTCGTGGTGGGAGTGAGCACGACCGCGCTGGTCGCGTGTGCGCTCGCCTATGCGGTGCGGATGTTCGCGATCACCGCCTTCTACCACCGCTACTTCGGGCACCGCGCCTTCCGCACGTCGCGGTTCGTGCAGTTCCTCTTCGCCGCGCTCGGCAACGCCGCCGGCCAGCGTGGACCGCTGTGGTGGGCGGCGCACCATCGCCGCCACCACAAGCACGCCGACACCGGGCGCGACGCGCACTCACCGCACGACCGGGGCGTGCTGTGGAGCCACGTGCTCTGGTTCACGACGCGCCGCAACTTCGCGACGGACCTGCAGCAGATCCCGGACTTCGCCCGCTTCCCCGAGCTGCGCTTCCTCGACCGCTTCGACGTGATCGCGCCCCTCGCCCTCGCCGGGGGGACCTATGCGCTCGGCGAGCTGCTGGCCGCGGTCGCGCCGTCGCTCGCGACCTCGGGGCCGCAGCTCCTGGTGTGGGGCTTCTTCGTCTCGACCACGCTGCTGTTCCACGGGACCTCGTCGATCAACAGCCTCGGTCATCTCTTCGGGTCGCGTCGCTATCCCACGCCCGACACGAGCCGCAACAGCTTCCTGCTCGCGCTCCTGACCTTCGGCGAAGGCTGGCACAACAACCACCACTTCTATCCCGTGGCCGCGCGCCAGGGCTTCCGTTGGTGGGAGCTCGACCTCACCTGGTACGGACTGCTCGTCCTGGCGAAGCTCGGCATCGTCCACGACCTCGCGCCCGTGCCGGGGCATGTGCTCGAGGGTCGACGCACGCCGAGGCGAGGGCGGTCGTGAGTGCGACCCGTCAACGCGTCGCCGTGGTCGGCAGCGGGATCGCGGGCTGCCTCGCCGCGCATCTGCTCGCGACGCACCACGAGGGGACCGTGTTCGAGGCGGAGGGGCGCGTGGGGGGCCACACGCACACGGTCGACGTCGACGCCGGCGGCCGACGGCTGGCGATCGACACCGGCTTCATCGTCTACACCGAGCGCACCTATCCGATCTTCACGCGTCTGCTCGAGCGGCTCGGCGTCGCGACCCAACCGAGTTCGATGAGCTTCTCCGTTCGCGACGAGACGAACGGCTTCGAGTACTGCGGCACCTCGCTGAACACGCTGTTCGCCCAGCGTCGCAACCTCCTCCGTCCGTCGTTCTGGGGGATGCTGAAGGAGATCCTGCGCTTCAACCTCGAGGCGCTCGCCTTGCTCGAGCAGGTCGGGACCGCCGGGGTCGACGCGTCGATCACGCTCGGTGCCTTCCTCGTGCGCGGCCGCTACTCGGAACGCTTCGTGCGGCATTACCTCGTGCCGATGGGGGCGGCCGTCTGGTCGACCGCGCCGGGCCGCATGTTCGGCTTCCCCGCGGTGTACTTCGCGCGCTTCTTCCACAACCACGGGTTCCTGACCGTCGACGACCGTCCGCAATGGCGGGTGATCCGCGGCGGTTCGCGCAGCTACCTCGAGAAGCTCGTGGCGCCCTTCGCGGAGCGCATCCGCCGCGCCTCGCCGGTCGTCGCCGTCGCGCGGCACTCCGGTCACGTGGAGCTGACGGTGCGCGGCGCGGCGCCCGAACGCTTCGACTCCGTGGTCCTGGCCTGCCACTCCGACCAGGCGCTCCAGCTGCTCGTCGATCCGAGCGCGGCCGAACGCGAGGTGCTGGGGGCGATCCCCTACCAGGCCAACACCGCGCTGCTGCACACGGACACGCGGCTCCTGCCGAAGCGGCCGCGCGCCCGCGCGGCGTGGAACTATCACCTGGACCTCGACGGCGAGCGGGCGACGTCCGGCGCGACGCTGACCTACGACATGAACGTCCTGCAGTCGCTCGAGGCCGAGGAGCGTTATCTGGTCACGCTCAATCGCGACGCCGCGATCGACCCCGCGCGCGTGCTCCGGCGCATGGTCTACCACCACCCCCTCTACACGCCGGACGGTGTGGCCGCGCAGGCGCGCCATGCCGAGATCAGCGGGGTGAGGCGCACGTACTACTGCGGGGCCTATTGGGGCTACGGCTTCCACGAGGACGGCTGCCGCTCCGCCGTCACCGTCGCGCGCCAGTTCGGCCTGGACTTCGCATGAGTCGGGCGAGCGCGCTCTACGTGGGGGTCGTGCGTCACGCTCGGCATCGACCGCGACGCCACGCCTTCCGCTATCGCCTGCACCTCCTCTATCTCGACCTCGACGAGCTCCACGCGGTGTTCCGCGGGCGTTGGTTCTGGTCGGTCGGGCGACGGAACCTCTTCGCCTGGCACCGCTCCGACTACTTCGGGGATCCCGCGGTGCCGCTGCGCGAGGCCGTGCTCGCGCGCGTGGAGGCGGAGCTCGGCCGGCGACCGGCGGGCCCCGTGCGCATGCTCTCGCACCTGCGCTGCCTCGGTCTCGCCTTCAATCCGGTGAGCTTCTACTACTGCTTCGCCGCCGACGGCACGACGCTCGAAGCGGTGCTCGCGGAGATCACCAACACGCCGTGGGGTGAACGCCACGCCTACGTCGTGGATGCGCGCGTCGGCGAGGATGGCGTGGCGGTGGCGCGCTTCGCGAAGCGCTTCCACGTCTCGCCCTTCATGCGGATGGCGCAGGACTACGTCTGGCGACTCGACGTCCCGGGCCGGGACCTGGGCATCCGGATGCAGAACCTCCAGGACGGCGAGCCCTGGTTCGACGCCGTCCTCCAGCTCGAGCGGCGAGAACTGGGCGGCTGGGCGCTCGCCGCTGCCGTGCTGCGTCGCCCCTTCATCACCGGCCTGGTCCTGCTCGCCATCTATTGGCAGGCGCTGCGCCTCAAGCTGCGCGGCGTCCCGTTCCATCCGCACCCGGGACGCGCCGTGCATCCGCCGGCCTGAGCCGCGCGAAACCTGCGGCCATGACCCTTCCACGCGACGCGCAGCGGGCACCCGAACCGACCGCCCTCCGCGCTCTCCCGCCGATCCGCCCGTTGCCGTTCCGTGCGGCCTGGGCGCGGCGCCTCGCGGTCGCGAGGCTGCGCTCGCTGCGGAACGGTCGCCTGACGTTCGAGGATGCCGTCGACGGCGAACGCTTCGAGTTCGGCGCGGCGTGCTCCGCGGACGACGCGGTCGTGCTGCGCATCGCGTCGCCGACGTTCTGGACCGCCCTCGTGGCCCGCGGCTCGCTCGGGGCCGCGGAGTCGTTCGTCGACGGTGCCTGGGATTGCGACGATCTCACCCGGCTGGTCCGCGTGATGCTGCGCAATCGCGCAGTGCTCGACGGTCTGGACAGCGGCCTCACGCGGCTCGTCGCGCCGCTGCTGCGTCTCGGCCACGCCCTGCGCGCGAACACCCGGCGCGGCAGCCGGCGCAACATCGCGGAGCACTACGACCTCGGCAACGAGTTCTTCGAGAGCTTCCTCGACCCCACGCTCACGTACTCCTGCGGTGTCTTCGAGCGCGAGGACGCGACGATGGCCGAGGCCTCGATCGCGAAGATCGATCGGCTCTGCTTGAAGCTCGATCTCCAACCCGGTGACCGACTGCTCGAGATCGGCACCGGCTGGGGCGCCCTGGCGATGCACGCGGCCCGCGTCTACGGCTGCCACGTGACCACGACGACGATCTCCCAGGAGCAATACGAGGGTGCACGGGCGCGCATCGCCGCGGCCGGCCTGGGCGACCGCATCGACCTCCGTCGCGACGACTACCGCGATCTGCGTGGCCGCTTCGACAAGCTGGTGCACTGCGAGATGGTCGAAGCGGTCGGCGCGCCCTTCCTGCCGCGCTTCCTGGGGCGCTGCGCGGAGCTGCTCGAACCGCACGGCGTGCTGGCGATGCAGGCGATCACGATCGCCGACCAGCACTATGCGCGGGCCCTGCGGGAGGTCGACTTCATCAAGCGCTGGGTCTTCCCCGGCAGCTTCATCCCCTCGACGACGGCGTTGCTCGACGCGGCGACCGCGGGCTCCGATCTCCGGCTGGTGCACTTCGAGGAGTTCGGCGTGCATTACGCGCGCACCCTGCGGCTCTGGCGCGAACGCTTCCTCGCGAACCGTGAGGCCCTGCGCGCGAGCGGCCGCTCGGAGCGCTTCCTCCGGCTCTGGGAGTACTACCTCCGCTACTGCGAGGCGGGCTTCGCGGAGCGCTTCCTCGGCCTCGGGCAGTACGTGTTCGCGCGGCCGGATGCGCGGCCGAGTCCGATCCTGTCCACGCGCGCGGCGTTGAGCGCGCGTCTCCCGCTGCCCGTCGCGTGACGCCATGTCGGCGAGTCTGCGCAGCCTGTCCGCCTTCGCGCTCTTCCAGCTCGCCTGGTTCGCGTGCGTGTTCGCGGGCCGGGCCGGGCAGCCGTTCCTCGGTCCGGGCGCGGCACTCGTGGTCCGCGCACTCCACCTCGGCCTGCTGACGCGACGCGGGGAGAGGCGCCGCGAAGCGCTCGCGATCGGCGTCCTCGGCGTGTCGGGGCTCCTCGCCGATGCCGGGCTCGTCGCGCTCGGCACCGTCTGCTTCGACGACGGGTCCCGCCCCGTGCTCGGCCTGCCGCTCTGGTATGCCGCGCTGTGGTTGCTCTTCCCGATCCTGCTCGACACGAGCCTGCGCTGGTTGCGCGGCCGCAGCGTGTGGTCGATCGCGTTCGGTGCCCTCGGGGGGCCGCTCGCGGTCGTCGCGGGAGAGCGGCTGGGCGCGCTGCGGATCGGCGCGGATCGTCCGCTGGCGCTCGCGGCCATCGCCGCGCTCTGGGCCGTCTACACGCCGTGCGCCGTCGCCGCGCGGCAGAACGCGGCGAGGATCGCCGCGTGGTGAGCTGATGGCGACGACCAGCGTGGATCTCACGCGGCGGAATCCGTCGCGTTGCGGGCGGCGGGCCGCGGTGCTCGAATGCCGTGCCCGCGTGAAGGCGCCGATGACCGAGTCCAGCGTTCTCCATCGCATCGCCGCCGGTGATCCCGCCGCGATGCAGGACTTCCAGGATCGCTACGGACAGCTCGTCTGGACGTTGGCGCGGCGCTCCTCGCCGAACCTGCACGACGCGGAGGACGCGGTGCAGGAGATCTTCCTCGAGGTCTGGAAGAGCGCGGCGCGTTACGACGCGACCATCGCGGCCGAGAGCACCTTCATCGTCACCATCGCGCGACGGCGTCTGATCGACCGCGCCCGCCGACGGGGCGCACGCCCCGCGGCGGAGGCCTTTGCGGATCAGGACCTCGTCCCCGCGCGTCCCGTCGTGGATCGCGTCGAACTCGCCGACGAGTCGCGGCGCGTGCACGACGCCTTCCAGACCTTGCGCGTCGAGCAGCAGAAGGTGCTCGAGCTCGCGCTGCTGCAGGGACGTACGCACACGCAGATCAGCGAGCAGACGGGAATGCCGCTCGGCACCGTCAAGAGCCTCGCCCGGCGAGGACTCATGCGGATCCGCGAGGCGCTCGGCATCGTCGTCGACGAGGGAGGTGCGCGATGAGCCGCCCGCCCGCGGATCGTGGCTCCGCAGTGCCTCCGCCCGAGGGTCGGGAGCGTCTCGCCGAACTCTGCGCGGGAGCGGTGCTCGAGAACCTCGACGAGCACGAACTGCGCGAGCTGCGCGACGTCGACGATCAGGATGCCGTCGCGCGCGAGCTCGCGGCCTTCGAGCGCGTGAGCGCGTCCCTCGTGGCGTCTCTCGCCCTGCACGGCGTGGAGCCGATGTCCGCGGGTCTGCGCGAGCGGCTCCGCGTCTCCGCGCTCGAGTTCGCGGCGAAGGCGGCGGGACCGCGCCGGAGCGCGTCGCCGCGGACCGCGGTGCCCGGCCCTGGCGTCCCGCCGCTGCCGGGCGTCGCACGGCCGCGGCGCGCGGCGTCCCTCGCCTTGCCGTGGTTGATCGCGGCGAGTGCCGCGGCGATCGCGCTCTACGTGAGCTGGGCTCGCTCGGCCTCCTCCGCCGCGCCGGCCCACGAACTGCGCGAGGCCTTCCTCGCCGAGCATCCCGAGAGCCGTCGCCTGCCCTGGGCGAAGGGCTGCGAAGGCGAAGTGCTCTGGAGCGATCGCGCGCAGGCCGGCTTCCTCACCATCCGCGGTCTGCCCCCGAACGATCCGCGGGACTTCCAATACCAGCTCTGGATCTTCGACCGCGCCCAGGACACGGCGACGCCGGTCGACGGCGGCGTCTTCGACCTCGCGCCCGGCGAGAGCGGGCCCGAGTTCGTCGTGCCGATCGATCCGAAGCTGCGCGTCCACGACGCCTTCGCGTTCGCCATCACGAAGGAGAGGCCGGGCGGTGTCGTCGTCAGCGCCAAGCGGCCCGAGCAGATCGTCGCCGTCGTCGGACTCTGAGCGGCGACTCCGCGGACTTGGCGGGTCGACGGCCGCGCTTCGCTGCGGGCCGCGGCCCGCGTGGAGCGCCGGGCGCGGTCGCTCAGGGCTTCGGCGCGTCGGCGCGCGACGCGCGCCAGGTGAGGAGGACGCCGAGGAAGAGCAGCAGCCCGCCCGGCGGGACGAGCAGGACCCCGAGTCCGGGGTCCCCGCGGTGGATCCAGATCCCACCGAGCAGGAAGCCGAGCGGCATCAGGACCAGCGCGCCGAGGAGGCATCGCGACGCGAGGGCGAGTCCCTTCGCGTCGCTTCCGATCAGCGGCAGGGAGACGGCGAAGGCGAGCTGCAGGAGCGCGATCAGGGTGCCGTGCGCGTGGGCCAGACGCCACATCAGCCGGCGCGTCGAATGGTCCACGTCGAGGTAGAACCCGACCTTGAAGCCGTGCAGGGTCTCGAGCGCGAGACCCGCGGAGAGGAAGACGAGCAGTCCGAGCCAGGCGGCGCGGAGATGACGACGGACGAGCGGATCCCGGTTGGAGTCGACGGTCATTCGATGATGCGGAGCGGTGTGTCGTCGCGATGCGCCGAGAACTCGGCAATGCGGCTGCGCAGCGGTTCACCGCTCGCGGCATCGAGGAGCACGTTTGCCGCCCTGGACTCGGGGGGCCGGACGCGTCTCGCCTGCCAGATCCCGAGTGCGGCGCGGGCCCGCTCCGTCTGTTGTCCGGGCGAAGCGACGAAGTCGTAGGCGAAGCCCGCATGCGTGGGGAAGCGGCGCAGCGCGTCGACCGCGACCCGGCGCACGGCTGCGTAGGGATCCGTGAGCAACATGCCGAGATAGAGCGGTTGCCAGTCCGCGCCCGCACTCCGCCGGGACTCCTCCCAGCCGAGGGTCCACGCCGCGATCGCCCGCTGAGCGGCATCGCCTTCGAGCGTCCAGAGCACGGTGGCCGAGACCTCGCGGTGCTTCGCGGGGAGCGTCAGGCGCTCGTGTCCGTACCACGCGGCGAGCTGATCCGCCGTCCATTGCAGCGGACGATCGACGTGGCATTGGTTGCACGCGTTGGGCCGACCGGTCTCGAACGAGGTCTTCGCGCTCGGAGAGTCGATCCGGTGGCTCCGCATCGCGGTGAAGAGGCCCCAGGTCGTGTGGGGCATGTGGCAGTTCACGCAGTCCGAGCCGCCGGAACCGGCCGCGTGATGGGTGTGCGCGGGCACGTCGCGCGCGATCTCGGCGTGGCAGGCGACACAGGCCTGCTGGGTGCTGACGTCGGCGCGGAGCTGGTCGGCCGGAGCCTCGTACGCGTGCGAGGCGTGGCAGGAGAGACAGCTCATCTCGCCGCGGGTATGGCACGCCGACTCGAGCAGGCCGTTGTACTCGCGGCCTGCGACGCGGATGGTGCCGTCCTTCCAGAAGCGACCGGCCAGGGCGTCGGGTTCGTAGGCCAGATGCTGGAGGAGCACGGGATCGGTCGGTTCGGCCGCGAACCGGAAGACGCGCTTGGTGTCCGCGAGCACGTCACCGGGCCGGAAGGTCACGCCCCGATCGCGCCAGCGCGGGAGGTCCAGCTCCTTGTGGAAGCTGTGGCATTGGCCGCAGACCTCCGTGCTGCGCGCTTTGGTGAGGCGACGCGGATCGACGATCGTGGCGTCGGCCTCGTCGTCACCGCTCAGATGGCGGCGATAGCGCTGCCAGGGCGAGCGATGGAGGTCCACGTGCGATTCGGCAGGGCCGTGGCACGACTCACAGGCGATACCGAGCTCGACGCTGCTGGTGTGGAAGACCTCGCGGCCGTGTTCGGGATCACGGGTGAGATGAGGACTCGTGCCCACGGAATGGCAGAGGTTGCACGAGGTGTTCCAGGGCAGTCCCGGCTCCACGCGCTCGCTCGGAGGCGTGAGGAACGAGTCCTGCGTGGGGATCCACCGGGCCTCGGCGACATCCCAGGTCCAGGGCAATTGGTGGTAGGCACCGTCGTCCGGGGGCAGGCCGGCCGCGACCTGGCTCGGATCGGCAGGTCGCCGAAGCCAGTAGGTCTGCCGATGGTGGGAGCCGGTCGCCATCACCACGCGCGCCGTCACGCGCGGTGGGTCGTTTCCGAGTTGGGCCGCGGGCACGGCCTGGTTCGCCATCTCCCAATAGGGATCGACAGTGTCGCACCAGAGTTCGCGGCCCCGGCGCCAGAGCCGGGTGGTCCGGCCGCGCGTGACCAGGGTGACGTCGTCGAAGTCGCCGAGTGCATTCTCGGCGTCGATCGCCTGCGTCATCGTCCGATGGTAGGACTGGTGCCACGAGGCGTAGCGCGAGGGGTGGCAGGCCCGACAGCTCGAGGAACTCGTGAATCCGGCCGTCTCGGCGACGCTCGGCAGCAGCGCGTGATCAGCCGTCGCCCGCGTCGCCTCGCGCGACCAACCGACGGCGATCAGGACGACGAGGACGCCCACACCGATCGCGCGGGATCGTGGAGACGTGTCGCGTGCGAGCCAGGCTGCGGTCGCGAGGGCGAAGAAGGCGAGGACTGCGAGTTCCAAGGCGTCGGTGGTGGAGGAGTTCGCGAGCGCGAGACGCCGTCGAGACGCCGCCGCGGGGCTCGCTAGTCGCCCCGCGGCAGAGGTTTCCGAATCGGCGATGCCCCGAGTTCGTCACGGCGTGCTCACCGTGGCGCGACCTCGCGAGATCGTCTCAGCGCGAGGTCCGCGCGCTGCGGGCGAACGCCGCCTGCGCGGCTTCGGCGGCCTTCGGATCGATGAGGCAGTCCGCGGGCTTCTCGTAGCGGATGCCCGACTCCCGCAGCGCGGCCGCCGGACGGTCGATGACCCAACGCGCCTCGTCGTCACCCGGCGTCCACCTCAATGCCGCGAAGGGCATGAGCCAGTTCGTGCCCTCGGACCGCACGATCACGAAGCGGGCGCGTCGTCCGCGGTCATCGCTGAAGACCTCGTGGATCGCACCGAAGCGGCCGTCCCGGGCGTGCACCGGTGCGGGCCGGATGGACTCCGCGAGCAGCGGACTCGCGGTCTCGTCGACGCGGCCGCCCGAGCGCTGCCAGGCCTCGCGTGCCTCGTTCACGAGCGCGGCCAGGCCGCGCTTCGCGAGCCCTTCGTCCTCGAACGCGGGCTGGGTCGCGAGCCGCTCGGTCGTCGCGTCGAGCACGAACTCGCGTCGCTTCTCGTCGGTCGCCGACGTGGTGCCGCGGAGCGCATCGCGGGGCACCGCGACATGGCGTTCGGGCAGTCCGAGCCACGCGGCGGTCCCGATCACGACCCAGTCGATCGTGCCGTCGTCGGCGTCGAGCACGATGCGCGTGATCGCGCTCTGCGCGCCGCCGGGCGCGGGTGCGGCCGCGCCGCGGCCCGGATCCGGCTCCGGATCGCGCGGCTTGGGGCTCGCGAGACGGACCGTGGTGCCGATGAGGTCCTGCAGTGGCGCGTGGGGATCGCGTCCCGTCACGTCGTCGGCGCGGACCGGCGCGCCGGTCGAGGCCTCCTGGGAGTTCGCGGCGGGCGCGACGAACGCTGCCAGCACGGCGGCGGTGAGCGGCGAGAGGTGGGTCTTCATGGCTGTCGGTTCCTCGTTGGTCTCGATCGATGATCCGCGTCGCGGCAACGTCGTCGCGGCGCGGTCCCTTCGTTACGCCTGCCCATGTCGCGCGGGGTCCTCCGGTCGGTGGGTGAAGGTTCCCGATCGACCGCCGGGGCAGCAGCCGACGGCGCCGCGGGCACGCGGCGGAGCCGACAATTCCGCGCCCGGAACTCGGACGAGCCCCGGGCATCGCCCTGCGCGTAAGGAGCGCGCCGCGTCTCGCACGCGGCATTCCGCATCCGTCCTCCTCCCGATCCGCCATGCAGCGAGCGCTCCACACGGACCGCGTCGACACCGAACTCGAACCACGTGCTGCCCTCGAGACGCAACTCGAGTGGCGGCTCGATCAGGTGCAGCAGCTCCTGGCCCGGATCGACTCCCGGCTGCGTGCACGCGTCGCGGCCCGGGTGGCACCGCTGTCGACCCCGGACCGGGCGGACGTGGCGCGCGTCGAGCGCGTCGTCACCGAGCTCGCCCTGGTGTTGGTGGGACTCGGCGAATACGAGGACTTCGAGAGCGCCGCGACCTGCCTGCGCATCGCGCTGACGCGCTGATCGACGAGTCCCCGGAATGCGCGCCTCACGCGCGTCAATGGCCGAGTCGTCCGCGACGGTGATCGGCGTAGGCCTGCGCGAGTTCGTCCGGCGTGTTCATCACGAAGGGGCCACTGCCCGCGATGGGTTCGTGGAGCGGCGCGCCGGCGAGGACGAGCACGTGGGTGCCGTGGGTCGCGCCCACAACGAGTCGGACGCCCTCGCGGGTGAAACGGATGCTGCTGTCACGCGCTGCGACGCTGCCCTCGGACAGCGTCAGGCTGCCCGAGAGCACGACGAGCAGGGCCGTCTGGCCGTCGGGCAGGGAAAGCGCGAGCGGGCCGTCCTCGACGACCTGCACGTCCCACACGTTCACGGGGCTGTGGGTCTCGGCCGGGCCCTGCACGATGTCCGAGCCGACGGGGAAGCTGCCGGCGACGATGCGGACCCGCGCGCGTCCTTCGGCCAGCGTGCGCTCGGGGATCCGGTCGGCCGTGATCGCCTGATAGCGGGCGGGCGTGCGCTTGCGCGCGGCAGGCAGGTTCACCCAGAGCTGCGCGACCTCGAAGTTCCCGCCGCTCGCGGCGAAACGCGGGGAATGGAATTCCTCGTGCACGATGCCGGCGCCGGCCGTCATCCATTGCACGTCGCCCGGACCGATCGTGCCGCCGCCGCCCGCGGAGTCCCGGTGTTCGACCTCGCCCGCGAACACGAGGGTGACGGTCTCGAAACCGCGGTGAGGGTGGGCTCCGACCCCGCGGCGCTGCGTCGTCGGCGCGAAGGCGTGGGGGCCGGCGTGGTCGAGCAGGAGGAAGGGACTCAGCTCCGGACCGCGCTCGGGATACGCGAAGAGCGTCTGGACGGGAAATCCGTCGCCGACCCAGTGCCGACCCAGGCCATGCAGCACCTCGATCACGGACTTCTCGGGGAGGGCGGGGTCGGCTTCGGGCATTGCCGGGCTCTAGGGTCCGGCGGGGGGCGGCGCAAGCCGGTGGTCGCGACTTGAACCCGCGCGGACGCGGCGCATCCTCCGCGCCCCGCCCTCGAGGATGCGCGCGCCGCGACTCCACCGGCGTCCGCGACCGACCACGCCATGCCCATCGAAGTCTCCCCGCTGTTCTGGGGTCTGTTCGTCGCGTTCGTCCTGGGCATGCTGGCGTTGGACCTCGGCATCTTCCATCGCGCGGCCCACGTCCCGCGATTCCGTGAGGCGCTGACCTGGACGGTCGTCTGGTCCTCGCTCGCGATGCTCTTCGGCGCCTGGATCGGCTGGCAGTTCGGCGGGACGGCGGCAATCGAGTTCTACACCGGGTGGGTGATCGAGCAGTCGCTGTCGTTCGACAACGTCTTCGTCTTCGTCCTGATCTTCGAGACGCTGCGCATCCCCCTGCATCTCCAGCACCGCGTGCTGTTCTGGGGCGTGCTCACGGCGATCGTGTTGCGGGCGCTCATGATCCTCGGTGGAGCGGCGCTCGTGACCCGGTTCCATTGGGTGCTGTACGTGTTCGGCGCCTTCCTGGTGCTCACGGCGATCAAGCTGCTCACCCAGCGCCCGCACGAATTGCAGCCGCAGGACTCACGGCTCGTCGGTTGGCTGCGGCGACGGCTCCGCGTCACCGAGATCCACGATCAGCGCTTCTTCGTGCGGGTCGACCGCCGCCTGCGAGCCACGCCGCTCTTCCTCGCGCTCGTGATGGTCGAGGTCTCCGACGTCGTGTTCGCCGTCGATTCCATCCCGGCGATCTTCGCGGTCACGCAGGAGCCCTTCCTCGTCTTCACGTCGAACGTGTTCGCCATCCTCGGCCTGCGTTCGCTGTTCTTCGTCCTCGCGGGGATGGTGGACCGCTTCGTGCATCTGAAGACGGGCCTGGCGATCGTGCTCGCCTTCGTCGGGGCGAAGCTGCTGCTCATGGAGACCGTGAAGATCCCGCCGCTGCTCTCGCTCTCGGTCATCGTCGCCGTGCTCGCCGTATCGGTCGCCGTGTCGTGGCGCTCGTCGCGGCCGGTATCCATTTCCAAGGAGAGGACCTCGCCGGTCGGCGAGGACGGCTGATCTCGCGAGGGTCGGCAAACGCCCTGGATCAGCGGTCCGTCGCAGCCGGGATCCTGGCCCGGACACCGCGCGACGACAGCGCGTCGAGCACCTCCGTCGCCGATCGCTTGCGCGGGTCGAAGCGGACCGTGGCCTGGCGCGTCCTGGGGTCGAAGCTCTCCGCGCGGATGCCGTCGACGGCGTCGAGGATCGTCGAGAGCCGGACGCTGCACCAGAACGTGCAATCGAGTTCCGGCACTTCGATGGCGACCCGCGACCAATCCGGATCGATCGAGCGGGTCGCGCGTGACGCGTGCATCGCGAGCGCCAGCCCCACGGCGATTCCCAGGAGCGCCCATGCTCGCCAGGGGGATCGCCGCGCGGGGTGCCGCGTGGCCGTTCGCGAAGGTACGACGGGCTTCATGCGTGGTGTTCAGGCATCGCGAGCGGCCGATCCTACGCGGAACCGATCGGTCGCTCGCCCCCCGGTGGCCCGGTCTCCAACCGGATACCGGCTAAGCAGGAATGGCGCCGGAGGCCGAGCACAGGCCGCGGGTAGCGTGGGCAAACGGCGCCTGCGGCGGGCGGGGTCGATCCCCTGGCCTGCGGTGTCGGAGCCGTGTGATCTCCGACCCGACCCCTGCCGCCGGGGCCAGAGAACAATGGGGATCGGCAAATCGCCTCTTGAATCTGCCATAGGGTCGCGTCGATAACTGGGGGCCATGGCCAACCAGAAAGGCAAAGACGCGTTCGCATTCGTCAAGGACTACCTCGCTGCGCACAAGGGCGCACCATTCGCGGAGGTGCGCGACGCAGCGAAGGCCAAGGGTCACAAGATCTACCCGATCGTCTACGGGCGCGCGCAGCTGCTGCTCGGGCACGTGAAGACGAAGCCGGCGTCGAAGGCGAAGGCGGCCGCGAAGAAGGCTGCCAAGGTCGGTCGTCCGCCCGCAGCGGTCGCGGCACCGGCCGTCGTGCGTCGTGGTCCCGGTCGCCCGCCGAAGGCGAAGCCGTCCGCCGGCCTCGTCGGAATCGAGGGGATCGTGCAGCACGTGCGCAATCTCGAGCGGGAGCGTGCGCAGCTCCTCTCGGTGATCGGCAAGCTCCGCGACGTGCTCGCTTCGGTCTGAAGCGGCTCGGCGCTCCGCCGCGACGACGAGCCATGCGGCGCGCGCGCCGCAGTGGCTCCTGACGCGACGTCGAGCGCGCTGCATGCGTGGGATCGGGCGCGCGCGTTCGACGCGGGTCGTGTCCGCCCTCTGTGCCGCGTCTCCCGTCGAGGGGAGCTCGCCCTCGGCTCGTTCCGTGGGGCTGGTGCACGGCCGCTCCACGGTTTCGGCCGCAGGCCCTCCTCGCGGCTCTCAAGGGCCGGGATTCGCGGGAGCTCCGCCACCCGCGAGAACGCCGGGTTCCCGCGGTCCGGCTCGCCGCGGACGCGCGCGCGGCCGGGTATGCACCGCGAGGGCGCGGACCGTCGGCCGTCGATGCGCGCGGTGATCGGCAGGCGCGGTTGGATATGGATGGCCAGGCCCACGCCGCGCGGGGCGCGGGTTCCAGCCGGCGCGCGTTTGGGGGCGTTCGCAATCCGCGCGGGGAGCGACCTCGCGGGCGCCGTCGCGGATTGCCGCGGCGCTTCGGTCTCGCATGCACGACGGACCGCCGGCGCGTGGAGTCGCCAACGGTGGACGTCGACCCGGTCATCGACGCCCGGTGCGCCCGCGCGCTTCGGAGCGGCGTCGCAGCGCGGTCGGCAGCCACGCGTCCTCGCGACGCTCCCGCGCGCCGGAGACGCCTCGCTGCCGGCCGCGATGCGGAGCGCGCCGGCAGCGTCCGATCGAAGGGCCAAGACGGGCGGCCGGCCGCTGCCGCAGCGCCGGCACCGGACTGCCCGGAAACGACGCAACCCGCTGCAAGCGGCGAGCTTGCAGCGGGTTGCCTGGCTCCGATCGAGCCGCATCTCCCCGAGTAGGACTTGAACCTACGACCTAGTGATTAACAGTCACCCGCTCTACCGACTGAGCTATCGGGGATCACCGGATGTTCGAGAGCTGCGAGCGCCTGCGGGGCGTTCGTGGGCCGAACAGGTTAGCAGAGATCGGCACGCGCGCAAGAGGGACCGGAGTGGCGCTGCGAGGTGCTCGAGCGGAGCGCGGAGAATGCGCTTGTGCTCGCTCGGGGATCGGGATCGGCTGCCCGCTGGCACGCCATGACGTCGTTCGTTCAACCCGTTCCGGCAGCGCTCGTGAGAGCGGCTGAGTTCGTCGCGATCCTGGTCCTCACCGTGTTCTCGGCCTGCGGTTCGGGACCGGGCACGGGCTCGACCTTCCAACCCGGCCGAGCACCGGAGACCCGCAGCGTCGACGTCGTCGACGACTATCACGGGACCAAGGTCGCCGACCCGTTCCGTTGGCTCGAGGATCAGGATGGTGAGGAGGTCCTCGCCTGGGTGGATCGCCAGAACGCGCATACCGAGTCCCGGCTCGCGGCCGTGCCCTCGCGGGAGGCGCTCCGCGCCCGGCTGACGGAGCTCTGGGACTTCCCCCGCTGGTCCGCTCCCGCGCCGTGCGGGGAGCGCTGGGTCTGGAGTCACAATGACGGATTGCAGAACCAGGCGGTGCTGAGGATCGGGGACTCCCCGCAGGCCGATGGCGAACTGCTCTTCGACCCGAATGCGCAGTCGAACGATGGCACGGTCGCACTCGCGGGGGTCTCGTACAGCAAGGACGGGCGACGGGTGGCCCTGGGCCTGACGGACGCGGGCTCGGATTGGGTGGAATGGCGCGTGATGGACGTGGCGTCCCGAAACGTCCACGAGGATCGCGTCCGGTGGTCGAAGTTCTCGAGCGCGTCGTGGACGCTGGATGGCGAGGGCTTCTTCTACCAGCGCTACCCGAGCCCGGAAGCGGGCGCCGTGCACGAGGCGATCACGGCGAAGCCGTCGCTGTGCTACCACCGGGTGGGCACTCCGCAGGCCGACGACCGGGTCGTCTACGAGCGACCCGATCATCCGGATTGGGGCTTCCACGCCGAGGTCACCCACGACGGGCGCTTCGCGATCGTCTCGATCAGCGAGGGCACGGATCGGCGCAATCGGGTCGCCTTCATCGACCTCGCCGGCGCGGATTTCGCGGTCGTCCCGCTGCTGATGGACTTCGATGCGCAGTGGGATTTCGTGGGGATGCTGGGGGACGAGGCGCTCTTCGTGACGGACCGCGACGCTCCGTTCGGACGCCTCGTCGGCGTCGATCTGAGGGACCCGTCGAGCCGACGGGAGATCGTCGGCGAGAAGGGCGACAAACTGCTCGCCGCACGCCTCGTCGGCGGGGAACTCGTGGTGCTCTACCTGCGGGATGCGCACGACGTGCTCGTCCGCCATTCGACGGCCGGTGCACCTCTCGGGGAGATCGTCCTGCCGGGACCCGGCAGCATCGGTCCGCTCACCGGAGATCCAGAGGACCGGATCACGCATTTCACCTTCGAGAGCTTCGCCCGACCGGCCTCGGTGTACGCCTTCGACTTCGATCGTCAGGAGCTGCGGCTCGTCCGGGAACCGCCGCTGCGCTTCGATCCCGAGGACTTCGTCGTCACGCAGATCGGCTTCCACAGCGGCGACGGGACTCCGCTGCAGATGTTCATGCTGCGCCGTCGCGGACCCGTGCGACTCGACGGGTCCAACCCGACCTGGCTCTACGGCTACGGCGGCTTCGACATCGCACTGCGGCCGGGCTTCTCGCCGGAGCGACTGGCCTTCGTCGAGACCGGCGGGCTCTTCGTGCAGGTCACGCTCCGTGGCGGCGGAGAGCGGGGGCTCGCCTGGCACGAGGCCGGCATGCGCGAGAAGAAGCAGAACGTCTTCGACGACTTCTTCGCCGCGGCGGAGTTCATGCGTCGGAACGGTTACTCCGATCGCAACCACCTCGCGATCTCCGGGCGCAGCAATGGCGGATTGCTCGTCGGCGCCTGCCTGGTCCAGCGGCCCTGGTTGTTCGGCGCCGCGATCCCCGAGGTCGGGGTGCTCGACATGCTGCGGTACCACCAGTTCACGATCGGCAGGGCGTGGGCCCCCGAGTACGGCCGGAGCGACGATCCGCAGATGTTCCCCGTCCTCCGCGCCTATTCGCCGCTGCACAATGTGCGCGAGACGGTGTATCCGCCCACGCTGATCATGACCGGGGATCACGACGATCGGGTGCTCCCCGGACACAGCTACAAGTTCGCGGCCACGCTCCAGGCCGCGCAACGGGGGCCCGCCGACGTGCTCCTGCGCATCACGCGCCGTGCGGGTCACGGCGCGGGCAAGGCGACGAGCGCGCAGATCGCCGAGGCCACCGACCGGCTCGCGTTCCTCGCGATGACGATCGGCGCGCAGCGGCGCTGAGGGCAGAAGCGGGTCAGGCCCAGAGGACGAGGTCGCGGAGCGAACTCGGCGAGGCGCTGAAGCGCTTGGGGCGCACCCGGAGTCCCGCACCGTAACGGCCGGAGCGTGTCACCGTGTGTTGCCCCGCGAAGTCCTGCACGGCGCCTTCCGGAGTGCCGGTGGGCTTGAGGACGACGAGCGTGGTGTTCGCGAGTTCGCCGCTCTCCGTCGCGTTGCCGAGCACCAGCTCGACGTCGACGTCCTTCGCGGTGAGCGCGCCGAGATCGACGCGCACGAATGCATCGACCGCGTCGCCGACGCGGACGTCGGTCGTCTCGGTGTGCCGCACCTCGAGGATCTTGATCGCCTCGAAGCTCTTGCGCACGCGCTGGGCCTCGTCCGCGATCCGCTGGGCCCGGCCCCGGTCGCTCTGCATGGCGGCGAAGCCGCGTCCCAGCTCCGCATACGCGCGGTCGAAGTACTCCTTGACCATGCGGTCGGTGTCGAAGACGGGCGCGACGCTCTCCAGGGAGTGGACCACGCGATCCAGCCAGCCCGCCGGCACGCCGTCCTGGTCACGGTCGAAGAACAGCGGGACGACCTCGTCCTCCAGGAGCCGATACAGCGTCTCGGCATCGAGCTGGTCCTGGAGTTCGGCCTGCGCATAGCTGCGCTTCTCGCTGCCGATCACCCAGCCGTTGCGACCATCCGCGATCTCGGGCCACCAGCCGTCGGCGATCGAGAGATTGAGGCCGCCGTTGGCGGCGACCTTCATGCCCGACGTGCCGCTGGCCTCGAGCATGCGCGTCGGCGTGTTGAGCCAGACGTCCACGCCCTGCACGAGCGCGCGGGCGAGCTCGATGTCGTAGTCCTCGATGAAGACCACGTTGCCGAGGAGCTGATCGCCCCGGGCGAGCTCGGCGATCCCGCGGAGGATGTCCTGGCCCATCTGGTCCCGCGGATGCGCCTTGCCGGCGACGAGGATGCGCACCGGTCGATCGGTACTGGCGCAGAGGCGCTTCAGGCGCGCCGGGTCCTTGTAGAGCAGGCCGGCGCGCTTGTAGGGCGCGAAGCGCCGGGCGAACCCGATCCAGAGCGCGTTCTCGTCGAGTCCGGCCAGCGTCTTCCCGAGGATGGTGGGATTGTCGCTGCGGCCGACGAAGGCCTTCTCGACGCGCGCGGACACCTTGTCGCGCAGGACGCGCTTGAGCTCGTTGCGCGCTCGCCAGAGCGCGCGGCGGTCGACGCGCGGCGCGCCGTCGCGGAAGTTCTGTCCCTTCACCGGGACGTTGCGCGCGCCGAGCAGCGAGGCGATCCGCGGGCTCGTCCAGGTCGGGAGGTGGACGCCGTTGGTGATGGACTCGACGGGCACCTCATCGCGCAGCAGGCTCGGCCAATACGGGTGGAGGAGATCCCGCGAGGCGATGCCGTGGAGCTTGCTCACTCCGTTGCAGAACGACGAGAACGTCAGCGCCAGGTAGGTCATGTTGAAGTCGGACCCCGACGCGTCGGCGCGGCCGAAGCGCAGGAACCGATCCCAGGGCACACCCACCCAGTCCGGCACGTCGCTGAAGTAGCGCCGCATGATGTCCTCGGCGAAGCGGTCGTGGCCGGCCGGGACCGGGGTGTGCGTCGTGAAGGCGGTCGTCGCCCGCACCGCCTCACGCGCGGTCTCGAACGTGAGGCCGCCACGACGGACGAGCCGGCCGACGCGCTCGAGGGTCAGGAATGCGGCGTGGCCCTCGTTCATGTGCCAGGCCGCGGGCTCGATGCCGAGCTCCCCGAGGAGGCGGACGCCGCCTCGGCCCAGGGCGATGAGCTGGCGGATGCGCATCTCGTGATCGCCGCCGTAGAGGTGCCGCGTGATGTCGCGGTCCTCGTCCCGGTTGCTCGGCGTGTTCGCATCCAGCAGGTAGAGGTCGACGCGGCCGACCTTGACGAGCCAGGCACGCAATGCGACGTCGCGCCCGGGCATCGGCACCCGCACTTCGAGGGGCGAGCCATCGGGATTGCGGAGCAGCTCCATCGGGAGTTGCTCCGGGTCGTTCTCGCGGTCGAGCGCGAGCTGACGACCGTCGGTCGTGAGCTGCTGCTTCAGGTAGCCGAAGCGGTAGAAAAGCCCCACGCCGACGAGCGGGATGTCGAGGTCGCTGGCCGACTTCAGGTGGTCGCCCGCGAGGATGCCGAGTCCGCCGCTGTAGATCGGGAAGGACTCGTGGATGCCGAACTCGGCGCAGAAGTACGCCACCGGGTGGTGACGGGTCAGGTTCCCGCCGTTCGGCCCGCCGAGCTCGACGCGTTCGCGGCGCGCGGCGAGGTAGGTGTCGAAGCGCTGCTCGACCGCGACGACCCGGGCGACGAAGCTCGCGTCGTCGGCCTTCTGACGCAGATCCTCGGGGAAGGCTCGGCGCAGGAACCGCAGCGGATTGCGGCCCGCGGCGGCGAAGCCCTGGGGCGAGATGGCCTCGAAGAGCGTCGGCGCCTCCGGATCCCAGCACCACCAGAAGTTGCGGGCGATGCGTTCGAGCGGTTGGAGGGCGTCGGGCAGGGTCGCCGCGACGTCGAAGTAGCGGATCCGCGGCGCGGCCGTGCTCGCGGGCACGACGACCACCTGCGACTTCGGCCGTCGCGTCTGTGGCACGCGCGCCGCGGCGCGCGAATCGACGGCGAGATCGGCCGACGAATAGGCCGTCACGTAGTTCTCGTAGAGGTCGTGCCACGCGGTCCGCGCCGCGGCGGCGCGGCAGCGCGGCTGCAACGCCCGGTGTTCGGACTCGGTGCGCGCCAACGCGGTCGCGATGGCGTCCGTGACCCGCTCGATCGCCTGGTCGTAGCGTGCGCCCGCGCGCCGCACGACGGTCACGCCGTCGGCTTCGGCGAGCGCCTGCGACAAGGCCCAGCGCCCGAAGCCCGCGAAGTCGCTGGTGATGGTCGGGACCCCGACGCCGAGGCTCTCCTGCGGCGTGTAGCCCCAGGGCTCGTAGAAGCTGGGGAAGATCCCGAGATCCATCGCCGCGAGGACCGCCTCGTATTCGAAGCCGAGGAAGTCGTCGCGTGGGCCGAGATAGATCGGGACGTGGATCAGCTTGATCCTCGCCCCCGAGGCATTGGTGAGACCGAGCTCGATCGCGCGCTTGCGAACGGGGTCCTTGTCCTCGTCGAAGAGGTGGTGCGTGCAGGTGCCGATCGGATCCTGCACCTGGAGCGGGCCCTTGGCGTCCAGGCGTTCCCGGACCTCGGAGCGCAGCCCCGAGTTGCCCGCGGGCACGAGGACCCACAGGACGACCGGGCGGCCCTCGCGCTTCTCGAGGCGGGCGGCCGCGTCGAGCAGGATGTCGATGCCCTTGTTGTGGAACTCGTAGCGTCCGGAGATGCAGGCGAACGCGGCGTTGCGGAGGTCGGGAGTCCCGAGGAAGCGCTGGGCGAGGTCGGTCAGCCGCTGCCGCACCATGGTCCGATGCGAGGCATTGCCGGCGAGCTCGTCGAGGACCTCGAGGTCGATGCCATTGGGGAGCACCGGGTTCGCATCGCGGCGGTGCAGCAGCTTCGCCTCCTTCGCCGTGAGCTCGCTCACGGTCGTGAAGACGTCGGCCTCGCGCGCGCACACGCCCTCGAGGGAGTGTTTGGCGCGCACTCCGTGCGTGCGGGCGAGATCGTCGACCGTCTTGTCGCCGAGGCCATCCTCGGGCGAGTGACCGAGTGACGAGAGCGCGCGGCCGAGCATGGTCGCGTGCGTCGTGAACACCGTGCCCAATGCCGGCACGCGCTTCTTGAGGTAGAGCAGCGCCGAGCCGGTCATCCACTCGTGCGCCTGCACGACGGCGCGTCGGTGCTCGGGCGCGAGGTAGTGTTCCCAGTACTCCTCGAGGACCTTGCCGGCCGCCCAGCCGAAGAGCACCGGTTCGACGTAGTCCCAGCCGCCCTCGATCGAGTCGACCTGCCAGTCCTCCCAGAGGCGGGTGAGGATGTCGTTCTTCTGCGCGTAGTGGCTGGAGAACTCGATCAGGATGCAGCGCGGTCGACCGGGGATCTTCCAGCGACCGATCTGCACCGGCAGCCCCAGGGCACGGCATGCGTCCGCGAAGACCTCGTGTCCGGGCTCGGGCTCGAATGCGTTGCGACGGTCGGTGTCCGAGAGGAGCCACGGGCCGACGACGACGTAGTCGTCCCCGAACCGTGCCACGGCGGTCTTCGCCTTGCTCGACAGCACCGTGTGGATGCCGCCGACCTTGTTGCAGACCTCCCAGCTGATCTCGAAGAGGGCGTGCGGGCTCTTCACGAGGGGCGCCTCCGCTTGCGGTCGGTGTCGCGGTCCGGCTTCGAAGGGGGTTCCGGGTGTCTCGTCACGGGAGCTTGTGGCGGCGCCGTGCTGGTGCGGCCGCGATCGGGGGTCGAGGGTGAGGGCGGAACTGCGACGTTCGCCGAGCGGGTGTCGCCGGTGAGGGCGGCGACGGGCCGGGCGGCATCTGCGGGCGACGCGAGCGCAGCGCGCACGCGGGACCGCAGATCGTCGAGGACGTTCGAGAACGTCATGAAGGCATCGTGCGGGCGCCCGTACGGACTGAAGTACTCGTGCACGTCGTTGTCCGAAGCCGACTTCGTGGCCATGTAATAGACGTGGTCCGAGGTCGTCATGCGGCGCCAGGCGTCGAGGAGATCCCCGCGGCCGAGTGTCGCGGCACGCAACACCTCGTCGCGCAAGGCGTACAGCTCCGCGTGGGCGTGGCGCTGCATCGGGTTGCCCAACCAGGCCGAGACGTCCCGCTCGGCGTCCGCCCAGGAGACCGCGTCGGGGATCGCCAGCTCGCCGACCACGGCGTGGCGGGCGGCGGACTCGCCCGGGGAGCGGAAGGTGAAGCGCTCGTCCTTCAGGACTTCGCCCGGCATCTGCTTCATGAACTCGAGGATCCCCGTGTCGGCCCACTGGTGCTCGCCGAAGGTCTCATAGTCCATGAAGAGGCCGACGAAGGCCGCATCGCTCGCGACGCCGTGCATCCACCGCGCGAACTTGTCGGCGAAGAGCGGGTACTCGGGCCACTGGCGATTGCTGAAGCGGAAGCCGATGTCGTCGGAGAGCGAGTAGCAGCGCAGGAGCAGCTTGAGCGACGTGCAGCCCTTGGGGCGATACGGCCAGAACGGCAGGCGCCAGCCGAGGAGCCGGTCGGCGCCCTCGCCGAGCAGGACCTCGAAGCCGAGCTCCTCGACGATCCGCGCGATGTCCTCGCGGATGATCAGCTCGGTGTTCCGGAACGTCGTCGGCCGACGCCCGAAGAGCTCCTCGATCGTCCGCGCGTGGGTCTCCACCTGGTCGCGGAACTCCGCTTCGCAGGCGAGTGCGGACACGGAATGGTGGGAGGTCTCGCCGAGGAACTCGACGCAGCCGCTCTCGGCGAGCGCGACGAAGGAGTCGAGGGTCGCCGGCGACCAGCGCCGGAGCTGGTCGAGGAGGGTCCCGGTCACGGAGAGTCCGACACGGAAGCGGCCCTCGTGCCGTCTGCCGAGCTCGAGCAGGAGCGCGTTCATCGGCCGGTAGCAGCGCTCGGCGACGCGCTCGACCACGAGGCGGTTCAGCTCGTCATCGAACCAGCGCTGCTGGGGTTCGCCGCGCTCGTGCCGACCCGGACGCAACCGGAAGGGTTGGTGGGCCTGGAAATAGCAGACGACATCGGTCACGAGCGTTCCTCCAAGAGGGCGTAGGCCCGCAGCAGCTCGGCGCTGCTCCAGGCCTGCGCGATCGCTCCGCCGGGTCGGTGCGGCGGATCACCGTCGTGGACTTCGGAGACGAAACCGAGTCCGGCCTCGTCGAGCGTCGTCGCGAAACCGTCGAGCAGCGCGCGGAGCGCGGGCACGGCGGCGTCGCCGCGCACGCGCAGGGCGAGCTCGACATAGCTGCCGATCAGCCACGGCCACACGGTGCCCTGGTGGTAGGCCCGATCGCGCGAGACGACGTCACCGTGGTAGCGCCCGACGTACCGCGGGTCGCGGTTCGACAACGTGCGCAGGCCGCGCGGCGTCAGCAGGTCGCGCTCGGTCACCTCGAGCACGGCGGCGCGGACCCGGTCGTCGAGCGGTGACCTGGCGAGCGCCGCGGCGAGGACCATGTTCGGGCGCACGCTCGGGTCCGGTCTGCCGTCGCGATCGAGGCGATCCGCGAGCCAGCCCGCCCCGCTCGTGCTCGGATCCGCGACCCAGAACCGCTCGCGGAAGGACTGCCACGCGCGGTCGCGGCGGGCGCGCCACCGCGCCGCGTCGGGGGCGCGTTCCGCGACCTGGTCCAACAGCGCGCACCAGAGCGCGACGATCTCGACAGGCTTGCCGTCGCGCGGCGTCACCGGGCCGTCGGCGAGCTGCGCGTCCATCCAGGTCGCATTGAGATCGCTCCCGCCGCAGACGAGCAGCCCGTCGTCGTCGGCGCGGATGCCGAGCGCGGTGCCGTCGTGGTAGCGCGTCGCGATCTCGAGGAGCGCGGCATCGAGGGCCGCATCGTGGCGCGGATGCACGCCGCCCGCCCGCCGCCAGAGATCGATGGCGCGCGCATACCAGAGCGCGGCGTCGACGGAGCCGTAATGGCTGTCCTCGCGACACGTGCCGAACACGTTGGGCACGAGTCCGTCCGCGAGGAAGGGGAGGACGCCGGCGAGCACCTTCGCGCACTGGTCGACGCGCTCGCGCGCCAGCGTCAGGCCGGGCAGCGCGATGAAGGTGTCGCGACCCCATTCCCCGAACCAGGGATGGCCCGCGATCACGCCGAGCCGGCCACCGCGATCGACGTAGAGGAACTCGTCGGCGCGCGCTTCGAGGCGGGCGCGCAGCGGCGCGGCGCGCGTCGCCGACGCGCGCAGCCGCATCGCCTTGCGGCGCAGGTCGAGGACACGCTCGCGCAGGGTCTCGGGCGCCTCGACGGGCTGCTCGAGCGCGGCCGCGACGACGACGCTCTCCCCCTCACGCAACGGGATCGCGAAGTGACCCGGCGCGAACTCGTCCTCGTGGTCGTCGTAGCCGCGCTCGCGCTCGATGGCGAGCTCGACCCCGATCGTCCACGCGGCCTTCTCCTCGAAGCGGAAGCCCCGGGGGCTCGCGCCGACCCCGAGGCAGAGCTCGGGGAGCGCCGCGTAGGGACGCACGCGCACGACGTCGCCTTCGCGGCGAGTGCGGGGGTCGAGCGCGGCGTTGCGGTGGTGGAGACGATCGAGTTCGCGACAGGTCAGCCAGGGCACCAGTTCGAGCGTGAGCGGCGAGCGGGCGCGCAGGAGCGACCAGCGACAGAGCACGGCGGCGCGGCCCTTCGGGACCAGGATCTCGCGCTCGAGGCGGCAGCCGTCGAGCTCGAGGGTCCAGGTCGGCGCGGGGTCGATGGTGAACGACTCGATGGCGTCGGCGGCCGGGAAGCCCTGCCCGCGGTCCGGCGTGGCCGGCGACAGTTCGAGCTGCGAGCCGTCGGCGAGGACGAGGCGATCCTGCCAGCGCGCCAGGAACTGGTGACGTCGCGCGAGCCCGCGGGGCGTCGCGACGAGGAGTCCGTGGTAACGCCGGGCCCTCGCGCAAAGGACGCTGCCCATCGCGAAGCCGCCCACGCCGTCCGCTTCCAGCCACTCGGTGCGCAACGCTCGCGACCGGTCGAGCAGTGTGCTGCGGTCGAGGCGCGCGGGCGGACTGGTCATGCTGCAGCGATGGTCATGGCGCGTCGGTGGTCTTCGCGCGTCGGGGCGGAGAGCGGTGGGGTGGGAGCGGCGGGCGCGACCGTCGCCGGTCGGGTCTCGGTGGCCGCGGTCGAGCGGCTGCCGCCCCGGCCGCGCGGGGAGAGAAGGGTTTTCTAGTCGAGCGTGCGGCGACATTCTATCGGCCACAGCGCGTCATCCTCTTCGCCCTTCTCGCTCCTTCACTCGCCGCGGATCAAGACGTGTCCACGCTGCTACCCCAACATCTCCGCAACACGCTGACGTTCATCCTCGCGGGTGGCCGCGGCGAGCGTCTGCATCCGCTCACGCTGACGCGAGCGAAGCCGGCGGTGCCCTTCGCCGGTTCGTACCGGATCATCGACTTCACGCTCAGCAACTGCATCCACTCGGGATTGCGCCGGATCTTCATCCTCACGCAGTACCGCGCGCGCTCGCTCGAGGAGCACATCCGCTTCGGCTGGAACTTCCTCCCGCGTCGCCTCGAGCAGTTCATCGTCACGCGGCCGCCGCAGCACGGCGACACCAACGCGTGGTACAGCGGCACCGCCGATGCCATCTTCCACAACCTCGACGCGATGCGCGCCGAGCGCCCGGACAACGTGCTGATCCTCTCGGGCGACCACATCTACAAGATGGACTACGGCCGCATGCTCCAGGACCACCTGGAGAAGGGTGCGGCGCTCACGATCGGTGCGGTGCGGGTGCCGACCGCGGAGGCGCGCCGCTTCGGCGTGCTGCAGGTCGACGCGGACGACGTCGTGCGGAGCTTCGTGGAGAAGCCGCGGTCGAACGCGCCCGAGATCCCGAATCAGCCGGGCTACTGCCTCGGCTCGATGGGCATCTACATCTTCCGGACCGAGGAGCTGGTCCGCAGGCTCGAGGACGATCACGTCGCCGGCGACGAGAGCAGCCACGACTTCGGCAAGGACATCATCCCGAAGATGATCGGCGACGGTCACGTGATCGCGCACCACTTCGTCGACATCGACGGCAACCGGGATCCCTATTGGCGCGACGTCGGCACGATCGAGTCGTACTTCGATGCCCATCAGGACCTCTGCAGTCCGCAGCCCGCGCTCAACCTGTACGAGGACGCATGGCCGGTCTTCACGCAGTGGCACAACGACCCGCCGGCGAAGACCCTCTTCGACGAGCCCGGTCGTCGTTCGGAGGTGATCGACTCGCTGCTCTGCCCCGGCGTGGTGGTCTCGGGCGCGCAGGTGCGCCGTTCCGTGCTCTCGAACCGCGTCTACGTCGACGAGCGGAGCGTCCTCGACGAGGTGATCCTGTTCCGCGGCGCGCGCATCGGCAAGGACGTGCGGATCCGCCGCGCGATCATCGACAAGTGGACGGTCGTCCCCGACGGCACGCGCATCGGCTACGACGCGGCGGAGGACCGGCGGCGCTTCACGGTCAGCGACACGGGAATCGTGGTCGTCCCGCACAAGTACCCCTTCGCATGAGGACCGTGGTCCCGCGGCGGGACCCGTTGCTCAAGTTCGCGACAGGGGGTGCCGAAGCTGCGGACGCGTGATGCCTCCGCCCGGAGCGTGGTCGAGGTCGTCGCGCAGGACTCACTCATGACCACTCTCGTCGGTCCACGCCGTGGGCCAGCGCCGATGCGCGAAGGGGAGCGCGGCGCAGCGCTCGTGCTTGCGATGATCTTCGTGATCATCTCGACCGGCATCGTGCTCACGGGCGCGATGATCGAGCGCGGCAACGCGGAGAAGACCAACACGGAGTTCCGTGTCGGCGCCCAGGCCGTGCAGTTCGCACGCGCCGGGTTGACCGAGGCGATCTCCTGGTTCCGGCGGCAGAACACGCAGCCGGTGCTCGCGTTCGAGCCGATCGTCGACATGGAGGCCTCGCCGCCCATCATCGACACGCAGGAGACCGAGGTCGGCATCGTGCGCGAGTTCCGCGTGCGCGGTCGCACCTGGGGGCGCTACGAGGTGTGGAAGCGCTGGGACGCCGACCCGATCGAGGAACGTCGCGATTGGCGTGAGCAGATGCGCGCGCACGACGTCTCGATGGAGCGGCGCGCGGGCAACGCCGGCACGTCTTGGCGCATCCGCTCGATCGGCTACGTGTTCGAGCGCGAGGACGAGTCGCTGCCCTTCGACCAGGCGCCGAACAGCGTGATCGCGATGGAGGTGGTGGAGGCGGAGATCCTGCGCCGCAAGCTCGCGCCGCCGGGGAACGCGGCGGTTGCCACGAACCGCGGCGACTGGATCACGATGACGACCAACGGTCGCATCGAGGGCACGACGCGCGGCGTGGGTGCCTACTACCCGCGCAACACCGGCTCCATCCGCAACACGGGCGGCAACATCTCGGGCAACCCGGCGACGTCGACGTCGACGACCGCCCTCGACCTGTCGCCCGAGAACATCTTCGGCGCGACCTTCATCGACCTGCGGGCCTCCGCCGACCTCGTGGTCACGGACATCGCGGACTTCCCGCGCTCGCTCGCCGAGAACGCGACGATCATCGTCGACACCGGCGGCGCCGTGAGCTTCGACCGCGACCACCCGCTGCGCGGGCGTGGGCTGGTCTACGTGCGGGGGGACTGCACGATCCTGGCCGGCTCGAACTCGGTCTTCAACGGCCTGCTCTACGTCGCCGGCAACTTCACCATGAACGCGCCGGCGGAGATCGAGGGCTGCGTCATCGCCACGGGTCGCGTCACGGTGAACGGCTCCGGTGACCGCTCCACGATCCGGTACGGCGACGCCGTGCTCAACGCGCTGCGTCAGGACGTCGGGCAGTACCGCTACCTCGGCGCGTTCCGGCGCATGCACGCGCGGAACTGAGCGCGGGGCGGCGACGCCGCGCGCTCACCGCGGGAGCAGCTCCTCGAGATACTTCGGGAGCATCGCGCGCCACGTGACCCAGTCGTGGTGCCAGTCCTTGCCCCACGAGTCGACGCGGTTGGGGATGGCGCGGGCGCCGAGCACGTGGGCCACGTCCCAAGACTCCTTCGGCGCCTCGTGTCGGCCCTCGCCGTGCGTGAGGAGCACGAAGCACTGGCGCAGGCGACGGAGCTGCTCGGAGTCCTCCTGGAGCTTCGGCACGAAGTGGATCGGCGAGGAGCGGAACCATTCGTCGTTGGCCTCGCCCGAGAGGAAGCGGCGCGGATCGTAGGTCCCGCTCATGCAGATCGCCTTGCGGAAGAGCTCGGGGTGACGGCAGAGCGAGGCGAGCGCGTTGAACGCGCCGATCGAGGCCCCGGTGACGATGATCTGCAGGCCCTCGGCATGGTTGCAGTCGTGGCGGATCGCCGGAACGATCTCGTGCTCGATCACGGCGTCGAACTGGTTCTGGATCCAGCTCGCGTGGTCCATCCGGTTGTTCTCCTGCAACCAGACCTGCCCCGGCACCGAGTCGACCGAGTAGGCCTTCACCCGCCCCCCCTCGAGGAGCGGACCGATGGCGTCGATGAGGTGGAAGCGCTCGCTCTCCTCGGCGTCGCCGGCGGCGGTCGGGAAGATCAGGATCGGCGTGCCGATCGCACCCCAGCGGGTCAACGTGACCCGCCGGTGGACGCGGTGGGAGTACCAGGTCGACGATTCCTTGGTCATGCGCGGGCCTTCGCGTCGGAGCTGCGCCAGTCCTGGATGCGCGTCCAGAAGAGATCGGTGAAGGGATCCCACTCGTGCTTGGGGAACAGGGCCTCGACCTTGCGGCGCACGGCGTCGCGCGCGCGGTCCGACCCGAAGTAGTTCCAGGCCACCTCGTCGAGCTGCGGCAACTGCTCTTCGCAGAACTCGAGGAAGCGGTCCTGCTCGAAGCGGCGCTCCGCGATCTGGGCGTAGCGCCGGAGCTTCTCACGGTACGGGAGATCCTCGGCGGCGACGTCCCAGAAGGGCTGCCAGTGGAGGTTGTGGCGGAAATGGCGCTTGGTCGCCGCGCAGAAGAGTCCCCAGCGGATCTTCGCCTTCACGAGCCAGGGGAAGTGCAGGTGCAGCGAGGTCACCTGGGAGTCCGGGCAGGGATTGGCGAAGTCGATCGGGTACCAGACGCCGTCGCGCGTGAGGATCTCGGCCGAGTTGAAGTCCCAGCCGAAGAACGCGTTGATCGTCAGGGTGATGTCGCGGACCAAGGACTCATCCGCCGCGGACAGGAAGTCGACCGCGGTCGTGTAGCGGTCGTGCAGGGGCGCGGCGGGGTCGTACTTCAGCACCCGGACCTGCGGACCGACACCGATGCCGCGGACGAACAGGTCGTACGGCACGACGCCCCGCTGCAGGTGCATCAGGAACTTGCCGCTCTGCTCGTAGGCGTCGCGGAGCTGCTGCTCGTCGTCGATCTTCGACACGCCGACCCAGCCTCCGCCGTCGAACGGCTTCATGAACAGCGGGAAGCCGACCTTCCGTCCGACCTCGCCGAGGTCGAAGAGCTTCGCGTAGCTCTGGAGCGTGCGCTCGAGGTCCGGCTTCTGGTCGTAGCTCTTGGGCGGGATGAGCCAGGTCTCCGGGATGGGCAGGCCGAGCTTGGCCATCGCGCAGTACGTGGTGTGCTTCTCCATCGACTGCACGGACCACGGATTGTTGAAGACGTAGCAACCGTCGAGGATGGTCGCCTTCTTGATCCACTCGCGCGTCGGCTGGTACCAGTGCGTGAGCCGATCGATGATCAGGTCGTAGCGCGTCTTCTGGCGCAGGTCGAAGGGCTCGATCGCGACGCGTTCGATGTGGAAGCGGACGGTGTCGTTGCCGACCCGCACCGCGGGACGGAGATCACCGACGATGTCCTCGAAGCACTTCGGCCAGCACAGGTCGGCCCCGAGGGATAGGCCGATGCGGCGCGTGACGTCTGCCATGTTGGATCTGCCGTGGCCCGCCGCCGGCGCGGGCGCGCGACGAGGCGCCGAGCCGACGCGGCGAGGGGCGAGGATGCTAGCCCGGACGATTCGTGAACGCCTCTGCCGAGTCCAGCGTCCAGCCCTCGCGCGGGGACCCGAGCGAGCTCACTCGTAGACCGCCCAGGCCGGGCCGGGAAAGAGCCACGAGAGGCCCTCGCGGAGGCGGTCCCGCCAGTTCTCCCAGTTGTGCCCGTCGGGGGACTCGACGAAGCGCACGTCCATGCCGGCCGACTGCAGGAGGGGAACCAAGGAGCGGTTGTAGTAGATGAGCGACTCGTACATCCCGCAGCTCACGAAGAGCCGCTCCGCGGGGCGTCCGGGCGCGGCCCGGAACGCATTGACGAAGCGCACGACGGGGTCGAAGAGCGGCCCGCGGTTGTGGTGTCCGATGTCGGTGAAGGCGAAGGAGCCGGATTGGAGGAGCAGACGGCCGAAGACCCCGGGGCGTCGCCACGCCGCGGCCAGGGACGCCACCGCCCCGAAGCTCGCGCCCATCAGGCCTCGCGACTCCGGATCGTCGAGCAACGGGTAATGCCGATCGAGCTCGGGGAGCAGGTCGTCGCAGAGGAAGCGGGCGTGGCGCTCGTCGTCGGCGTACTCGTGGAGCCGATCGGCCGAGGCGGTGAGCGCGACGATCATCGGCGGGAGCTCCAGCCGATGGATGAGGTTGTCGAGCACGTTGCGCAGCGAGGCGAACTGGACGTAGTCGGGGCCGTCGTGCGCGATGAGCAGGGGATAGCGGCGCGAGGGTCGGAAGCGCGCGGGGAGGTACACCGACACGCCGCGCTCGCCGCCGAAGGCGTGGCTGTGGAAGCGGCGTTCCACGAGTTCGCCGCGCCGCGCGAAGGCGTCCTCGTGGATCCAATCCGGCACGTGATAGCCGTTGCCGTGGACCACGGAGTTCGCGCCGTAGGGATCGCGCGCGATGCGGTCGTTCAGCGGGTCGCGGATCAGCGCGTGATGCGGGCCGCGCCGGACACCGAGCTTGTATTCGACCCGCGAACGCTCGGGCAGGTCCATCGTGAGGTACCAGAGCTCGGTGCCGGCGATGCGCTGGAAGGCCATCGACGACTCGAGCCCGTGGATCCAGTGCACCAGTTCGACCGAGTCGGCGTGGCCGCGGTAGACGAACGTCACGGTGCGACCTTCGACGAACGGGAAACCGTGCCGCGCGAGGAAGGCGTCGACCGCCGGCGGCGCGAAGGCCCGCTTGCCGATGAAGTCGTGGATCAGCAGGGTCACGCCGCGACCTCCCCGAGCGAGCCGTCGGGCTCGAGCCGTTGCACGGCGTTCCGCGCCGCCCAGCGGCCCTCGTGCCACGCGAGGTACTCGCCGCCGAAGAGCGGCAGGCAGAGGTCGGGGGCGAAGCGGCGCGCGAGGAGCGAGACGCGCGCGCGGTCGGCGAGGTGCAGGCGGTGCTGGGCGTGTGGCAACGGCACGACGCCACCCAGGACACCGAGCCCGGCCTCGAAGACCTCGGGATCGCTCGGCCCCTGCGGCGGGCTGTCGTGGAAGAGGACGACGCGATTGCTCAGGGCCATCGCCCCGGCCGACCAGGCGACCACCGGCAGATCGGGTTGCAGATCGAGCACGCCGAGGAGCCGCAGGCGGTTCAGCAGCACCGCGACGTGTCCGCCGGCGACGCACAGGGCCGAACACTGCGCGAGGATCGTGCGCAGCTCGCCGCGATGCAGGGCGATCGCATCGCGCTGCTCCGGCCGCCAACGCGACCAGAACTCGTGATGGACGCCGCGCAACCGGTCGAGATGGTGGAGGTCGATCGCGCGCACCGCGAGCACGGCCTCGTGCCGTTCCGGCTCGACGAGGTCGTGCTCGGCGTTCGACGCGAGGAGTTCGCGCGCCGCGCCGAGCGCGTGGGAGAGGCGCGTCCGATAGAAGCCCTGCAGGCGACGGAGACGATCGTTGCGCTCGCGCACCGCGCGCTGGAGTTCTGGATCGCGCTGGTAGACGTCCTCGACGCGGTGGAAGACCTCGAGATTGCGCACCGGGCATTCGACGTGCTGCTGCAGCTCGTCGTGCTCGCGTTCACGCTCCTCCCAACCGGCGCTGACCAGGGCGACGGGGCGGCGGACGTCGCGGCCCACGAGGGCGCGCAGGGCATCGCGCACGCAGGGCTTGTGACGTTGGGGGCCGAGGATGGCCGTCGCTCTCATGGTGCGGGGCGCGGGCTCAGGCCGCGTAGATGCGGAGATCGGTGCCGAATTGATCGGCCATGCGGAGCGTGGTCTCGAGTTCCGGGTGGCGCACGACGACCCAGCCGTCGCCGGTCACCACCTGGCGCCAGTCGCGCCGCTTCTCGCCGACGCGGACCAGGTCGATGTGCGCGACGTGCTCGCCGTAGCGCGCGAGCAGGCCGTCGAGTCCTTCGATGCGCCGGATCGTCCCATCGCCTTCGGCGCGCTTGAAGACGACGGCGGCGTTGTAGCGGCGATCGACCGGCTGCGAGAAGCGCCGATGACAGACCGCCTCCGCCCAGCCGCGGAAGAGATCGAGGTCGCAGGCGTAGTTCATCAGGTGCGTGAGCCGGCCACCCGGAGCGCGGCCACCGATCTCGCCGAACACCGCCTCGCCGGCCGTATTGCGGAACCACTCCATGTGCGTCATCCCGGACTCGAAGCCGAGCGCCGTGATCGCGCGCCGACCGAGTTCACGGCCCACGCGGATCTCCCTCCGCTCGAGGTCGCGCAGGGCGATCGCCTGCGCGCTGATCCAGGGGTTGAGCCGCGCGACCAGGGGCTTCGGGCGGTACCACGCGACGTTGTCGTACGCCGGCGTCCCGTCGATCGAGATGGTGTCGTACGTGTACTCCTCGCCCTCGATGAACTCCTCGACCGTGACCTCGCTCACGTGGTCGAGCGCGCCGAGCGCCTTCTCGACGTCCTCCTTCCGGTCGAGTCGATAGGTGTCGGCCGAGCCGGCGCCGGCGATCGGTTTGACGATCGCCGGGAAGCCGAAGCGCTCCACGGCGGCGCGGACCTCGGCCTTCGTGCGCGCGCGGGCATGACCGGGCACGCGCACCCCGGCGGCGGCGAGGACCTCCTTCATGCGGACCTTGTCGCGGAACGCGATCGAACGCTCGACGTCGAGGCCGGGGACGCCGAAGGCCTCGCGCATGCGCGCCGCGAGCACCATCCCCGGTTCCCAGAGGCACTCGACGCGGTCGATGGAACGTCCGCGCATCCACTCCTGGACCTCGCGGACGGTCTTCGCCTCGTCCCAGAGATTGCCGACCCGGAGGTAATCGGTGAGAGCGGCGCGCGCGATCTCGGGGATCGCCTGCACGGGTTGATCGCCGACGCCGAAGACGCGGGCGCCGACCGTGGCGAGTCCGCGCGTGAAGTAGGGCATGTCGTCCGGGAATCCCGGCGAGAGCATCACGACGTTCATGGGCTTCTCGGTGAGAGGAGCTCGCACCATAGGCCGGGCGTGTGGGCGCGGCTACGATCCGTCGCCGTCCTTCGCCCACCGGGCACCGACGATTCGTGAAGAAGCTCCGAACCATGCGCACTCTCGCTGCCCTCGCCCTCGCCGCCGTCCTGCCGCTCACGGGCTGCGCGACGATCCTCGGTACCGCGGTCAGCCCGATCACCGGCGGCGTCGATCTCACGCGCAGCTTCGTCTCGGACGCGGAGAAGTCGCGCCTCTGGGCGGTGCCCTTCGTGTTCCTCGGCGGTGCGATCGGCGGTCCGTTCGTCGCCTTCTACAACGGCGTCAACCACGACGCGTCGGTGTTCAAGAGCCTGGGTCGCTATTGGAACGAGTTCGGCGAGGTGTTCCGTCCGTACGAGATGGTGCGTCGCTGGTGACCGCGTCGCGGCGCCGTCGCGGCGCGGGGATCTGCAGCGGCGGCTTGCCGGCGCGATGACGCATCCAGTCGATCGCGCGGCGGATGGGACGCCGGCGCACGATCGCGAGCTCGATGCGGCGTTTGCCGGGGAACTCGAGCAGACCGAGCGCGAGCAGGATCATGAGGACGCCCTGCCCGGGGCCGACCAGCATCGCCACGCCGAGCAGGAGCATCGCCACGCCGAGCAGGTTGCGCAGGACGAGCAGGACGACGTGTGCGACGGGATGGCGTCGCGGTGCCCGCCGCGCGCGGACGAACCAGTCCGCCGGCATCCGCACGATGAGCAGGTTCACCACGACGATCCCGCCGACGAACATCGCGACGGATGCGATCGCGAGCGCGACGACCAGCGTGCGGTTCGCGTCGAGCGCGGCGAGCAACGCGTCGAACCAGCCGGCGAGCGCTTCCTGTGGGACGACGGCGGGCTCGCTCACGCGAGCCGCACGCGCACGAGGCCGACCAGTCGTTCGAGGGCGCGCTGCACGACGTGGGTCTCTTGGTGGCGGACGATGACGTAGCCCTCCCCCTCGTAGGTGCCCGTCGGCGCCTGTCCCGGCTGCGGAAGCTTCGACTCGACGACCAGGTCACCGAGCTCCGCGCGCGCCTGTTCGATGCCCTCCACGGCGGCGATCTTCGTGCCGTCGCCCTGCGCGCGCAGGTAGGCGGCGCCGGTCGCGTAGCGGCGCGGCGGGATCGCCACGCGGCCGAAGATCACGAGCTCGGCCCAGGCGCGGTAGAAGTCGAAGTCGTGGGCCCAGGAGAGCAGGGTCATGAACTGGGCCCCGGGAGGTCGCGCGGCGACTTCGGAGATGGCGATGCTGCCGTCGGCGCGCAGGAACCACTCCATGTGCGTCATCCCGGTGTGCATGCCGAGCGCGTCGAGCGCGCGCGGGCCGGCCTCCCAGATCGGTTCGAAGAGGGGCTGGCGGGCCTCGCGCGGGAGGAGGACGCACCACTGGATCCACGGCGTCTGCACCACCTCGAGCGGAGTCGGCGCATAGCTGTTCACCGAGTGGAAGACGTGGCGCCCGCCGAGGGTGATCGAATCGAACGAGAACTCGCGGCCGCGGATGAACTCCTCGAGGAGCACCGGTGCGCTCGCACTCGGCTTCTGCGTCGCGAGGTGACTCTCGAGCTGCGCGCGATCCTCGACGCGCACGGTGGCGCGAGCGCCGGCGCCGGCCGGCGGCTTCACCACGATCGGGTAGCCGATGCGCGAGGCCGCGGCGATGGCCTCCGCCGCGCTCCGGGCGAGGGCGTGGCGCGCACACGGGAGGCCGTGTGCCCGCAGGATGTCCTTCATCTGGGACTTGTCGCGGAAGTTGCGCGCTGCGGCGGGACCCATGCCCGGCAGTCCCAGCCGCGCCCTCGCTTCCGCGAGCGGGACCTGCGCCTGCTCGAGGATGCCGATCAGCGAGTCGACCGGGGCGCCCAGCTCGGTCGCGAGTTCCTGTATGCCGCGCACCAGGTCGTCGACGTCGAGCGCGTCCTTCACGCGGGTGAACGCCGCGATGCCCGCACGCACGTCGTCGGGGAGCCGGGTGAGCGGTTCCTGGGAGAGGACGGCGAGCCGCAGCCCGGGCAGGGAGAGCGCCGCGCGCACGAAACGCATCGTGCTCTCGAGCGCGAAGGGAGCGGCGAAAACGCAGTGGTGCATCGCTACCATCCGGCCTCGCTCGCGTGCGGAATGGCCCGCCGCGAAGCCCTGGTCATCGGACCGGCGCGGGCGCCGTGCCGCAAGACCTCGTGATCGCGGAGCCCGACGGCCACGTCGCGCTCCACCCGTCCTCGACGAGAACCATGACCGACGCGCTCCGCATCCTGCTCGTCTCCTCGGAGCTGACGCCCTTCGCGAAGACCGGCGGACTCGCCGACGTCGTCGCGGGCCTCGGCCGCTGGCTCGCGAAGGTCGGTCACTCGGTCCGCATCGTGATGCCGCTCTACGGGCAGGTCGCCCGTGGCGGCTTCGATCTGCACGAGGCACGAGACATCGGGCGCATCCGGATGCGCTTCGACGGCAGCGAGCAGGAGTTCGGCGCGAAGGTCGGTGAGCTGCCGAACAGCAAGGTGCCGGTCTACTTCGTCGATTGCCCGGCGATGTTCGGTCGCGACCGGATCTACTCGTCGACGTATGCCGACGAGCACATCCGCTTCGGCCTCCTCTGCCGCGCCGCGCTCGAGTTCTGTCAACGGCTCGGCTTCGCGCCCGACATCGCGCACTGCAACGACTGGCATACGGCCCTGGTGCCGCTCTACCTGCGCTCGCTCTATTCCTGGGACGGCCTGTTCCGGAAGACGCGCACCCTGCTGACGATCCACAACATCGGCTACCAGGGTCAGTTCAGCGGCAAGGTCATCGACGATCTCGGCCTCGCGGCGTCGCGGAACCTCTTCCACCAGGACGACCTCCAGCAGCGCAACGAGGTCAACTTCCTGAAGACGGGACTGCTCTACGCCGACTGGCTGACCACCGTCAGCCCCAACTACGCCAAGGAGATCCAGACCGCCGAAGGCGGCCGGGGTCTCGAGGACACCCTGCGCGCCCGCAAGGACGCCCTCACCGGCATCGTCAACGGCGTGGACTACGGCGACTGGGATCCCGCCAACGACAGGCACCTCCCCGCGGCCTTCGGGGCGAAGGACCTCAGCGGCAAGGCGGCGTGCAAGAAGAAGCTGCTCGAGCGCTTCGCCTTGCGTCAGGACGGCAACCCGATGGTGATCGGGATCGTGTCGCGGCTGACCTCGCAGAAGGGCTTCGACCTCCTGCCCGACGTGCTCCCCGTCGTGATGCGTGACGAGCGCGTCCGCCTCGTCGCGCTCGGCAGCGGCGAGCAGCGCTACGAGGACTACTTCCAGTGGCTGCGCGACCAGCTCCCCGATCGGGTCGGCGTCTACCGCGGCTATCACGAGGAGCTCGCGCACTGGATCGAGGCCGGTTCCGACGCCTTCCTCATGCCGTCGCTCTTCGAGCCCTGCGGCCTGAACCAGATGTACAGCATGCGCTACGGCACGGTGCCGATCGTGCGGCGCACGGGAGGCCTCGCCGACACCGTCGTGGACCACGACGCCGCGACCGGCCGTGGCACCGGCTTCGTCTTCGACCGCTTCGACGCGCACTCGCTGCTCGCGGCGATGCAGCGCGCCGTCGCGGTCTTCAAGGAGCCTGCGGCCTGGCACGCGCTCATGATGGCCGGCATGGCGCAGGACTGGTCCTGGGACCGTCAGGGTCCGCACTACGTCGAGCTCTATCGCCGGCTCATGCGTTGAGCGCGCGACCGAGACGAGCCATCCCATCCGTCCCCGACGGGTTGCCGCGGGCTGTCATCGCCGCCGGCACCAATCCACGTCACGACAGGAATCGCCGCCGATGCACGTCCTCTTCGTCGAACCCGCGTTCCCCAAGACGCAGCGCGAGCACGTGCGCGCGCTGCACGCAGTCGGCGCCCGCGTCACGGGCATCGGCGAGCGTTCGCCCGAGGCGCTCGATCCCGAGCTGCGAAGCTGGCTCGATGGCTATGAGCAGGTGCGCTCGGTCGTCGACGAGGCCGCGCTCGAGGCCGCGGTGCGGCGGGTCCAGGCGCGCGGCTGGGTGGATCGCCTCGAGACGACGGTCGAGGCCCACGTCCTGCCGGTCGCACACGTGCGAGAGCGCTGCGCGATCCCGGGCACGAGCGTTCGGACCGCCTTTCTCTGCCGCGACAAGGCCGCGATGAAGCACGCGCTGCGCGAGGCGGGTGTGCCCTGCGCGGCCTCGACCGGCGCCTCGGACGGCGCCAGCATCCGCGAGTTCGCCCGGCGCGTCGGCTATCCGGTGATCGTGAAGCCGTTGGCGGCGGCGGGTGCGGCGGGCGCCATGCGCGCCGACGATGACGCACAGCTCGAAGCCGCGATCGCGCAGCACGGGGTCGACCGCGGGCAGGCGGTGGCGGTCGAGGAGTTCATCGACGGCCACGAGGGCTTCTGGGACACGGTGAGCATCGGCGGCCACGTGCTCCACGAGTTCGTCTGCCACTACTACCCCAACGTGCTCGAGGCGATGCGCACGCGGTGGATCTCGCCGCAGATCGTGTGCACGAACCGCGTGGAGCTCGACTCGTACCGCGAGCTGCGCGAGCTCGGGCGCAAGGTGCTCGGGGTCCTCGGCATCGAGACCTCGGCGACCCACATGGAGTGGTTCTTCGGCGCCAAGGGCCTCAAGTTCAGCGAGATCGGGTGCCGGCCGCCGGGCGTGGGGGTCTGGGACCTCTATTCCGCGGCGAACGAGATCGACCTGTATTCCGAGTGGGCGAAGGCCGTCGTGCACGGGCGCTCCGACGCGCGGCTCTCGCGTCGTTACGCCTGCGGCATGATCGCGCTGCGCCCGGACCGCGACGGCCGCATCGTGCGTTACGACGGACTCGAGGCGATGCGTCAGCGCTACGGCAGCGCGATCGTGAAGGAGTACTTCCCGCCGCCGGGCACGGCGACGCAGGGCGTCGAGAACGGCTACCACGCCAATGCGTGGCTCGTGCTCCGGCACCCGGACTACGACACCCTCCGGGGCATGCTCGACGACGTGGGGCGCACGGTGAAGGTGCGCGCCCAGGGCTGAGTGCCCGCGGACTTCACCACCCGTTGCGGGTGAACCAGTCGACGAGCGTCTGGGCGTAGACCGCGTGTGCGGCGGGATTGGGGTGGTTGTGCTTGGGCGCGCGGATCGCCCACTTCGTGTCGTACTCCGACAGATCCAGGAAGCACTCGAGGTGTGCGAGGCCCTGCGCCTTGGCCGCCGCCGCGATCTCCGGGATGCCCTTGCCCGGTCCCTCGCCGATCGTGTCGAAGAGCAGGATCGGCACGCCCTGCGCCGCCTTGCGGAAGAGCTCGAAGGCGAGGGGGAATGCGGCGAGCGCCTTGGGCGAGCTGCGGATGCCGATCCAATAGTCCCCGTGCATCTCCGCGCCGCTCAGGCGCGCGATCGTCACGTGCGCGAAGCGCGCTGCGAAGCTCCAGCGCAACCAGCTGGGCAAGGGCGCGGGCGGGCTCGGGTGCGGCGCGTCGTCGACCTCCGACAGGGGGACGTCGTTGAAGATGAGCGGCACGAGCACGAGGTCGGGCTGGTACGCCATCGCCTCGTCCTCGAGGACGATGAGGTAGTCGCCGAGTCCGCGGCCCGGTCCGGAGAGGTTCACCACCTCGACGCGCGCCTTGCCGAAGGGCTGCGGTTTGGCGTTGAGCAGGGTCTCGAGGCGCCGCGGGAAGCAGTCCGCCTCCGCGATCCCCCAGCCGAAGGGCACCGAGTCACCGACGACGACGATGCGGTAGCAGTCCGGCGGCTTGGCGTGCGGCACGAGCGGCGTGCGGTAGCCGAGCTCGTTGATGTCGAAGCGCTCGCCGAGGAACTCGATCTGCGCGCCCGGACGCAGGTGGAAGGAGCTCAGCCCGCGGCGCGCGCCGGGCGCGGGATCGCGCAGTTCGTGGGCGAAGCGCTCGACGGCCTGGTCGTCCGCGTAGCCGTAGGGATCGACGGCGCGCAGCAGGACCTCGAAACCCGCCAGCGCGAGCCCGAGGCCGAACGCGACCAGCAGCAGGCCGCGGACGAACGTGCGGAGGGGACGCCGCCGGGTCGGGGTCGTCGTCACAGCTTGCCGAACGTCAGCGTGCCGCCGTTGCTGAACACCGCGCCACGGCCGGCCGGGTCGAGCACGAGCCATTGCCCGTGCAGGCTCTGGGTCAGCAGCGCATACGAGTTCGGGATCGGTACCGGCAGCGTGAGCGCGCCCTGCGCATCGGTGGCCGACGCGATGCCGAAGACCGGCAGCGCCAGCGCCGTGCAACCGACGAAGCCGATGCCGCCGAGCGGCAGGTTCTGACGCACCACGTCGAAGTTGACGACGGCCGGGACGCTCGACGGCGCCGAAGCGAGGCGCAGGTTGAAGGTCTGTCCCAGGGCCGGGGTGCCCACCGCGCTGAACACGGGGATGCCACCGTTCGAGCCGAGGCAGCCCTGGCCATAGCTCAGGAAGGCCCCGGGCCAGGGCCGGTTCCAGAGGATCGCGGCGAGCTCGGGCCGGTCGACGAAGGGGTTGCGATTGCCCTGGAACGAGAACACCACGTCGTTGCGGCGCAGCTCCCCTGCGTCCGGCGGGTCCGCGAAGTGCCAGGTGAGCAGCGTCGAGAGCAGCCCCATGTAGCCGACGGACTCGTTGTTGCCGGTGTTCGACGAGTCCATCAGGCTGCGGTTGTCCGTCAGCACGAGGTTGGGTTCGGCGTAGCCCGTGACGCCGTGCACGCCACCCTCGTAGCGCACGTCGAGGTAGAGCTGCGCGCGCGCGACGTCGCCGCGGCGGTCGCGCCAGACCTGCCATCTGCCGGTCGTGAACGAGCCCGTCGACCAATTCGAGGTGCCCGGGAAGCTGCCGGTGCTGCCGCCCTCGATGGGGTACTCGCTCGCGGAGGCCGTGCAGTCCTCGAAGGGCTTGTTGCTGCGCGTCGCGTTGTAGCTGACATCGCAGAGGCGCAGCGCGTGGCAGTCGGAGAAGGGGTAGTTGTCCGCGGCGTCGTTGGGGAAGCCGTAGCTCTTCGGCCAGGTGTGTTCGCGGTCGTAGTTCGAGTTGCCGGCGCCGACCTTCGCGTGGCTGCGGTTGCGATAGACGTCGAGGATGCGCGAGGGATTCGCCGGATCCTGGTCGGCGAGCTCGAGCACGTTCCACGTGTCGGTGCTGGAGGCCGTGTACGGGATCTTCGTGTGGTCATCGATGATCGCGTGCAGGCTGGCGCGCAGCGCCGCGGGGGAAGACAGGTCGAGCGAGGCGTAGTAGCCGGGCGGAGCCTGTGCGGTCGCGAGACCGCTCGCCAGGATCGCGAACGCGACCGCGGCGAAGGGCTCGGGACGCACCGCTCGCCCGTGCTGGCCGTGGGAGGATCGGCGCATGACGGGAGCTGCGGAACGGGAGGGTGGCTCTGGCAGGAGCGGGCGGGAGTGTCGCAGATGGCCGCACGAGCGTCACGCGGCAAGGCGGTCGAGGTGGCGTCGCTCCGCGAAGCACCCGCAAGTCCGCATGGGATCGCGGCGATCGCGCCGCGACTCAGCCCGCGACGGGACCGTCGCGACCAGCCGGGAACGACGCGGCCCCGTAGCCGTGGCGGACACCGAGCCAATGCGCCGTCACGAAGACGGTGCTCGCGAGTGCGCTGGCCAGCGTCGCGACGACCGCGGCCGGCACGGACTCGCCGACCCGCAGCTGCGGGAAGAGGTTGTAGCCGAGGCTGCTCCAGCCGAGCGCGTGCCCGGACAGCGGCACGTCGAGCGCGTCGAAGCGCGCACGGGCCAGTCCGAGGCCGAAGAGGAAGAGCGCCTGCGCGATCACCGGTGCGCCGATGCCGCCGAGCTTCGCGAGTGCGAAGCGCGCCTGCGCGAGGACCGCGCCGAAGGGCCGCCCCGGGTAGGCGCTCGCGATGCCGACGCTCGAGGCGACGAAGAGCTGGGGCACGAGCCACACGACCAGCAGGGGGTCGCGCGTCGGACCGACGGCGCACCAGAGCGCCCAGGCGAGTGCGGCCGCGACGCTGCGGGCGAGCAAGGCGGTCGCCGCATGGCGACGGACGCCGCGCGCGAACGCGTGGCCGTCCACGGGCAGGCCGGCGTCGAGCGCCTCCAGCAGGCCGATCTGACCCGCCAGCGCGACCGTGATCGCGAGGAAGCCGATCAGCGCGGTCGGCAGGCTCGCGAGCCGCTCGGCGGCGGTCGCGATGGGCTGCTCCGCGATCGCCTCGGGCATGCCGAGCAGCGCGAAGACGAGGCCCAACGCGCCGCTCATCGCGGCCGGGACGAGGAGGGCCGGCTGGTGCAGCACGCGCGCGAGCGCGGCGCGGAGGAGCGCCTGGCGCGTCAGCAGCCAGAGCAAGGCGAGCGCGGCCGACCCGACCAACGCGGCGACGAAGAGGTCGTGACCCATGGGCAGGTCGCAGGATACGGGCGAGGCGCGCGAGCCTTCGGAACGGTGCCGGCGTCAGCGCACGACGACCCAGCGCCAGCCGCGGGCGGGGATCTCGAGCTCGACGCGCGCATCGCCCGCGGGATCGAGTGCGAGGCGGCGTGCGGACTCGCCATCCGGCGTCAGCTCGGCCTCGCCCCGCATGCCGGCCCAGCGCAGCGGCAGGCGGATCGTGCGTCGGATCGGCTCGTCGAGTGGATTGTGGACGACGAGCAGCGCGCGCTCGGGGCCGCTCGGATCGACGTGCAGCAGGCCATCCCAATCGCGGGCGTCGGGCCGTCGGAGGTGGATCACGTCGGCCTCCAGGATGCGGCGATGGGCGCGGAACCAGTCGACGTGGTCCTTCACCAACGCCCGGGTGGCCTCCGTGTCGTAGAGGCGCGGGCCTCGCCAACACGCCTGCACTCCCGCGCCGAGCACGGCGCGGAGATGCGCGGCGTAATCCTCGCGGTGCGCGTCGAGCGGTTCGAGCGTCGCGGCGGCGCCGCCGCCGTGGTACTCGGTCAGGGGGACGAACATCCAGCCCATGCTCGGCGTCTTGTCCCAGGTCCCGTCGAACACGTTCTGCCGCGCGTGGACGAGCTGCTGTGCGCGCGGCAGCGACCAGTTCGTCTCGCGATAGCCCATGCCGACCTTGCTCGTGCCCGCGAGGAAGTAGAAGTCCGGCGCGTTGACGTAGATGCCGCGCTCGCGGCACCAGGCGTAGAACGCCGCGCTGCGCTCCCATTGACGCCATTGCGAGTCGGCGGCGTCGCGGTGGCCGGGATGGTCGGTCGCACCACACACGTCGCCCGGATACGGGCCATCGTGTTCGAGCAGATCGAAGTCGGTGGCCACGAAGAAGCGCTGCAGCTTGTCGAAGTAGCGCAGGCCCCACGCGCTGCACGCACAGGGCGCCGAACCGAACTTCGCGCCGCCGGGGCGCCCCGTCGCGGGATCGACGACGTCGTCGGCGTCGGAGATGCGGCGACTCGAGAACAGGGAGTAGCCGCCGAGCTGGATGCCCCGGTCGTGCGCGTACGCGGCGAGTGCCTTCATCCGCGCGAGGTAGGCGGGATCCTCGCTCTCGATGTCGAAGCCCGAACCGAACGAGAGGATCACCATCTCGAATCCCACCGCGGCACATTGGTCGACCGCGCGACGCACGATCTCGTCGCTCGCCGGGAGCACGTGCATCATGAGCGGGTTCTCGGTGCACCAGGGCGCGAGCGTGCGGAACACCCGACGCACCGCGAGGCCCTTGCGTTCGCGCTCGGTCGAATCGTGGACCAGCATCACCGCGCGGAAGCTCTTCCAGCTCGTGCCGGCCAAGACGTCGACCCCGGGGCCCTGCGGCGGTCGCAGCTCGAGCAGGCAGGGCGTGCGGCGCTCGTAGTTGACCTGGGTGTGGTACTCGGGGTCGGGGGACCAATGCGCGATGCGGTTGCTGTCGCGGTGCGACATCCCGCCGAAGGCATGGTCCGAGAAGACGTCGAGGTCGGGGAGGCGCCAATCGTCCTTCGCCTCGACGAGGTTCTCGGTCTCGACGACCGCGAGCCGGTCGACGATCACCTCGTCGAGGCGCACGGTCGCGGTGCCGCGGTTGTGGAGCTGGATCTGCTTCTGGAACGCGGGGATCCCGTCGTAGAGCTCATGGACGACGACGAGCTCGAGCGCCGTCAGGCGCGCCACGCAGGCCTCGCGCGCCGTCTCGTCGAGCTCCGGGCGGGAGCGGCTCACGCTCGCGCGCGCGGCATCGGGGGCGAGGGCGAAGCGGAGTTCGAGACGGACGCCGGGGGCGGGCCAGGGCCGCGCCTCCGAACTCGGTCGCGTGCGTCGCCAGGCGAACGGCGCCTGCGTCGGACCGCTGCGCCATTCGACGAGCGTGAGCGCGCTCTGATCCGCGCTCATCCGGGCGAGCCAGTCGGATTGCAGCCAGGCGTGGTTGGGTTGCCCCAGGAGCCCGCCGACGCGCAGCTCGACACCGTCGACGCGGAGCACCGCCTCGGGGCGGACGGCGCGCAGGACGCTGCGCTCATCCCCGAGGGAGTCGATCGCGATCGTCGCGCAGGCCGGTGCGAGGACGAAACGCCGCCGCACGAGACCATTGTCGAGCACGAGTTCCCCGTCGTGGGCGCCGCGGTACACGCCGGCGCGCGTCGTGACGGGCTCGATCAGCCAATCCCCGGCGAAGGGCGCGGGCAAGCGGGGCAAGGCCGCGAGGTTGCCGGGCCGCAGCCCCTCGGCATCCTGCGGGACGAGGGTGGTCGCGAGCGCGAGCGCGAGCAAGGACGAGAGGAGCATGCGCGCACGATCGCCGTCCGCCGCGACGGCGTCCACGCGGCGTTCGCGCTCAGGTCCCGCGGCGGGCTTCGTCGCTGCGGCGCGCCGACTCGAGCAGGAGTTCGCGCGGCGTGACCTTCAGCTTGCCATCGTGATCGGAGCGGGTCGCGGGCACGAAGCCGTACGCCGCATTCGGCTCGCGCTCCATCCGGGCGAACTGCTCGTGCAGCTGATTCTGGAGGGCCTCGGCGAGCTGCTCGACCGTGACGAGCGACTCGCGCGCCAGCGCTTCGCCGAGCGGGACACCGGTCGCCCGGATGCGCGTGAGGAACGCGGTGAGCGTCGCCTCGTCGACGTGGCCGAGTCGGACCAGGATGTCCCCGAGGCGCAGGCCGCGCGGGGGATCGTCGCTGGACACGGCGACGACGTTGCCGCCGTCGAACATGAACTGCAGATGCTCCGTCGGCGTGCGCAGGTGGAGGCAGCCGGTCTTGCGGCCCCCCTCGATGAGCTGGAACACGGCCTTCATCGGGATCGAGTCGGTCGTGCCCTGGATGCGTGCGGCGTGGCCGATCTCCTGCTGCAGGGTCTCGAGCAGGCGTTCACGCGGCACGACGGTCTTGGTCGGGCGCGGTGCCTCGGCCGGGGCCGGGACCGCACCCATCGGCGTCGTGTCGACGCTCTGGCAGGCTTCGAAGTCGCGGCGGACCCAGTTCATGAAGTCCGCGTAGTCGGCGCCGCGACGGCTGCGCTCGGGCTCGAGCATGCCGCTCACCGCCTGCGTGATCTCCGTGCGTGAGATCCCCGGCATCGGTCGCGTCTCGAAGGGATGGTCGTAGACGGGCTTCGTCGCCGCCGCGCTCGGTGCGGCCGGAGCGGGAGCCGGAGCCGGAGCTTGGGCCAGGGGTGCGGCGGGCGCATCGTCGCGCGCGGCGGCGGCGCGATCGACGTGACTCGCGAGCCGGCCGATGGACTCCCCGAGCGCCAGGAGCGCGTCCCGGTCACCGGGGGTGAAGCTGTCCGCGCGCGATGCGGCCACGTCGAGGAGGTCTGCGAGGGTCGTCGCGAGCTTGCCCACCTCCTGGCAATACGCGGCGACGATCGAGGTCCGCGACGTCGCGGGAGCGCGGACTTCGTCGCGATGCGCGGCGTGGGGGTCGTTCGTCATCCGGCCAGGACTGCCCTGCGGGTTGGATCACGACAAGGCCTCGTCGCAGCGCCGAAGGACCGGCTCGCCCTCGGCGAGTCCGGTTCCGCTGCAGGCGATCCCGAGTCGGGTGGTCTCCGTGGGTCGGCATTCGAAGAGCCGCCACTGCACGTCGTCGCCATCCGCCCCATCGCGTCGGAGGAAGCGCGGTCGATCGGCGGCGTCGAAGCCGATCGCGAAGGAACTGAGCGAACCCGCGATGCCCGTGCCACGGGCCTTGAGGTAGGCCTCCTTCAGGGTCCACGTGCGCCAGAAGCGATCGAGACGCGCGCGGCCGTCGAGGCGCTCCAGGTCGGAGTACTCCTCGCGGGCGAGGAAGCGCTCGAGGCGTCGCGACGGGAGTGCCCGGCCGACGTCCTCGACGTCGACGCCGATCACCCCTCCCGCGCAGCTGGCCACCGCGATCAGGCCGCCGCCGTGACTCAGGTTGATCGAGGGGGGCGCGACCTGTGTCGGCTCCGGAGGAACGGGTCGCGGGCGACCGTGGTCGTCTAGTTCGAATCGCCACGCGGCGGGGGGGATCGCCGTCCACCGCGCGAGCTCCTTGCGCAGCAGCCATCGCCCCGCGACGAAGTCGCGCGCCGCGGCGAGCGTGGCGAAGCGTGCCGCGCGAGCACGTTCGTCGGCATCGAGCCAGGCGCTCGATTCGGCGAGCGCGCGCTCGCTGGCCTGCGCGGCGGGGAACCAGACGACCTGCGGCCGGAACACGCGCGCAGGATACGCGGCGTCCCTCAGTTCGACGGCGTGGTCGGCGTCGCCCGTGGTTCACCGAGATCGGCGAGCAGGGCGCGGGCGTCGACGCGGAGCCGATCGTCGACGCGTTGGCCCGAGTCGGGCACGAAGAGGTAGGCCCCTTCCTTGGCCTTGAAGGCGCGTTCGAAGCGGGCCTGCACCTGGATCGTCAGCGCGCGCGTGAGCTGCGCGATCGAGACGAGCTGCTCGTCGACGAGGAGCGCACCGAGCGGGCGCTGCTCGCGTTCGGCGCGCTCGACCAGCGTCTGCAGGTGGCGACGCGGGATGAGGCCGAGGTGACGCAGCAGTTCGCCGAGGCGCTGGTCCTGGGGTTGGTTGTCGGTCGCCGTGGCGACGATCATCCCTTCGACGAGGACGAAGCGGAGATGCTCGCCCGCCGTGCGCACGTGCAGGCAGCCCGTGCGCTGGAGGCGCACGAGGAGCTCGAAGACGCGCGGGATCGGCATCGAGTCGATGGTGCCCTTCATCGGCGATTCCACGCCGACGCGCGCCGTCAGCGCGGCGAGCAGGCCCTGGGCGCCGCCGAGGGTGGGTGGGCTGCCGCCGGCAGGACCCGTGCGCACGCCCGGGCCACCGCGCGGGGCGCCGGGACCCGCCGCGCGCTTGCCGCCGGGCTTCGGCGCGGCCTCGAGCCACTGGAGGACCTCCTGGCGGCGCGCGGTCGACGAGGCCGTCATCGTCTCCGCGAGGGAGGCCTGCACGGCGGGCGCGGCGAGGGTCTCGATCGCCGGCGGGGCACCGGCGTGATCGCGGGCGCTGCCCTGCGGCGCGGCGCCGCGCACGGGCAGCGTCGCGCGGAAGCGTTCGAAGCGCCGCGCGAGGTCCGCGACGAGGCCCGTCAGGCGCGACAGCGCGTCGGCGTCGCCTTCGGCCGTGAGGTCCGACCGTCGCTCCGCCACGTCGAGCACCCCGCAGAGGGTGCTCGCGAGCCGCTGGAGCTCCGTGCAATACGGATCGAGGACGGAACGGCTCTTGCCCGAGTCGCCTGATGCAGAACCCATTGCGGGTCTGCATCGGATCGCGATCCGCCCGCGCCTGAGCGGCGTGCGGTGGATTCCCGAGGCAGGCCCTCCGCCGTCACGCGATCGAGACGGACTTGTCGAGGTAGACGTCCTGGATCGTGTTGAGGATCTGGACACCTTCCTTCATCGGGCGCTGGAAGGCCTTGCGGCCCGAGATCAGGCCCATGCCGCCCGCGCGCTTGTTGATCACCGCCGTGCGCGCCGCTTCCGCGAAGTCGTTCTCTCCCGACGCACCGCCCGAGTTGATGAGCGGGACGCGGCCGAGGTAGTTGCACGCGATCTGGTAGCGGCACAGCTCGATCGGGTGATCGCCCGGCGTGAGGTCGCTGTAGACCTTCTTGTGGGTCTTGCCGAACTTGATCGCGTTGAAGCCGCCGTTGTTCTCCGGGAGCTTCTGCTTGACGATGTCGGCCTCGATCGTCGCCCCGAGGTGATTGGCCTGGCCCGTGAGGTCCGCGGCCGCGTGGTAGTCGACGTCGTCCTTCTTGAAGCCGTTGTTGCGCAGGTAGCACCAGAGCACGGTCACCATGCCGAGCTGATGGGCGCGCTGGAAGGCTTCGGCCACCTCGCGGAGCTCGTCCATCGATTCGTCGGAACCGAAGTAGATCGTCGCGCCGACCGCGACCGCCCCGAGATCGAAGGCCTGCTCGACCTGGGCGAACATGACCTGCCGGTACTTGTTCGGCAGCGTCATGAGCTCGTTGTGATTGAGCTTCACCATGAACGGGATCTTGTGGGCGTAGCGTCGGCTGACCGAGCCCAGCACGCCGAGCGTCGAGGCGACCGCATTGCAGCCGCCCTCGATCGCGAGCTTCACGATGTTCTCCGGATCGAAGTAGATCGGGTTCGGTGCGAACGAGGCACCGGCCGAGTGCTCGATGCCCTGGTCGACCGGCAGGATCGAGACGTAGCCGGTGTTCGCGAGCCGACCCGCGCCGAGCAGCGCCTGGAAGTTGCGCAGGACCTGCGGGGAGCGGTCCGTCTGCGCCATGATGCGGTCGACGAAGTCGGGGCCCGGCAGATGGAGGTTGGCCTTCGGGAAACCCTTGGCCTGGTAGCCGAGCAGGGCCTCGGCGTCCTTGCCGAGGAGTTCGTGGAGCTTGGTCATCGGGATGGGATCAGCGTGGGTCTCGTGGACTCTGGTCGTCGTCGGCGCCGGCGTCGCGCACCGGGATGAACGGCACCTGGACACGCGGGTCGGTGGACCGCGTGCCCTGCGGACCGAGCGACTGGGCGTAGAAGTCGAGCAGTTCGGCCTGGCCCGTCGTGTCGAGCACGCGCTGCCAGACCGGCGCGTGCGTGGGGATGCAGCGAGGAGTGGCGACCGCCATCGGGATCGGCACGTGCGTGTATCGGCCGTTGCCGCGGCCGATCACCAGCCCCGTGCGGCCGGTCATGGCGGCGTGCACGGCGTGCTGGGCGAGCGCGGTGCACAGCTCGGCGTCGTGGCTGTTCGCCGGCATGCTCCGCACGATGTAGCTGGGGTCGATGTACTTGATCGAGATCGGCTCGCCGGAGGCCGCGAAATGCTGGCGGATGCGCTCGACGAGGAAGGGGCCGATGTCGGCGAGCTTCGCGTTCCCCGATGCGTCACGCCCCGCGTCGTCCGCGGCGAGCAGATCCTGGCCGAAGCCCTCGGCCACCGCGATCACCGCGTGGCGCCGGGCCGCGAGCCGCTTCTCGAGCGCACGCAGGAGGCCGCGCTCGCCGTCGAGCGGCACGGGGAACTCCGGGACCAGGCAGAAATTGACGTCGTTGTTCGCGAGCGTCGCATAGGCGGCGATGAAGCCCGCGCGGCGCCCCATCAGCTTGACGACGCCGATGCCGTTCCAGACGCCGCGCGCCTCGGCGTGCGCGCAGGCGATGGCGACGTCGGCGGCCTCGACGGCCGTCGCGAGGCCGAAGGAGCGCTCGACCCAGTGAATGTCGTTGTCGATCGTCTTCGGGATCCCGACGACGGCGGTCGGCACGCGGCGCGTGCGCAGGCGCTCCTCGAGTGCCCAGGCCCCGCGGAGGGTGCCGTCGCCGCCGATGGTGAAGAGCATGTCGACACCCTCGCGCGTGAGGGTGTCGATCATGTCGTCGAGCGACTGGGGGCCGCGGGAGGTGCCGAGCACGGTGCCGCCCGAGTCGTGGATGCGGGAGACGAGCTCGGGGTCGAGGTGCAAGGGCGGCTCGGGAGCCTTGCTCGAGAGACCGAGATAGCCGTAGCGGAAGCCGAGCACGCGGCGCACGCCGTACTGGTGCCAGAGCGTGAGCGTGAGCGCGCGGACGACGTCGTTGAGTCCCGGACAGAGGCCGCCGCAGGTCACGATCCCCGCGGTGACACGACCCGGCTCGAAGTAGAGCTGCTCGCGCGGGCCGGCGACCTCGAAGGCCGGGATCGGGCGATGCTCGCTCAGGTACTCCGCGAGCTGTTCCGTCTCCGCGTTGACGAGCACGTGCTCGCGGTCCGCGATGAACCGCGAGCGACGCGCGCGCAGGGGCGACGGATGACGGGTGGGACCGAGGCGCCGGATCTCGCCCGGCTCGGGCAGGGCCAAGGGCATGCGGCGAGGATCGACGACTCAGGGACGGGGAGGCGAGGGATCGCGGAGCGGCTCAGACGCGCGGGCCGGCGCCCTTGATCGCGGGGCTGGCGTGGTCCGCATACTTCTTGAAGTTCTCGTGGAAGAGCTTCGCGAGCTTGCGCGCGGTCTCGTCGTAGCGGGCCTTGTCCTCCCAGGTGTTCTTGGGCACGAGCACCTCGGCGGGGACGTTCGCACACGCCGTCGGCACGTGGAGCCCGAAGAGCGCGTCCTCGTGGAGCTTCGCCTTGGCGAGCGAACCGTCGTGGATGGCGTCGAGGATCGCGCGGGTGTGCCGGAGCGACATGCGCTTGCCGATGCCGTGCGGGCCGCCCGTCCAGCCGGTGTTCACCAGCCACGCCGTCGCACCGCTCCTGCGGATGTGCGCCGCGAGGAGTTCCGCGTACTTCGCCGGGTGCCAGACCATGAACGCGGCCCCGAAGCACGCGGAGAAGGTCGCCTCCGGATCCTTCACGCCCATCTCCGTGCCGGCGACCTTGGCGGTGTAGCCGGACATGAAGTGGTACATCGCCTGCTCCGGGCTGAGCTTGCTCACCGGCGGCAGGACGCCGAACGCGTCACAGGTGAGGAAGATGACGTTCTTCGGCTGGCCGCCGACGCAGGGGATCTTCGCGTTCGGGATGTACTCGACCGGGTACGAGCAGCGCGTGTTCTCGGTGATCGCGATGCTGGAGAAGTCGACGACGCGCGTGTCCTGGTCGTAGATCACGTTCTCGAGGACCGAGCCGTAGCGGATCGCCGACCAGATCTCGGGCTCGCTCTCGGGGGTCAGGTTGATCGCCTTCGCGTAGCAACCGCCCTCGATGTTGAACACGCCGTCGTCGGTCCAGCAGTGCTCGTCGTCGCCGATGAGCTTGCGGCGCGGATCGGCGGAGAGCGTCGTCTTGCCGGTGCCGGAGAGGCCGAAGAAGAGGGAGACGTCCCCGCCGCTGCCCTCGTTCGCCGAGCAGTGCATGCTCAGCACGCCGCGCTTCGGCATGAGGTAGTTCATGATCGTGAACACACCCTTCTTCATCTCGCCCGCGTACTGGGTGCCGAGGATCACGAACTCACCGCGCTCGAAGCTGAGATCGACGCTCGTGCTCGAGCTCATCTCGTTGGTGTGCGGGTTCGCCGGGAAGACGCCGGCGTTGAAGATCACGTAGTCGGGCTTGCCGAAGTGCGCGAGCTGCTCGCTCGTCGGCCGCATCAGCATGTTGTGCATGAACAGCGCGTGGTACGCGTTCAGGCAGATCACGCGGATCTTGAGGCGGTGCCGCTCGTCCCAGCCCGCATAGCCGTCGACGACGAAGACCTGGTCGCGCGAGTTCAGGAAGTCGACCGCGCGCTGCCGGTTGATGAGGAAGGTCTTCTCGCTCAGCTTGATGTTGACGTTGCCCCACCAGATGTCGCCCGAGGTGCTCGGCTCGTCGACGATGCGCTTGTCCTTCGGCGAGCGCCCCGTCTTCTCACCCGAGAACGCCATCAGCGCGCCCGAGGACGCGATGCGGCCCTCGCCGCGGAGGATGGCCTGCTCGTAGAGGATCGCCGGCGCGGCGTTGCGCACGACGTTCTTCACCTTGATGCCGTGGGAGCTGAGGTCGAAGGTCGACATGTCGCTTGAGGCGGGAGGGACGCGAAGGAGGGGTGGAACGCGCTCGGGTCGGTCCGAGTCGGACCGCGGATCCTAGCGAGGCGTCCCGCGGATTCCGCATCGTGCGGCGCGGTCGCCGGCCCGCGCTGCGACGACGCGCTTGCGCGCGGCCGGAGCGCCCGGTACCGACGCTCCCATGCGCTCACCCGTCCGGCTCCGCACTCCGCCGCACTGGCCCCGGTGGACCGCGCTCCTGCTCGCCGGATCCGCCCTCCTCGGCGCCGCGCGGGGCCAGTCGGGACACGACGCCGCGGGCGAGCGGCCGCCGAATCTCGTCGTGATGCTCGCCGACGACCTCGGCTGGGGCGAACTCGGCTGCTACGGGCAGCGGAAGATCGCGACCCCCGCGCTCGACCGGCTCGCGGCGCAGGGTCTGCGCTTCACGCAGGGTTATTGCGGGGCTCCCGTCTGCGCGCCGTCGCGCGCCGTCTTGCTCACCGGGAGGAGCAGCCCCTACGCGGAGATCCGCGACAACCGCGAGGTGAAGCCCGAGGGTCAACACCCGTTGAGCGACGGGGCCGTCACGCTCGCCGAGCTCGTGCGCGACGCGGGCTACGCCACGGGGGCATTCGGCAAGTGGGGACTCGGGGCCGTCGGGAGCAGCGGCGATCCGAACCGCCAGGGCTTCGCGCGCTTCTTCGGCTACATCTGCCAGCGACAGGCCCACAGCTACTACCCGGATTGGCTCTGGGTCGACGGCACGCGCCTCTGGCTCGACAACCCGGGCGTCCCCGGGCACGGCAAGCTGTCGGAGGGCGAGACCGGCTACGCGCGCTTCCGCGGGAACGAGTACGCACCCGCGCGCATCCTCGCCGCCGCGAAGGGCTTCGTCCGCGCGCACGCCGGGCGGCCGTTCTTCCTCTACGTGCCCTTCGTCCAGCCGCACCTCGCGATGCAGCCGCCCGCGGACCTGGTCGACGCCTATCCGACGGAATGGGACGCGACGCCCTACGACGGCGCGCGCGGCTACGTGCCGCACCCGCGGCCGCGCGCCGGTTACGCGGCGATGATCGGCGATCTCGATCGTCAGGTGGGCGAGCTGCTCGCCCTGCTCGACGAGCTCGGACTCGCGGAGCGGACCCTCGTGGTCTTCTCGAGCGACAACGGGCCGACGCACGACGTCGGCGGCGTCGACACCGCGTTCTTCGCGTCGACCGGCCCGCTGCGGGGCCGCAAGGGCAGCGTCTACGAGGGCGGGATCCGCGTGCCCTGGCTCGTGCGCTGGCCGGGGCACATCGCGCCGGGCACGGTGAGCGACGCGGTCATCGCCGCGCAGGACCTGCTCCCGACGTTCGCCGAACTGGTCGGCGCGGAGATGCCGGCCGACAGCGACGGGCTCAGCTTCCTGCCCATCCTGCGCGGTCGGCCGCAGGAGCGCCCCGCGCGCGAGGTGCTCGCCTTCGAGTTCCGCGGCTATGGCGGCCAGAAGGCCGTGCGCATGGGGGACCACAAGGCGGTCCTGCGCGACATCGAGCGCGGCGCCGATCGCATCGAGCTCTACGACCTGGCTCGCGATCCGGGCGAGACGCGCGACCTCGCCGACGCCGAGCCCGAGCTCGTCGCCCGCGCGCGCACGCTCTTCGCCGAGCGTCGCAGCCCATCGACGGAGTTCCCCCTGCGCGGCTACGACCGCTGAGTGTCCCGCGGCCGAGGCCGTGCTCTGAATGCCGGACGCGCTCGCCGGTTGGAGCGCGCTCGCGATCCCGACCCGCTTCCGCTACAAGCCCGACCCACCCACGACGGAGTATCCATGGGGCTGTTCTCGAAGATCCGCGCCGAGTTCATCGACATCATCGAGTGGCTGGACGACACCAACCACACGCTCGTCTGGCGCTTCCCGCGGTACCACAACCAGATCAAGAACGGCGCGATGCTGATCGTGCGGCCGGGGCAGGTCGCGGTCTTCGTGCACGAGGGCAAGCTCGCCGACGTGTTCGAGCCGGGGACGCACCAGCTCACCACGCGCAACCTGCCGGTGCTGAGCACGCTGCAGGGCTGGAAGTACGGCTTCGACAGCCCCTTCAAGGCCGAGGTCTACTTCGTCAGCACGCGGACCGTGACCGACCTCAAGTGGGGGACGCCGAACCCGATCATGCTGCGTGACCCGGAGTTCGGTCCGATCCGGCTGCGGGCCTTCGGCACCTACACGCTGCGCGCCCAGGACCCGGTCCGGCTGCTCACCGAGCTCGTCGGCACCGATGGCGTCTACGAGACGAGCGAGCTCGAGACCCTGATGCGCGGCGTCGTCAACCAGTCGCTCGCCGACGTGATCGGCAAGGCGCAGATCGCGGCGCTCGACCTCGCGCAGAACTACCAGAAGCTGGCGAACGAGCTGCGCGCGGCGGCGGTGGAGCGGATCGACGACGAGTACGGCCTCGACATCCCGCAGCTCTTCATCGTCAACATCTCGCTGCCCGAGGAGGTCGAGAAGGCGCTCGACGCGCGCAGCTCGATGGGCGTGCTCGGCGACCTCGGTCGCTTCCAGCAGTACCAGATGGGCGCGGCGATGACGCAGGCGGCGAACAATCCCGCCGGTGGGGGCGCCGAGGGCCTCGGCATGGGGATGGGCTTCGCGATGGCGCAGCAGATGGCGCGGTCGTTCGCGGGCTCCGGACCGGCGGTCGCGCCGCCGCCCGTGCCCGCGGCGGCGTGGCACGTCGCCCAGGCTGGCGCGGCGCTCGGCCCCTTCGAGGCCGCGCAGCTCCCGCAGTTGGTCCGCAGCGGCCAGCTCGGACCGAACACGATGGTGTGGTGCGCAGGCATGGCCGCGTGGACCCCCGCGGGGCAGGTGCCGCAGCTCGCCGCGCTCTTCGGGCCTCCCGTTCCGCCGCCGATCGCCTGAGGGGGCGCCCGGAGCTCCCGCATCCGGGGTTCTCGGCGCGCAGCCGCTGGCCGTCCCGGCGGCCACGTCGCGTCCGACGGACCCCCCGCCGTCCGAACTTCGAGCCGACCGAGATCCACGTGGTCCAGTCCGATCCAACCCTCGTGCGCAGCGATGGCGCCGGCGCCGCTCGGCCGCAGGATCGCCCGCGCGTGTTCCCCTGTGCCGGCTGCGGTGCGAACCTGCAATTCGACGTCGCCGCGCAGAGCCTGAAGTGCCCCTATTGCGGACACGAGCAGGATCTCGGCATCGCCGACGACGCGACGGTCGCCGAGCGCGATCTCGCGGCGGGGCTCGCCCGGCTCGCCGCGGGCCGGACCAAGGCCACGCCGCGCGATGGGGCGGCCCGCGAGATCCGCTGCCGCGATTGCGGCGGCGAGACGCGCTTCGAGGGCACGCTGACCGCGTCGGCCTGCCCGTATTGCGCGGCACCCCTGCAGATCGAGGACGCGCACGTCGCGAAGGACCGCATCCCCGTCGATGCGGTGCTGCCCTTCCTCGTGCCGAAGGACCTCGCCCAGACGCGGCTCGTCGCGTGGGTGAAATCGCGGTGGTTCGCGCCATCGGCCTTCGCGAAACAGGGTGCGAGCGGGCGCTTCGCCGGGGTCTACCTCCCGTATTGGACCTTCGACGCGGCGACGGACACGCGTTACGTCGGCGAACGCGGCGAGCATTACTGGGTGACCGTCGGCAGCGGCAAGGATGCGAGGCGCGTGCGGCGGACGCGTTGGTACCCCGCTTCGGGTCAGTTCCGCCGCTTCTTCGACGACGTGCTCGTCTACGGCGCGCGCGCGCAGAGCGAGAAGGGGATGCCCGCCGGTCATGTGCGTGCCCTCGACCCCTGGCCGCTCGACCGTTGCCTGCCGTTCGCGGCGGAGGCCCTCAGCGGATTCCTCGCGCGGACCTACGACGTGGAGCTCGACGCGGCCTTCGCGGAAGGCAAGTCGCGGATGGACGCTGCCCTGCGCGCGGAGGTCGAGTCCCGCATCGGCGGTGACGAGCAGCGCGTCCACCGCATCCATTCGGAGTACCACGCGCTGACCTACAAGCACCTGCTGCTCCCGGTCTGGCTGCTCACCTACCGCTTCGGCGCGAAGCTCTACCGGGTCGCCGTGAACGGCGGCACCGGCGAGGTCTGCGGCGAACGTCCCTACAGCTTCTGGAAGATCGCGGGAGCGGTCGTGCTCGGTCTCGGGCTCGTCGCCCTCGGTGTGGCGCTCGCCAATCGATGAGCGGCTCCGGACGTTGCGTGCTCGACACACCGCGGCGCTTGGGGTGGACGGGGGCGGCGAACTAAGCTCCCGCCCCGCGCGCAGGCGCCGTGCCTGCCAGGAGGCTGCCATGAGAATCCAGACCCTCGTCTCCCTCGTCCCGTTCGTCCTCACCCTCGCCGGAGTCTCCCTCCGTGCGCAGGAGCCCGTGCCTCAACCCAAGCCGCGGCCCGTGGAGACTCGGCCAGTGGAGACGCGCCCAGTGGAGGCTCGCCCAGTGGAGACTCGCCCAGTGAAGCCGGAGGCGAAGCCCGCCCCGGAGGCGAAGTCCACGCAGGATCCGCAGCCGCTCGCCGTGGGCCAGCGGCCGAAGCGGATGCTTCAGCTCCCGGATCTCGACGGCACCGTGCACCGCTCGGCGGATTACGCGGACCAGATCGTGGTCGTGTGCTTCTGGTCGACGAAGTGCCCGATCATGCGCGGCTACGAGGATCGCATGGCGGCGATCGTGCGCGAGTACGGCGGCAAGGGCGTCCGCTTCCTGATGATCAACAGCAACGAGTCGGGCCAGGAGATCGACGACGGCCCGGCGCGCGGTGAGGACGGCAAGCCCCTGCCGCCGGCCGAGGACGCGCCGAAGCCCTATGCCAAGATCCGCGCCTACCTCGCCGAGAACGAGCTGCCCTACACGGTGCTCGTCGACCACGGCAGCCGCGTGGCCGACGAGTTCCTCGCGAAGACGACGCCCGACATCTACGTGTTCGCGCGCGACGGCGTGCTGACCTACCGCGGCGCGATCGACGACGACCCGCAGGGCCGCAAGGGTGAAGACGCGAAGCCCTATCTGCGCACGGTCCTCGACGCGCTCGTCGCGGGCGAGACGGTCGAGCCGAGCGAGACGCCGCCGGTCGGCTGCACGATCAAGCGGCCGCGCGCCCAGGGCGCGCGCCGGGAAGGTCGATGACGCGCGTGGTGGCTCCGCTCGTTCGTGGCGCGGGTCGTGGAACGCTCGCGAGCGCGGCGCTCGCCGCGCTCTTCGCGAGCGGCTGCTCCCGGGGCGCCGAGGCGAGCGTGCGTGCCGTCGATGGCGCCGGTCTGCGCGCCGCCCTCGAGGCGGCGCGGGGCAAGGCGCTGCTGCTCGCCACCTTCGCGACCTGGGACGGTGACAGCGTCGAGTCGATGGAGCGCGTGATGACGGCGAGCACCGCGCTGCGCGAGGCCGGTGGGAGGCTGATGCTCCTCTGCGTCGATCGGACCGGCGGGGGGACCCTCGAGGCTGCCACCGGTGCGGCGCGGCGCGTGGCGGAGAAGCGCAATCTCACGACCGAGATCCTCGTCTGGTCCTCGACCGAGACGGTGGCCCTCGACGAGGCGGTGCCTCTCGAGGATGCGGCGCGCATCTCCACGCTGTTCCCGCTCGCGATCGCATTCCGTCCCGACGGCAACATCGCCGGGACCCTCGCGAAGGAGCTAACGGCCGAGGGCCTCGGCAAGCTGGTCGCCGGCCTGGCGAATTGAGCGCGCCTCGGACTTCTCCGAGATTGACGGCGACAGTCGCCGGGTGACGTCGTATGCCAGCCGCCCGCCCGTCGATCTCCGATCCAGGCAAGTACCCCATGATCTCGTTGCTGACTGTCGCCGTCGTCGGCGCCGCTCCGCTGGCGTCGTTCTCTCCCCTCCCGCAGGAACCCGTCGCGAAGGAAGTCGCGCCCGCCGAGCACGGCGCCGAGCCCAAGTGGGTGACGGATTGGGAGGCCGCCAAGGCCCAGGCGAAGAAGGAGGGCAAGGACCTCCTCGTCGACTTCACCGGTTCGGATTGGTGCGGCTGGTGCATCAAGCTCCACGAGGAGGTCTTCTCGCACGCCGAGTTCTCCGGCCCCGCGACGGAGCTCTTCGTGTTCGTCGAGCTCGATTTCCCGCGCCAGAAGGAGCAGAGCGACGAGCTCAAGGCCCAGAACCAGCGCCTGCAGACGCAGTTCGGGGTCGAGGGCTTCCCGACGATCTTCCTCGCGGATGCCGACGGCCTGCCCTATGGCCAGACCGGCTATCAGCCCGGTGGCCCCGAGAAGTACCTGGGCCACGTGAAGGAGCTGCAGGAGGCGCGCGTCGCCCGTGATGGACTGAAGGCGAAGGCCGACGGCGCCAAGGGTGTCGAGCGCGCGAAGCTGCTCGCGGAGGCGGTCGACTCGCTGCCCGAGGAACTGCGCGGCCATTACCTCGGCTGGATGGACGAGATCATCGCCCTCGACGCCGACGGCAAGGCCGGGCTCAAGGAGAAGTTCGCGACGGCCAAGGCGGCGATCGCCATGAAGGCCGAGATCGCGGGCATCAAGGAGTCGATCAACGAGCTCGCGATGAAGGGCGAGTGGGGCCCTGCGGCCGAGAAGCTCGAGTCCTTCCTCACCGAGAAGGCCGCCCTGCTCAGCGGCGAGCCGAAGATGGAGATGTGCTACATCGCCGGCATCTGCCGTCAGCGCGGCGGCGACGTCGCGAAGGCCATCGCGCACTTCGAGGCCGCGATGGCCGTGCTGCCCGAGCACCCGATGGTCGAGCGCCTCCAGCAGATGGTCGCCGAGCTCAAGAAGGGCGGCGAGGAGAGTGGCGAAGAGAAGAAGAAGGACTGAGCTCCGTCGGCGCGCGCCGCGGGCTGACTGCGGAGCGTCGTGATCCCGCTGCACGACGATCTCGGGCCGCGCGGGCTCACGCCGCTGACCTGGCTGCTCCTTGCGGGCTGGGTCCTCGGCTACGGGCTGGCGCTGGACGATCCGCTCCCTGCGCTCGTCGTCACGCAGCGTGAGTTCGGCCTCGACGCCGCCGCCTGGCACGAGCGGCTGGCGCTCGTAAGCCGTGCCGAAGGCTTCGCGCGCGTGCTCGCGGTCGCGGCGTTGCCCATCCCGCTGGTGGGGTATCAGTTCCTCCACGGCGCGCCGCTCGCGCTGCTCGCCAATGTCTTCGCGTTCAGCATCTGCGGTGCCCGCCTGGAGCACCGCGCCGGTTCGCTGCGCTTCCTGCTCTTCCACGTCTTCGTCGGCGTCGCGGCAGCCCTGGTCGAACTCCGCTGCGGTGCCTCGGACACGCCGGGGATCGCCACCGGTGCCTCCGGCGCCGTGGCCGGATCGCTGAGCGCCTATCTGGTGTTGCGGCCGAAGGCGCAGGTGCGGATCCTCTTCCTCGTGGTGCTCTGGCCGGTCTTCCTCTCGGTGCCGGTGCTGGTCCTCGCGCTCGCGTGGGCGGCATTGCACTGGCCGCACGCCGTGCAGTTGCTGGCATTGCCCGGCTCCCGTCCGCTCGATCCTCCGGCACTCCTCGCCGGCGCCGTCGCGGGACTCGTCGGACTGCCCCTGCTCTACGCGCGGGCTTCGGCGCGCGGCCGGAGGCGGCGCTGAACGGCACCCTCGCTCCTTGCCACCCGCGTGCCCACGAGCGGATCTGGACCTTCTATCTCCTGCTGCTGATCGCGATCGATCTCGTGTTCGGCGCCGGCGCACCGGAGGGACGACCCTGGCTCCACGCGGCGACGCACGCCGCGCTCCTCGTGCTCGTGCTCGCGTTGCCGCGGCTCTGTCGCACGCCGCGCGGGCTCGCCGTCGCGCGGGCGATCGTGACGACGGTCGGGCTGCTCTTCGTCTTCTCGAGCCTGGCCTGGATCCTGCCTGCCCTGCATCCCGAGCCCTACGAGTGGCGCTGGCTCGCGTTCGACCGGGCGCTGTTCGGCGGCGATCCGACCGTCGCGGCACAGGCCTGGCATGCGCCGCTCTTCGTCGAGGTCCTGCAGCTCTGCTACGCGGCGTTCTACTTCGTGCCGATCGTAGTGATCGCAGCGGCGTGGCACCGCCATGGCCTCGTGGTCTTCGATCGCTGTCTGGCGCTCGTCCTCTTCGGCTTCCTGACGAGCTACGTCGGCTACCTGATCTGGCCGACGCTCCCGCCGAGTCGCTTCCTCTGGCACGCCCGGGAGATCGAGGGGGTCTGGCTCGCCCGTGAACTGCACGCCGCGCTCGCGGCGGCCGAGCTGCACCGTTGGAACTGCTTTCCCTCGGGGCACACGATGCTCAGCGTGCTCTCGCTCGTGCTCGCCTGGCGGTACGTGCGGCGCGTGTTCTGGATCCTGCTCGTGCCGGCGACCCTGCTCGTCCTCAGCACCGTCGTGCTCCGCTATCACTACGTCACCGATGTGCTCGCGGGCCTGCTCGGGGTGCCGCTCGCGCTCGCCGTGGGAGAGCGCATCCTGCGCGCGGACGACGCGTCGACCTGAGGCCGGCGCGCCCGCTCAGACGACCTGGAACCGCAGTCCGTCGGCGGATTGCACGAGGGGATCGTGTTGCAGGAGCGTGGCGAGGCAGCCTTCGAACTCCGCGAGTTCGGGGCGCTCGGCGAGGAGCTGCGCGAGGGAGAGGCCGCTCACGTGCGCGCGCAGGATGCGCCGCGCGGTGCGGAGGATCCAGCGGGCGAGTCCCACGCCGCGAACCGCGACGAAGCCGCCCTGGAGCAGCTCGAAGTCGCCGTGACGGCGCAGGAGGTCGAGGAGGAGGTGGTCGGTGAGGAAGCCCTGGTCGAAGCCGGCCTCGGCGAGCGTCGGTCGGAGGCGCGACACGGCGGCGTAGCCACCGCGTTCTTCGAGTGCGATCGCGACGCTGCGCAGCAGGAGGTTCAGGCGGGCCGCATCGAAGGGCCAGTTCTCCAGCAGGTCGACGCGGTCGCGCGACGGCGACACGAAGAGCCGGTTCGCGCGCAGCAGGCGGGACACGAGGCGCCGGCGCCCCGCGGGCTGGTTCTGCAGGAAGCGTGCGAAGGGGACCTCGCCCATCGCGCGGCGCAGCTCGTCGGCGATGCTCCGGACGAGCGGCGGCGAGCCGCGGCGACGCGGACAGAACTCGCCGCGCCCCAGCGCGCGCACGCTGCGTTCGCGGCGCAGCAGGTCGGCGAGCAACCACGCGGAGCGCTCGCTGAGCTCACCCGCGCGCATGCGCTCGCGCAGCGACACGCGGGCATCCGCGGCGACGATCTCCGCCGCGAGTCGTTCGGCCTCGGGACGCAGCAGCTCGAGCTCGTCGAGATGGCGCGCCCGCAGCGACCAGAGCTCGGGGCCGAGCTCGAGGAAGCTGCCGTGCGAGCGCAAGGCCGTGCGCAGGCGAGCGCGCCGCACGCCGCCGAAGCGATCGCGGTGGCGGAAGAGCAGGTCGTCGAGGCCGAGCGGGCCGTCGTTGTCCTCGAGGATGAGCTCGATCCGTCCCGGCAGGGAACGTCGCGAACGGCCGATGGTCTCGCCGTGTTCGGGATGCACGACGATCGCGACCGCCAGCACGCGTTGCAGCACGTGCAGCAGGAGCGCGTGACGCTTCGGATCGAGTCCGGCGGCGCGCTCGAGATCGGCGACGCGGATGGGCGAGGGCAGCGTCGTCAGCGCCTGGCGCACCGCGCGCACGAGCAGGCGGAGTCCCTCCGCGGACACGCCGCAGAGATGGTCGCCGTCCATCGTGAACGCATCGGGCTGCCAGAGGGCGAGCAGGCGCAGCGGCAGTGCGGGCTCCGGCGCGCGGCGTGCGGCCTCGCGCAGCGACGAGCCCGTGGCGAGGTCGTCGATGCCGATCACGCCCTCGTGGACCTCGAGCTCGCGCTGCGCTTCGTCGACGAACCGCGCGAGCGGGCCCGATGCGTGGGTGCTCAGCGCATCGCGCACGGCGGCGGTGCACGTCGGCAGCTCGGCCCGCGCGATGCGCAGCACGATCGCGGCGCTCTCGGCGCTCTGCGCGCGCCGGCCGATCCCGAGCACGGCGTCGAGGAGACGGCGCGCGTTCTCGTCCAGTGCGTCGCGCACGCGGCGCAGGATCGCGACGAAGCCCGCGCCGTCGACGTCGATGCCCGCGTCGCTTCGCGCGGGGACCTCGCCGGTCCCACGGAGACGGCTCTCGAGCGCGGCACACGCGCGTTCCCACACGCGGGGGCCGACGCCCGGACGGCGCAGCAGTTCGGCGCGCGGCGTGCGGAGGAAGTCGAAGAGCGTCTCGATGCCGGCGCGGCGCAGCGCACGCACGGCTCGCCCATCGCCGACGAGCGCGCCGAGCGGTTGCCTGAGATCGAATCCCGTCAGGCGGGCGATCGCTTCGCGGTGGTCCGGTGGCTTCGTCATCGGCGGAACGGATCGACGGCGCGGAACGGGGTCGGTGCCGGGACGCGGTGGTCGTCGAGGGCGAGCGCCGCGCGGAGGTCGCCTGTCAGCGAGTCCCGCAACGCGGCGCCGAGCTCGCGACGGCGCGCGAGCGGGCGACTCGCGAGTCCGGCGTCGCGACACGCGCGCGCGATGCGCTCGGTGGAGCAACGGGCGAGACTCGCGCGGAGCGCCGCGCGCAGCCCTTGGTGCGGCAGATCGAGCGCCGCCGTCGCGAGCCGCGCGTCGAGCTCGGGCGTGTCGAGGCGCTCGGTGAGCGTGGCGAAGGCCAGCGCGTCGGTGCTCGAACCCGCGAGCGCCGCATCGAACGCGACGGCGACGAGGCGCCGCGCGGTCGCGCCGATCGACGCCGCGCCGCGATGCCGGCTCAGCGCCTCGATCGCATCGCTGCGCACGCGTGCGCTCGGCGAGTCCAGTGCCGCGGCCAGCAGCTCGCAGCGCTGACGATCGTCGGCCGCGCCCAGGAGCGCGGCGACGTGGGTCCGCAGCGCGGGCTCGAGGCGCAGAATCGCGCGCGCATCCAGGACGAGCGGCAGGACGCGCTCGCCGTCGCGGCGGAGGAACAGCAGGTAGCCGGCACCCGGTGCGAGTCCCGCGAGGGCACGGCCGCAACCCGTCGCACCGGGTTCCGCGAGGGCGAAGCGCTCGCCGGCGTCACCCCGCAGGCGTTCGAGGGTCGCGAAGGCCACGCGACGCCCCGCCTCACCGCGTTCGTCGACGTGCAGCACGCGCGCGACGACGACGATCTCGGCGCGCTCCGCGAGCGCGGCGAGCGTCGAGGCCGCGGTCTGCGTCGCCACGCGCGGCGCGGCGAGGGCGATCGCGACGAGGGCGAAGCGGAGCTGGGTCATCGCAGCAACACCCTTTGCCGCAGATACGCGGCGTCGAGGTCCCGGAAGGCGAAGGGCAGCGCGACGATCGCGTCGAAGCCGATCGCCGGCGCCATCACGAGGCCGGGCTCGGAGTACTCGTCGTGCAGGGTCGCGTCGCCGTGCAGGCCACGGGAGTCGACGCCGGGGGCGACGAGGCCGACGGCGTGTCCCACCTCGTGCGCGAGGATCGTCGCGTCGCCGACCGCCCAATCGTCGGCGGCGCGCCAGATGCTCTCGAAGCGCGCGCGCTCCGCGCCGCTCGCGGAGTCCGGGTCGAAGCCGGGATCGAGCACGCGCGCATCGAGCGCATGCGAACCCGCAGGCGTGCCACCCATCCCCTGGACGAGCGGCAGGAAGCGCCGCGCGAACGACGTGACGAAGGACGGATAGACGTCGAGATGGACGCGCGCCTCGAAGAGGAACAGCTCGCTCGGGAAGACCCCGAGTCCGGGTGAGAGTTCGATCGCGTGTTCGTTGACGAGCGCGTTGCGGTGATCGAAGCGTGCGCGGCCGAGCGTGCCCGACGACGGATCGCCGAAGCCGCGGCCGCGCGCGCCTTCGGGATCGAGGCCGCCGACCGCGATCTGCATCGACGTGAGGCCGAGCGGTGCGCGCGAGACGAAGCGGAGCGGCACCGAATCCGGACCGAGCGGCGAACCGTCGGGGCGGCGGCCGAAGAGCCCATGCGCCGCGGCCAGCACGGCGTCCCGCAGGATCGCGGCGATGCGGGCGTTCGTGCCGAGCGGATCACCCTCGCTCGCGAGTCCCAACCGGAGCAGGTCGTCGTCGAAGTCGCCGCGCCCGTTGCCGTCGCGGTCCATGTCGAAGCGGACCCAGACGATCTGCGTGCGCTCGAACGGGGTCACGTCCGTCGTCGGGTCGGCGATCTCGAACTCGAGCGGCGGCGCGACGCCGAGGTTGCCGGAGAGATCCCGGACGCTGCCGTGCAGCACGTAGCGGCCCGGCGCGAGGCGCTCGTCGCGCGTGAGCTGCACGCGCAGCGTGCGTGCGCCGATCGTCGCGCGGGAGAAGAGCAGCTCCGGTGCGGGCACGTCCGACGGCCCCGTGAGCTCGAGCACGGCGCGCGAGAGGTCGAGCGAAGGATCGGTGCCGGCCTGGGCGCGGAGGTCGAGGGTCACGTGTCGCGACGAGAGCACGCGGCTCGCGTTGCGCGGCGCGGCGATGCCATCGACGGTGACCTCGAGTTCCGGCGGGTCGGTGTCGGCCCGGAAGCCGACCGTGAAGACCTGTTCGTGGTCGGCCGCGAGCGCGTTGCCGCTCGCCTTGCGGAGGCCGGCGAGTCCGCCGGCGACGCAGATGCGGTACGCGGCGCCCGGCGTCCAGCGGTCCTGTGGGACGAAGCGGATCACGCGATCGCCGCGCTCGAGGGCGAGCGTGCCGGCGACCGGCTCGTCGCGCGCGTCGAGCACGCGCACGCGGGTGGTATCGAGCGTCGTCGGATCGAGCGCGGCGTCGGCGAGCATCGCGATCGTCGCGTCGAAGGGCACGCCGACCGCACCGGGCTCGGGCCACACGACGAGCGTCAACGGTGTGGCGTCCGCGGACGTGACGAAGGTCGTGACGAGGTCGGCGTCGAGGGCGTTGCCCGCGGGATCGCGCACGGCGCGCGGCGCCGCGCGGAGCCGGCACGTGAGGGCCGTGTCCAACGGCAGCGGCTCGGCGGGGGTGCCCACGAGGCTTCGACCGTCGGCGCCGAGTTCGAGCGTCGCGAGCGGGAGCACGCGGCCGCCGGCGTCGAGCTCGACGGCGTCGGGCGTGAGCCAGAGCGGGTCGAGCGGTTCGTCGAAGTGCCAGCGCAGGGCGGCCGCGGGATCGACGCGCAACGCAGCGTCGGCGGGCGAGCTGCTGAGGAGCCGCGGTGCGGCCTGGTCCTCGCCGATGCGGAACGAGAACTCGACCGGGTGCGCGCTCTGGTTCCCGCTGAGATCGGCGACCGGATGATCGGGTCCGAGGCGCAGGGACACGAGCACACCCTGCGGGAGCGGCTCGAGCGGCACGAGTTCGAGGCGGCGTCGATCCTCGGCGAGCTGCAGCGCGATCCCGAACGACTCGCCGAGATCGTCGACGAGGTCGGGGCGCTGTTCGGTCGCGGGCGGGAGCTCGATCGCCTCGTCGAAGCCGAGCTCGACGCGCGCGCGCGGCGAGACGATCGCGCCGGGCGGCGGCCACGTCGCGACGAGCCGCGGCGGTTCGCGGTCGAGCGCGGTGCGGAAGCGCGTCGCGAGGGAGCTCCCGTTGCGGTTGCCGGAGCGATCGCGCGCGCCGCGCACGACGATGCGGTACTCGCGGTCACCCGGCAGCTCCACGCGCGGGCGGAGCTCGAGGTTCGCACCGTCCACCGTCCACGTGATCGGCACGGCCGTGCCGCGGGCATCGAGCAGCGTGAGGCTCGCGGTATCGATGCTGGCGGCGTCGAGCGCATCGTCGAACGCGAGGCGATAGGGCCCGGCGCGCGGGGTGCCGCTGGCGCCGTCCCGTGGCTCGCTGCCGACGAGGAACGGCGGCGTCCCGTCGACCGTGCGGAAGGGCACACGCAGCGGGGTGTCGAGGAGTCGGCCGTCGACGTCGCAGGTCAGCGCGGCGACCCGCCACTCGTAGTCCGTCTCCGGATCGAGCGGTGCCGTCGGCGTGGCGACGATGCGGCGGCCATGGTCGAGTTCGAGCAAGGCGGACACGCGTGCGCCATCGCGGACCCGGAAGATGCCGGTGTCGGGATCGAGCAGGCAGTCCTGTGCGAGCACGCCGTCGAACAGCGCCTCGATCGACGCGTCCGGGTCGACCTGCACCGCGCCGGGGGCGGGCACGAGTTCGACGACGGCGAGCGTTCCGCTGTCGAGGTTCGAGCCCGACGAACGCGGAACCGCTCCGCTGCCACCGCCACAGGCGGCGAGTCCGGCGAGCGCGGCCGCGCACGCGAAACGATGTCCTGACGCTCCCATCGCGATCCGGCAGCGTTTCGTCTGCGGGATCGCGCCTCATTGAGGCTGGCGCCGTCGCGGCGGAGTCGTGCCGCGGGTCGCCTTGGAGCGTGCCTTGTCAGCGTCCGTTGCCGCCGCGGAGCCGGTCCAGGAATCCGACGACGCCGCGGGTCAGGGGCCCACGGCGCATCTGCCACGCGGCGGCGAGGAGCAGGGTGCCGACCAGGAGGAAGAAGCCGGCGACGAGGTAGGCCAGGAGCTGCGGGAGGATCAGGATCGCGAAGCCGATCCCGACCAGCACGAGTCCTGGCAGGAAGAGGACGGGGCTGCTCTGGGGAACACCCGACGAGCCGAGAGGGGATAGGCGCATCGACGTGCGAGACGACGCGTGCCGGGGAGCGGCTGCAGAGGGGTGTGCAGCACGGGCGCGTCGCGCGCGCAGGCTAACCGCGGGGGCGGGCGAGCGCATCGCCCGCGACACCGCGGTCGCCTTGGGGTGCTCAGGAACAGCCGCTCGTGGCGCCGCAGGACATGCACTTGAGGCAGGTCCCGTTGCGCACGAGCGTGAACTGGTTGCAGGCCTGGCAGGGATCGCCCTCGTAGCCCTTCATGCGCGCCTCCTGCACGAGCACCTTGCGGCGCGCGGCGGGGCTCTGCGCATGGTCGCCGCGCCGTGCATCGCCGGCGCCGCGCGCGGCGATCTGCTGCTCGCGGGCCGCGATCGCGGCGGGGATCTCGACCGCTGCCATTCCGCTGCGCTCCCGGCCCGCGGCGTGGCCGTCGCCGGCCTGGACGCGCGGCGAGTTCGTCGCGGCCTGCGGGTTCGCCACGGGACTCGTCGCGGCCTGCGGACCCGGGCGGGGAGTCTCCGCGCGCGGCAGGCTGATGCCGCCCTGCCGCGCCGCGTTGTGCAGCGCGGTCGGGCTCATCGCGGCGAGCGTCGCCCGCGCGTGGCCGTCCGCGGGGCGCGAGGGCGAGTCGTCCTCGGGCAGCTCGTCCTCTTCGCGGATCGCGCCGTCCTCGACCTCCTGGTCATCGAAGACGTCGACCTCGCTGCGGCCGGTCGTGGTGTTGCTGAGATCGTCGTTGCCGATCTGACCGAGCTCGTGACGGCCGAGGTAGTTGATCGCGAGGTCGCGGAAGACGTAGTCGATGATCGACGTCGCCATCCGGATGCGGTCGTGCCCGCCGACCATGCCGTTGGGTTCGAAGCGCGTGAACACGAACGCGTCGACGAATTCGTCGAGCGGCACGCCGTGCTGCAGGCCCAACGACACCGCGATCGCGAAGTTGTTCATGAGGCTGCGGAAGGCCGCACCCTCCTTGTGCATGTCGAGGAAGATCTCGCCGAGCGTGCCGTCCTCGTACTCGCCGGTGCGCAGGTAGATCTTGTGACCGCCGACGACGGCCTTCTGCGTGTAGCCCGCACGCCGGTTCGGCAGACGGCGGCGCTGGCGCAGGTAGTGGTGGACGATGCGCTTGGTGATGCGCTCGGCGACCTGGGCGACCGCGGGTGCCGTCGCGTGGAGCGCCGGCTCCTCGATGCCGTCGTCCTCCTGCGCGGAGTTGAGCGGCTGGCTGAGCTTGCTGCCGTCGCGGTAGAGCGCGACGGCCTTGATCATGCTGCGCCAGGACTGCTCGTAGGCCTCTTCGACGTCCTCCACCGCGGCGTCGTTCGGCATGTTGATGGTCTTGCTGATCGCGCCGGAGATGAACGGCTGGACCGCGGCCATCATCTCGATGTGCGCGCGGAACGCGATGTAGCGGCGGCCGCGGCGGCCGCAGCGGTTCGCGCAGTCGAAGACCGGCAGGTGCTCGTCGCGCAGGTGCGGCGCGCCCTCGACGGTCATCGTGCCACAGACGTAGTCGTTGACCTCGGCGATCTGCGCCTTGCTGAAGCCCAGCGCTTCGAGCATGCGGAAGCTCCAGTCGCCGAGCTGTTCGTCGGTGAAGCCGAGCACGCGCTTGCAGAACTCGACGCCGAGCGTGTTCTTGTTGAACGCGAACGCGACGTCGAACGCGGAGCCGAGCACCTCCTCGATGCGGCGGATCTCGGCGTCGCCGAAGCCCTTCTGCGCCAGGGTCTCGTGGTTGACGTGCGGAGCGCCGGCGAGCGTCCGTCGACCCACCGCGTAGGCGACGATGTCGTCGATCTGGCGCGGCGAGTAGCCGAGGCGCTTGAGCGCGGGCGGCAGACCCTGGTTGATGATCTTGAAGTAGCCGCCGCCGGCGAGCTTCTTGAACTTCACCAGCGCGAAGTCGGGCTCGACGCCGGTGGTGTCGCAGTCCATCACCAGTCCGATCGTGCCGGTCGGCGCGATCACCGTGACCTGCGCGTTGCGGAACCCGTGCTTCTCGCCGAGGGCGAGCGCGCGGTCCCAGGCCGCGCGGGCCGCGTCGAGCAGCTCGCCCGGGCAGGCCTCCGGATCGATCGGCGTCGGCGTGATCGAGAGCCCCTCGTACTCCCCGATCGGCGCGGAGTGCGCGGCGCGACGATGGTTGCGGATCACGCGCAGCATCGCGTCGCGGTTGCGGTCGTAGCCGGCGAACGCGCCGAGCTGCGCCGCCATCTCGGCGGAGGTCTCGTAGGACTTGCCGCACATGATCGCGGTGATCGCGCCGGCGATCGCGCGCGCCTTCTCCGAGTCGTAGGCGATGCCGACGTGCATCAGCAGCGTGCCGATGTTCGCGTAGCCGAGGCCGAGCGTGCGGAAGGTCCAGCTCTTCTCGGCGATGACGCGGCTCGGGAAGCTCGCCATCAGCACGCTGATCTCGAGCACGATCGTCCAGATGCGGACGGCGTGTTCGAACGCGGCGATGTCGAAGCTGCCGTCGGCGCGCAGGAACTTGACGAGGTTCAGCGACGCGAGGTTGCACGCCGTGTCGTCGAGGAACATGTACTCGGAGCACGGATTGCTCGCCTCGATGCGGCCGTCCGCCGGGCACGTGTGCCACTCGTTGATCGTCGTGTCGTACTGCACACCCGGATCGGCGCAGGCCCACGCGGCGTACGCGACCTTCTCCCAGAGCGCGCGCGCATCGAGTTCCTTGGCGACCTTGCCGTCGGTGCGGCGGCGGAGCTTCCAGGTCTCGCCGCGGTGCACCGCGTCGCAGAACGCGTTCGGCACGCGCAACGAGTTGTTCGAGTTCTGGCCCGAGACCGTCACGTAGGCCTCGCTGTCCCAGTCGACGCCGTACTCGGGGAAGCGGATCTCCGTCTCGCCCTGCTCCGCGAGCTGCATCGCGCGCTGCAGGTACGCCTCGGGCACGGCCGCCTGGCGCGCGGCGCCCAGCGCCTCGGCGAGCGCGGGGTTCTCGCGCGGCCGGGTCACGGCCTGGGTCGAGCCGTCGGGACGCTTCACGAGACAGGCGTGCAGCACCGCGTCGAGGTGGCGCTTGCAGGCCTTGCTGCCCGCGACGAGGGACGCGACCTTCTGCTCCTCGAGCACCTTCCAGTCGATGAAGGCCTCGACGTCGGGGTGGTCGAGATCGAGGCAGACCATCTTCGCGGCCCGGCGCGTGGTGCCGCCGCTCTTGATCGCGCCCGCGGCGCGGTCGCCGATCTTCAGGAACGACATGAGGCCGGAGGACCGGCCGCCGCCGGAGAGCGGCTCGTTCTCACCGCGCAGCCGCGAGAAGTTCGTGCCCGTGCCCGAGCCGTACTTGAAGAGCCGCGCCTCGCGCGTCCAGAGATCCATGATCCCGCCCTCGTTGACGAGGTCGTCGGTCACGGCCTGGATGAAGCAGGCGTGCGGTTGGGGCCGCGCGTACGCGCTCGTCGACTTCAGCGCCTCGCCGGTCTTGGGATCGCAGTACCAGTGCCCCTGCGGGGGACCGTCGATGCCGTAGGCCCAGTGGAGACCCGTGTTGAACCACTGCGGCGAGTTGGGCGCGGCGTACTGCGCCGCCAGCATGTGGCAGAGCTCGTCGTAGAAGGCGAGCGAGTCGGCCTCGCTGTCGAAGTAGCCGTGCTCCTTGCCCCAGTGGGTCCAGCAGCCCGCGAGGCGATGGAAGACCTGACGCGCATCGCGTTCGCCGCCGAGCACCGGCCGTCCGTCCTGACCGCGCAGCGCCTGGCCGTCGGCGTCGGTCTGCGGGACCCCGGCCTTGCGGAAGTACTTCTGCGCGAGGATGTCCGTCGCGACCTGACTCCAGGCCTCGGGGATGTCGATGCCTTCGGCCCGGAACACCACCGAGCCGTCGGGGTTGCGGATCTCCGAGGTCCGCTTCGAGAACGGGATGCCGTCGTAGGGGGACCGACCCTTCTTCGTGAACCGCCGCTGGATCTTCACCGTCTGCCTCCGGAACGCCTGTCGTTCACCACGTCGCGGAGCGGAGCTTCCACGCCGTGATGCCACCGACCCCGACCGACACCGCTTGCACCAGCTCGACGCCCGGCGTCGGGTCCGGCCGCCGCTGCGGTCCCGCCTCGTCGCGCCGAGGGACCGCGCCGCGGCGTCGCGACGACAGCGCGATGCCGTGCGATCCCGCGTGGTCCGCCGACCCGTGCCCGGGTCGGCTCGACACTCGGCGTGAGACTTGGCTCGACAGACCGCAGAACTCGGCGCGCACGGGCGATGCGGCTGCGGCGCCGAGAGCGAAGGCGTCGCGAGCCCACCCGGCGTGGCCCCCGCGGACGGGGGCCGTGCCACCTGACTCCTGACCGTGAAGCTGGCTACTGACCGTGATGCTGATCGGGGGGTCGCGGCGCCGTTCCACCCTGGCGCGGTGCCGCGGGGGGCACTGCATATGGTGGGGCTCGCCGCGAGTCCACCCCGAATCTAGCGGCCGACGGCACCGTGACTTCGTCGTCCGCCGAGCGCCCGAGACGGCATGCGGTCGTCCGGGCCGCGCCTCGCGCACAAGATTTTCGTCGGGCTCGTCGGGCCTTCGCGTGCCGAGCCGGATGGCGCGCGCCAAGGGCTTCTCGCGACGCCCTGCGGGCGCACGCTACGCTCGCGGCACATGCGTCGCCCGGCTCTCCCTGCCGTCTCGATTCTCCCGCGTGCGCTGCGGCGCCGATCGCTCGGTGCCACGTGGCTCGCGCTCGGCCTGGCCGCCGTCCTGCCGGCCCAGCGCGCCTTGCGCAGCCGTGCGCCTCAGGGCGTCGAGGCCCTCGTCGCCGCGGCGGAGGCTGCGGGTCTCCGCGTCGGGATCGCCGCGCGCGAACTCGACGCCGCGACCGTGCTCGCGGCGCACCGCGCGCGCGAAGGCTTCGCCCCGGCGAGCAACCAGAAGCTGCTCACCGCCGCCGCCGCCCTGGCGACGCTCGGTGCCGAGCATCGTTTCGTCACCCGCTTCGCGCTGCGCGAGGGGGAACTCGTGGTCGTCGCCGGCGGCGATCCCAACTGGCTGAGCGGCACCGAGTACGACCCCAAGCGCATCCTGCACGGCGTGGCGAAGCAGCTCCGCGACGCCGGGGTCGGCGCGGTGCGCGGGATCCGCGTCGAGGCCGGGAGCTTCGTCGGACCCGATCGGCCGGCGAGCTGGCCCCGCGACCAGCTCCACCTCGACTACTGCGCGCCGAGCTCGGGACTGCTGCTCGAGGGTTCGACCTGGACGATCGAGCTCGCGGCCGACGCCGAGGGCGTCGCGGCGCGCCTCGTCGCACCGTGGACCGGCTACCGCATCACCGGTGCGCTGCGGGCCACCGCCGATCGCCGCGAGGGCGGTCGCTACCACGTGCGCGAACGCGACGAGGTGCTCGAACTCGACGGCGCGTTCTGGACCAAGGGCAGCGCGCGCCTCGTGCGCGGGAGCAGCGCGGATCCGACCGGGGTCGTCGTGCGTGCGCTGCGGGCCGCGCTCGCCGACCACGGCATCCTCGTCCATCCGGACGCGCCCCCGAGCTCGCGGGAGCTCGCACCGGTCGCGACCCCGCTCCTGCCGGCGCTGGAGCGTGCGCTGCGCGACTCGAGCAACATCGACGCGGAGCAGATCCTGCGCGCGCTCGGTGCGGCGCGCGGCGATGCCAGCTTCCCGGGTTCGCTCGCGGCCCTGCGCGAGGCGCTGCCCGGACTCGTCGGCGGCGCGCTGCCCGACGCGCTCGTGTTCGTCGACGGCTCGGGGCTCTCGCGCGACAACCGCTGCACGCCGCAGTTCCTCGTCGACGTGCTCGCCGCCGTCGCGGCGCGCGCCGACGGCGCGTGCTTCATCGCGGCGCTGCCGCGCGCGGGACAGGACGGCACGCTCGAGCGGCGCTTCCGCGGCAGCGGTCTCGAGGGCCGCGTGCGCGCGAAGACCGGCACGATCAACGGCGCGAGCACGCTCTCGGGTTACCTCGCGAAGTCCGGCGATCGCATCGTCGCGTTCTCGATCCTCTGCGACACGCAGCGTGCGGGGCGCGGTGCCCCCGATCCCCGGCAGCTCCAGGAGCAGCTCGTGCAGGCGCTCGACGGGGCCGGCCGGTGAGCGCGGTCGGCGAGGGCGGTTGCGGCGAGGGCGAACTCGGCGAAGGCGAACTCGACGAGCTCCTCGCGCTCGCGTGTCGCGCCGCGCGGCGGGGCGCCGAGCTGCTGCTCGCGCACACCCCGGCCCACGGTGCGATCCGCCACGAGAGCAAGGGCCGGCGCCGCGAACTCGTCACGGCCGCGGACCGCGCCGCCGAGCACGCGGTGGTCTCCGAGCTCCTCGCCGCACGCCCGCACGACGCGGTGCTCGCGGAGGAGGGTGCGCTCACCCCGGCCGGCGCGATCAGCAAGACCGCTCGCGACCTGTGGATCGTCGACCCGCTCGACGGCACCACCAATTACGTCCACGGGCTGCCGGCGTACTGCGTCGCGGTCGCGCTCTACCGGGCGGGCGAACCGCTCGTGGCGGTCGTGCACGCCCCGCGGCTGGGGCAGGTCTGGACCGCGCAGCGCGGGCGCGGCGCCTTCCGCGACGGCGTGCGCATCGCGGTCAGCGCGACGCGTGAACTCGCGGATGCGCTGCTCAGCACGGGCTTCAGCTACAACCGCAACGAGCCCGGTCGGGACGACAACGTCGAGCGCATCCGTCGCGTGCTGCCCCTCTGCCGGGACCTGCGGCGGCAGGGCTCGGCCGAGATCGATCTCTGCCTCGTGGCCGACGGCACGGTCGACGCCTACTGGGAGCTCTACCTCCAGCCCTACGACGTCGCGGCCGGCGCGCTGATCGTGCAGGAGGCCAAGGGTCGGGTCAGCGACCTCGCGGGCGGTGGCGATTGGCTCTTCGGCGGTCAGATGCTCGCGAGCAACGGCCTGCTCCACACCGACCTGCTGGCGGCGGTCGGCGGCGCACCGTGACGGCGAGCCTTCCTTCGCGTGCGCGGGGTCGCGCTATGCTCGCCAGGTTCCCCCGCGGTACGGGGCATCCCCATCAGCGATGACCGAGGCGCAGCGTCACGTCACCGTCCGCGGAGCGCGCGAGCACAACCTGAGGAACGTCGACCTCGAGTTCCCGCGCGACGCCCTCGTGACCTTCACCGGCGTCTCGGGCTCGGGGAAGTCGAGCCTCGCCTACAACACGATCTATCAGGAGGGGCAGCGGCGCTTCCTCGAGAGCCTCTCGAGCTACGCGCGGCAGTTCCTCGGGCGGATGGAGAAGCCGCGCGTCGACTTCGTCGACGGGCTCTCCCCGACGGTCTCGATCGACCAGAAGTCGGTCGGCCATTCCCCGCGCTCGACGGTCGGCACCCTCACCGAGCTCGCCGACTTCCTCCGCCTGCTCTGGTCACGGCTCGGCGTGCCGAGCTGTCCCGAGTGCGGGGCGCGCGTCGAGGCCTGGTCGGTCGACCGGATCGTCGAGACCCTGCTCGCGACGCGCGACGGCCGGCGCGTGCTCGTGCTCGCGCCGGTGGTGCGCGAGCGCAAGGGGGAGTACCGGCAGGAACTCGCGGGCTGGCGCGCGCGCGGCTTCGTGCGGGCGCGCATCGACGGCGTCGTGCGCCGGCTCGACGAGGACATCGCGCTCGAGCGCTACCGCTACCACTCGATCGAGCTCGTCGTCGATCGCGTGCGCGTCGCCGCGGAGGACCGTTCGCGCCTCGCCGAGTCGCTCGAACAGGCGGTGAAGCTCGGCGAGGGCTCGGTCGTCGTGCTCGACGCCGAGGACGAGTCGCGGGCGGAGACCTTCTCGACGGCGCGCGCCTGCCCGGCCGGACACGGGGCGGTGCCCGAACTCGAACCGCGGCTCTTCTCGTTCAACAGCCCGATCGGGGCCTGCCCCGACTGCGATGGGCTCGGCGAGGTGCATCGCTTCGACGCCGAGCTGCTCGTGCGCGACGCGGACGCGTCGCTGCGCGAACTCGCACTGCACGGCTTCACCGCCGACGGCAAGCTCGCCTACGGTCGCCTCGGGCTCGAGCACGTCGGCCAGGTCGGCGAGGCGCTCGGCTTCGACCTCGACACGCCCTGGCGCGCCCTGCCCGCGAAGGCCAAGAAGGCGGTGCTGCACGGCACCGGCAAGCAGACCTTCGAGTTCCGCTGGGAGCGCGGCGGCGAGAAGCTGCGCATGAGCGGGAAGGAGCGCGGCGCCTTCCCCGGACTGATCCCGCACCTCGAGTCCGTGCACGGTCCGGCGACGGCGCGGCACCTCGATCGCTACCGGCGGTCGCAGCCCTGTCCCGCGTGCCAGGGCACGCGCCTGAACGCGGCGGCGCGCGCGGTGCATTTCGAAGGACAGGCGCTGCCGGAGGTCCTCGCGCTGCCGATCGAGGACGCGCGGCGCTGGGCCGCCGGTCTCGCGTTGCACGGCAACCGCGCGCAGATCGCCGAGGAGATCCTGCGCGAGATCGCCTTCCGGCTCGCGTTCCTCGACGAGGTCGGCCTCGGCTACCTCACGCTCGATCGCCGCGCGAACACGCTGTCGGGCGGCGAGAGCCAGCGCATCCGGCTCGCGGCGCAGGTGGGCGCGGGTCTCCGCGGCATCCTCTACGTGCTCGACGAGCCGAGCATCGGGCTGCATCCGCGCGACCAGGGCCGTCTGCTCACCACGCTGCGCGCGCTGCGCGACCGCGGCAACACGGTCTGCGTCGTCGAACACGACGAGGACACGATCCGCAGCAGCGACTGGCTCGTCGACGTCGGCCCCGGTGCCGGCGTGCACGGCGGCACGATCGTGGGCTCGGGCCCACCGGCCGAGCTCGCGAACGGCAGTTCGCTGACGGCGCGCTACCTGCGCGGGGAGCTCGCGATCGAGATCCCCGCGACGCGCCGGCCCGCCGGTCCCTCCGGCTGGTTGCGCGTGTTCGGGGCCGCGCACCACAACCTGCGCGGCGTGGACCTCGAGGTCCCGCTCGGTTGCTTCGTCGCCGTGACGGGCGTCTCGGGGTCCGGCAAGTCGACGCTCGTGAACCTCATCCTCAAGCGCGTGCTGCAGCGCGAGCTGCACGGCGCGAGCGAGGCACCCGGTCGCCACGCGCGGGTCGAAGGCATCGACCTGCTCGACAAGCTGGTCGAGATCGACCAGTCGCCGATCGGACGGACGCCGCGCAGCAACCCCGCGACGTACACCGGGCTCTGGGATCACGTGCGCGAGCTGTTCGCCGCGCTGCCGGACTCGAACCTGCGCGAGTACCGCAAGGGACGCTTCTCGTTCAACGTCGCGGGCGGCCGTTGCGAGACCTGCGAAGGCGCGGGCGTGCGCACGCTCGAGATGCAGTTCCTCGCCCCGGTCGAGGTCGAGTGCGAGGCCTGCGATGGCCGGCGCTTCAACGACGAGACGCTCGAGATCGAGTTCAAGGGCAAGAACGTCGCGCAGGTGCTCGACCTGACGGTCGACGATGCGCACGCGCACTTCGCGGCGTTCCCGAAGCTCGCCCGCGCGCTCGAGGCGCTGCGCGACGTCGGCCTCGGCTACGTGAAGCTCGGTCAGCCCTCGACGACGCTCTCGGGCGGCGAGGCGCAGCGCGTGAAGCTCGCGACCGAACTGCAGCGGCCGGCGAGCGGCAAGACGATCTACATCCTCGACGAGCCGACGACCGGACTGCACTTCGACGACGTGCGGCGCCTGCTCGCGTGCCTCACGCGCCTCGTCGAGGCCGGCAACACGGTGCTCGTGATCGAGCACAACCTCGACGTGGTGAAGTGCGCCGATTGGATCGTGGACCTCGGTCCCGAGGGCGGACCGAAGGGCGGCACGATCGTCGCGACCGGCACGCCGGAGCAGCTCGTGCGCGTGCGCGAGTCGCAGACGGGGCGCGCGCTCGCCCCGATGCTCGGCCGGCGCGCGGCACCGCTCGCCAAGGGCCGCCCCGCCCCGCGCGTCGCGGCACCGACCGCGATCACCGTGCGCGGCGCGCGCAAGCACAACCTGCGCAGCGTGGACGTCGAGATCCCGCTCGATCGCTTCACCGTGATCACGGGCCCGAGCGGTTCGGGCAAGACCAGCCTCGCGTTCGACACGCTGTTCAGCGAGGGCCAACGGCGCTTCGTCGAGAGCATGTCGACGTACGCGCGCCGCTTCCTGGGGCGCATGGACCGCGCACCGGTCGACAAGCTCGAGGGGCTCGGGCCGGCCATCGCGATCGACCAGAAGAACTCGACGCGCAGCCCGCGCTCGACGGTCGCGACGGCGACGGAGATCCAGGACTACCTGCGCCGGCTCTTCGCGCGCATCGGCCGTCCGCACTGTCCGACGCACGGCCAGGAGCTCACGCAGTGGACACCCGGCGCGATCGCGCGCGACGCCGCCGAGCGCTTCGGCGCCGCCCGCGGCTACGTGCTCGCGCCGGTCGCGATCCCGGCCCAGCACAAGGCCGATGCCGGGCGGCTCGCGGAGTACCTCGAGGAGCTGCGGCGCGGCTGGCGCGAGCAGGGCTTCGTGCGCGTGCTCGTCGACGGGGTGGAGCATCGACTGGAGCAGCCGATCCCGATCGCCGCCGACGACCGCGTGCACGAGTGCTTCCTCGTGGTCGACCGTGGGACCTTCGACGATCGCACGCGCCTCGTCGACGCGGTGCAGCAGGCCGAGGCGCTCGCCCACGGTCGCGTCGTGTTGCGCAGCGTCGCGGGCGAGCAGGCGATCTACACGACCGACCGCTCGTGTCCCGAGTGCGGGCACGTGACGCCGAAGGACCCGCATCCGCGCTGGTTCTCGTTCAACCACCACTCGGGGGCCTGCCCGGCGTGCACCGGTCTCGGTCGCAGTGCGGTCTGCGTTCCCGAGCTGCTGGTCGCGTTGCCGCAGAAGCCGCTCTTCGGCGGGGCCATCCCGCACAAGGGCGCGGCGTTCACCTTCCTCACCAAGCGCGGCGGTTGGTACCACACGGTGGCGCTCGCGGTGGCGGCCGCGCACGGCTTCGACCTCGCGCTGCCCTTCGCGGAGCTGCCGGACGCCGCGCGGCAGGTCCTGCTCTTCGGCACCGGGGAGCGGCGCTACGACGTCGTCTTCAAGTCGAGCTCGTCCGAGCGCACGAAGCGCTGGGACATGGCGGTCACGTGGAAGGGGCTCTGCCGGCAGATCGAGGCCTGGTACCACGGTCAGGATCCGACGCACACCGCCGAGCGCTTCGGCTCGATCATGCGCGACGAGAGCTGTCCGGCGTGTCACGGGGAGCGCCTCGCGCCGGCGCAGCGGGCGGTGCTCGTCGGCGGCATGTCCTTGCCGTCGTTCACGCGCCTCTCGGTCGACGATGCCGCGGAGCGCCTCGCGAAGCTGCGCCTGCGCGCGAGCGAGACCGCGATCGGCAAGGACGTGATGGCCGAGCTGCGCAACCGCCTGGGCTTCCTGCGCTCGGTGGGGCTCGGCTACCTCACGTTGGAACGCTCCGCGGCGACGTTGTCGGGCGGCGAGGCCCAGCGCATCCGCCTCGCGACGCAGCTCGGCAACCGCCTCGTCGGCGTCCTCTACGTCCTCGACGAACCGACGATCGGCCTCCACCCGAGCGACACGGCGCGGCTCGTCGACACGCTCCTCGAGCTGCGCGACCTCGGGAACACGGTCATCGCGGTGGAGCACGACGAGGCGGTGATCCGGCGCGCGGACCACGTCGTCGACATGGGCCCCGGCGCGGGGCATCGCGGTGGGCGGGTCGTCGCGGCGGGTTCGCCGGGCGAGCTCGCGGCCGCGGCCGGGAGCCTGACGGGTGCGTATCTCCGCGGGGAGCTGCGCATCGAGGTCCCGGGTGTCCGTCGCGAGCCGCGCGGCGCGCTGGCGCTCGCGAACTGCGACACGCACAACCTGACGGGCTTCGACATCGAGTTCCCGCTCGGCGGGTTCGTCGCGGTGACGGGCATGTCGGGCTCCGGGAAGTCCTCGCTCGTCATGGACACGCTGCTGCCGCGGCTCGAGACGGGCCGCTACGTGGCGAAGGACGCGCCGCCCTTCGTGACGGTCGTCGTCGATCAGTCGCCGATCGGCACCACGCCGGCGAGCAATCCCGCGACCTACACCGGGGTCTTCGGGCCGATCCGTGAGCTGTTCGCGCAGCTGCCGCAGAGCCGGGTCAAGGGCTTCGGGCCGGGGCGCTTCTCCTTCAACGTGGCGGAAGGGCGCTGTCCGGCCTGCGAGGGCAAGGGGCAGCAGAAGGTCGAGATGCACTTCCTCGCGGACGTGTGGGTGACCTGCGAGACCTGCCGTGGCCGACGCTACGACGCGGAGACCCTGACGGTGGAGCTGCACGGCAAGTCGATCGCCGACGTGCTGGCGATGGAGGTCGACGAGGCGCTGACCTTCTTCGCGGATCACCCGTCGATCCGCCGGCCCCTGCAGCTCCTCGCCGACGTCGGCCTCGGCTACCTGCGGCTCGGCCAGGCGGGGAACACGCTGTCGGGTGGCGAGGCCCAGCGCATCAAGCTCGTGGCGCAGCTCGCACGCCGCCCCGCGGAGCACGTGCTCTACGTGCTCGACGAGCCGACGACGGGCCTGCACCTCGACGACGTGCGGAAGCTCCTCGACGTGCTGCAACGCCTCGTGACCCGCGGCGACAGCGTGATCGTGGTCGAGCATCACCTCGACGTCGTGAAGTGCGCGGACCACGTGATCGAACTCGGTCCCGGTGCCGGCCCCGCCGGCGGACGGGTGATCTTCGAAGGCAGCCCCGAGGCGATGATCGAGAGCCAGCACAGCGTGACCGGTCCATTCCTCGCCGCCGCGATGGGGCGCGACCGACCGACGGTTCCGTCGGTCGCCCCGCGGACGCGGTCGAAGCGTCGCCCCGCGAAGGCGGACCGGGAGAGCGCGACGTGAACGCCGCCAATCCGCTCGTCGTGCAGGCCGACCGCACGGTGCTCCTGGAGGTCCAGCACCCGCGCTTCGAGGAGGCGCGCGCGCGCCTCGCGCAGTTCGCCGAACTCGAGAAGTCGCCGGAGCACGTCCACTTCTATCGCATCACGCCGATCAGCATCTGGAACGCCGCGGCGCTCGGCCATCCGCTCGCGGCGATCGTCGAGTACCTGCGCTCGGCCTCGCGCTATCCCGTCGCGAACTCGGTGCTCGACGAGGTGCGGCGCTGGTATGCCCGCTACGGGCTCATCCGCTTCGTGCCGGCGAGGCACCAGGCGGAGCTGCGGATGGAGGTGCTCGATCCCGACGAGTTCGCGGCGATCCTCGGCTCGCGCTCGATCGCCCCGTTGCTCGCGGCGGAGCGCGCGGACGCGGACGGCGTGCCGTTCCCGGCGGAGCACCGCGGCGTGCTCAAGCACTGCCTCGTGAAGCTCGGCTATCCCGTGCGCGACGAGGCCGGCTACCGCGGCGGAGCGCCCCTCGCGATCGACCTGCGCGGTGTGGCGCGGACGGGCCGGGACTTCGCGCCGCGGGAGTACCAGCGCGAGGCGGCCGCCGCGTTCTGGCAGGACGGCGCCGCGCGCGGCGGTTCGGGGGTCGTCGTGCTGCCCTGCGGTGCCGGCAAGACCGTCGTGGGGCTCGCGGTGCTGGCGCTCGCGAAGACGCGGACGCTCGTCCTCACCACGAACACGGTCGCGGTGCGCCAGTGGCGCACGGAGCTCCTCGACAAGACGACGCTCCGCGAGGACGAGGTCGGCGAGTACACCGGCGATCGCAAGGAGGTCGCCCCGGTGACGATCGCGACCTACCAGATCCTCACCTGGCGCAAGAGCAAGGTGGATCCCTTCCAGCACTTCGCGCTGCTCGAGCAGAACGACTGGGGTCTCATCGTCTACGACGAGGTCCATCTGCTGCCGGCACCGGTGTTCCGCGCGACGGCGGCGATCCAGGCGCGGCGTCGTCTCGGGCTCACGGCGACGCTCGTGCGCGAGGACGGTCGCGAGGGCGACGTCTTCTCCCTGATCGGGCCGAAGCGCTACGAGCTGCCGTGGCGCGACCTCGAGAAGCAGGGCTGGCTCGCGTCGGCGCGCTGCGTGGAGGTGCGTGTGCCGCTCGGGCCGCTGCGCGCGCAGATGTATGCCAGTGCCGCGCCGCGTCGCCGGCAGAAGCTCGCCGCGGAGAACGAGCGCAAGCTCGATGCCGTGGGCCGCCTCCTCGCGCGCCACGCCGGCGATCGGGTGCTCGTCATCGGGCAGTACCTCGATCAGCTCCGCGTGCTCGCGCGCACCTTCGGTCTCGAGCTCATCACGGGGCGCACGCCGACCTCGGAGCGCGAGCGGCTCTATGCGTTGTTCCGCGAGGGCACCTTGCAGACGCTGGTCGTGAGCAAGGTGGGCAATTTCGCGATCGACCTGCCCGATGCGAACGTGCTCGTGCAGGTCTCCGGCACCTTCGGCAGCCGGCAGGAGGAGGCGCAGCGGCTCGGTCGCGTGCTGCGCCCGAAGGGCGATGGGGGCGGCAGCGCCGTCTTCTATTCGCTCGTGAGCGACGACACCTGCGACCTGGATTTCAGCGCCCGTCGCCAGCTCTTCCTGGCGGAACAGGGCTACGCCTACGAGATCGTCGGCACGGACCTCGGTGAGGGTCCGGGTCGCGAGGAGAGAGCATGGGCAACGTGACGCTTCGCACGCTCGTGCGCGGCCATTCGGAGCGCGACCTGCGCAGCACGCTCGAGCGCTGGGGCGCCGCCTGCGACGGCAACGAGCGACGCGCACACCTCGTCCGCCTGCTCCTGACGCGGATGACCGACGGTGAGCTCGTCCAGCGCCGCGTGAAGGAGCTCCCCGAGAAGCTCGCGGACCTGCTCGAGGGCTTCCTCGCGCAGCAGCAGCACCGGCGCGACGTCCGGGACCTGCTCAACGTGCAGCAGGCGGCGTTCCGCTCGCGCTTCGAGGTCGAGGCCTCGCTCGTCGCGCTGATGCGCGAGGGCTTCCTCTTCCCGGTCGAGGGTCAGGAGTCCTGGGCGGTGCCGGCGGAACTCGCCTCGAGCATCCTCGAGCAGCGCCGTCGCCTCGAGGCCGAGTTGAAGGGGACGCTCTCGCTGAAGGGCTTCCTGCAGGAGCGCTACTACCGCCGCGCGGAGCAGGACCCCGACGGCCGCGAGAAGGCGCTCGAGCACGCGCGCCGCGTCTACAAGATCTACCTGCTCGACGGGTCCATCCGGACGCGCGTGCGGGCCCTGCCGGCGGCGGTGCGGGCGGTCTTCGACCGGGCGCTCGCGGTGTACGGCGGCGTGATGCCGGCGGCGGAGCTGCCGCGCGTCGCGGCCGATCTCGAGATCGAGGTCGACCTCGACCTCGTCCGCAAGTGCTTCGAGGATGCGATGCTCGGCACGGTCGCGGCGCTGCGCCTCGATCGCTTCGGCATCGAGTCGGTGGAGAAGACGATCGTCGTCTTCTACGAGATCGCGCTCGCCTGTCTGCAGGGCTGGAGCGCCGAGCACGGGGAACCGCGCGTCGACGAGCCGCTGGCGAGCGGCGTGGATCTGGTGGGCAACGTCGGCCGCTTCCTGCGCGAGGTCGGCTCGACGCGCGTGCAGTTCACCGTCGACGGCCTGCTCTACAAGGCCTCGAGCAAGCGGATCACCAAGTCGTTCCTCGCGATCCCCGGCGGCTACATGCCGGCCGAGACCCAGGCGCGCTTCATCTACCAGTTCTGTCTCTCGCGGCGCTTCGTCGAGCGCAGCGGTGAGCGCGGCCTGAAGCTCTCGCCGACGGGGATGGACTTCGAGGGCCTCGGCCTGCTCGACAAGCTCCGATCGATGCTCGCGTTCGCGGTCGAGGAGCGTGCGGCACAGGGCGAGCACTACCACCAGGTGCGCCTGCGGCGCATCCTGCTGCGCCTGCTGCGACGCCTGCAGCCCGACGTCTGGCACGAGGCGCTGTTCGTGCCCTTCCTCGCGCGGAACGGCTACCTCGGCAAGCTCGACGAACTCCACGTCGAGGACTACTTCGCGTCGCGCTTCAAGGGCGGCGACTACGTGCCGACGGAGAGCGTGCACCAGCTCTGCCTGCACCTCGCCGACTGGGTGAAGCGTCGCCTCTATCCGCTCGGACTCGTCGAACTCGGACTGCGCGATGGCCGTCCCGTCGCGATCCGCATCTCGCGCCTCGGCGCGGAGCTCCTCGGCGGCGAGGCCGCGGGCGACGTCGGTGGCGCGCGTTCGTCGGCGGTCGTCAACCCCGACTTCGAGGTCCTGCTCTTCCCCGGCGACGACGAGCACGAGGTCGTCCACGCCTTCGATCGCTTCTGCGAGCGGCAGAAGAGCGACCACGTGCATCACTTCCGCCTGACGAAGGACTCGGTGCACGGCGCGCTCCAGGACGGGATGACCCTCGCGCAGATCGTGCAGGAGCTCACCGACCGGAGCCGCGTGCCGCTGCCGCAGAACATCGTCTACAGCCTCGAGGACTGGGGCGATCAGGCCGGGGTGCTCGTGCTCGACGAACACCGCACGCTGCGCGCGCGCCGCGCGGAGCTGATCGATCGCTTCGTCGCGCAACCGGCGCTCGGCAAGGGCGTCGCGGAGCGGAGCTGTCCGGTCAGCGTGAAGCTCCGCCGCACGGTCGACCTCGATCGCCTGCAGGAGCTCGCGCGCGATCTGGGCTTCCTCATCGAGCGGCGTGACGAGCCGCGCGAGCCCGACGACGACGACGGACGCTGATCGATGGACGACGCACGGCTGCGGCGGGCGCTGCGACTCGTGCTCGTCAGCGACGGGCAGGGCGACCTCGCGCGGCTCGATCGTCTCGTGGGCGCCGCGCTCACGGGTGGGGTGCGCGCCGTGCAGGTGCGCGAGCCCTCGCTGCCGGACGAGGCACTCGCGCCGCGGCTCGCGTCGTGGCGGGCGCGCCTCGACGCGCTCGGCGGCGTCCTGTTCGTCAACGAGCGGCCCGGGCTCGTGGGCTTCGGACTCGCCCATGGGGTGCACCTGAAGGCGGGCCCCGCGCGCGTCGCGGCGCTGCGCGCGCGCCTGCCGGCGGGTGCGCTGGTCTCGGCGAGTGCGCACGATGCGGAGGAGCTGCGCGCGGCGCGCGCCGCGGATGGGCTCGTCCTCGCGCCGGTCCTCGCGACGGCGAGCAAGCCGGCGGCGATTCCGCTCGGCGTCGCGGGCGCACGTGCGCTCATGGCGCAGACGACGAGCCCGGTCCTCTGGCTCGGCGGCTTCACGGCGACGACGCTCGCCGCGCTGCCGCCCGGCACCTGGCCCTGCGGCTTCGCCGTGCTCGGCGCACTCGCGATCGACGATGCGGACGCGCCCGCGCGCGCGGCCGCGCTCGTGCGTGCGGTCGACGCTATCCTCGGCCCGCCGTGACTCCCAACACGCTGGCCCGCTGGCTGCGCCGCGCGATCCTCCCCTTGGCCCTCGCGTCCGGTCTGCTGCTCTACCTGCACTACGGCTTCCTCACGGTGCCTGGCGGCGAGCTGCTCCTCACCGACGCCTATCCGGCCGGGACCTCCTGTCTCGTCGCGAAGCGACCCGCCGAGCTGCCGGCGGGTTCGGTGGTCTTCCTCGCGACGGCCGACGGCCTCGCGCTCGTGCGCGTCGAGCGTGCGGACGGCGAGCTCGTCCGGCTCGCGGACGCGGGCGGCAAGGCCTTCCCCGAGGGCGTGCCGCGCGCCGCCGTACGCGGTCTCGTGCTCAGCGGTTTCGTGTCCTCGTCGGAGCCCGCGCCGGCGGGACTCCGCTGAGCGGCGATCGATGGCCTCGCCTTCCCGAGCCCGCCGTGGAGCCGCCGCGCGCGTGCCCCCCGAACGCGCGCTCACCGCGTGGCTCGCCGGATTCTTCCCGCGCGACCCCGCGCGCGTGCCGATCGGGATCGGCGACGACGCGGCCGTCGTGCGCTGCGCGTCGCGGGAGCTCGTGCTCGCCTGCGACCCCGTCGTCGAAGGCGTGCACTTCGATGCGCGCACGCCGCGGGCACTCGTCGCGCGCAAGGTGATCAACCGCAACGTCTCGGACCTCGCGGCGATGGGGGCGCGGCCCGAGTTCCTGCTCGTGTCGATCGTGTTCCGCAGGGGCACGACGCCGCGCGCCCAGCGCCAGCTCTTCGCGGGCCTCCGGGCGGCGGCCGGCGCCGGCGGCGCGCAGGTCGTCGGCGGCGACGTCGCGGTCGCCGACGGACCCCTCGTCGTCACCGTGACCGCGCTCGGGCGCCTGACGGGCCGCGCGCTGCGGCGCTCGGGCGCACGGGTCGGCGACACGCTCCACGTCACCGGTCCGCTCGGCGGCTCGCGCCTCGGTCGGCATCTGCGCTTCGAGCCGCGCGTCGCGGCCGGCGAGGCGCTCGCCCGACTGCCGGGCGTGCGCGCGGCGATCGACGTCAGCGACGGCCTGCTCGTCGACCTCTGGACCCTGCTCCGCGCCTCGGACGTGCCGGGTGCCGTGCTCGACGCCGCCGCCATCCCCATCGCGGCTTCCGCCCGGCGCCTCGCGCGGCGCGACGGCCGCACGGCCCTCGAGCACGCGCTCGGCGACGGGGAGGACCACGAACTGCTCGTCGCCGCGTCGCCCCGGCTGCGATGGCCGGGGCTCGCGTGCCTGCGCGCGGCGCGGCGACCGATCGGGCGCCTGGTCGCGGAGCCGGGGCTCTGGCTCGAAACGGCCGACGGGCGGCAACGCGTCGAGCCGAAGGGCTGGCAACACGTCCCATGACCCGTCGCGTCCGACTCCTCCTGAGGAGCGCCGCCGAGACGGAGGCGCTCGGGGCCTGGCTCGGCGCGCGGCTGCGGCCCGGCGAACTGCTCGCGCTGATCGGCGAACTGGGGGCCGGGAAGACGGCGCTGGCCCGCGGTGTGGCGAGAGGGCTGCGCGTCGAGGACCCGGGGGCGGTCGCGAGTCCGACCTATCTCCTCGTCGTCGAGCACGAGGGACCCGTGCCGATGATCCACGTCGACGCCTACCTCGCCGAGAAGACCAGGGCCTTCCTCGCCGACGGGGGGCTCGCCTGGCTCGACGAACGCCGCGGCGTGGCGGTGGTCGAGTGGGCGGATCGCATCGCGGAGTACCTGCCGCCGCGCACGCTCACCGTGCGGCTCGGTCCGCGCCCGGACGGGGGCGAGGGCCGCAGCGCCGAGCTCAGCGCGGAGCAGGGCTTCGACTGGCTCGACGGGCTCGTCGAGGCCGCCGGCATGGGCTGGTCGTGAGCGGCGGCCGGGCGCTCGCGAGGCCAGACTGAACCGGACGGCTGCCGATATCGTTCTGCCCGCACATGCGACCCCGTCCCGCTCGCGAAACCCCGCGTGAAGCCGCGCGACCGAAACCGGCCGATCCGGAACTCGGCACCGACCTGCTCGCGCGCTTCCGCGACGGGGATCGCGCGGCCTTCGACGCGATCGTGACGGAGTATCAGGACCGCCTGATCCAGTTCTTCTACCGCCTGAGCTGGGACCTCGCGCGCGCGGAGGACCTCACGCAGTGCCTCTTCCTGAAGCTCCTGCGGGGGGTTCGCGGGTATCGGCCCGAGGGCAAGCTCTCGACCTACCTGTTCCGCATCGCGACGAACCTCTGGATCGACCACTACCGCGCCTCGCGTCCCCAGGCCCGCTTCTACTCCCTCGACCAGGCGCTGCTCGACGGCTTCGAGCCCTCGTCGAGCGCTCCCGACCCGAGCGACTGCGCGACCGACGCCGAGGAGAAGCGGCGCCTGCGCGATGGCCTCGAGCGACTCTCCGAGCCGCATCGGCTCGTCTTCGAGCTCGCGGTCTACCAGGAGCTGCCCTACGGCCAGGTCGCCGACGTGCTCGGCATCCCGGTCGGCACCGTCAAGTCGCGCATGCACAACTCGGTGCGCGCGCTCCGTGAGTTGCTCGGAGATCAGGAACGGTGCGTCGAAGGCGGACCGTTTCGCGCCGGGATGAACGCCTCCCTGCGGCGCGTCGGCGGCGCCTGAATCGCTGCGCGCCTCCCACGCCTCCCTCGCCTCCCGCCCCTCGCTCCGATGAACCGCGACTCCGACCACGACCGCGACGACGACGCGCTCGACATCGTCGGCTACGCGCTCGGCGAGGGCGACGCCGCGTCGCGCGCTGCGATGCAGGCGCGCGTCGGTCGCGAGCTCGAACTCGCGGTCGAGCTCGCGGAGACGCGCGCGCTCTTCGAGAGCATGCGGGCGCTCCGCACGCCGACCGATCCCGCGTTCCTCGCGACGATGGCGCGCGAGGTCGAGTGGCGTCGGCGCCTGCACGCCCTGCCGCAGCGCTCGGTGGCGGCGCGGGTCGGGTTCCTGCTCCGCGCCGCGGCGGTGGCGATCGTGATGCTCTGGCTCGGCAATCGCTACGTGCGGCCGGACGCGGTCGACCCCGCGCCGTCGACGGCGCGCATCGACTGGTCGGCGACGGCGCCGCGCGCGTTCGTCGCGCTGGGCCACGCCACGCGTCCCACGGCCCCGGCGCTGCGGCCGGTCCTCGCCCCGGCGATCGATGCGCCGGACTTCGTCGCCGCCTGGGAGCGCCTCGCGGCGCGTCCCTTGCCCGCGGACTTCGCCGATTGGCTGGCGGCGGAGAATCTGCTCGCGCAGACGCGTGCGGCGCTCGAGCGGCGGGCCTCCCCGGAGCTGCGCGCGCGCTGGCGGTATGCCACCGGAGCGGCCGACGTCGAGGCGCGTGTCACGCGGCTCGTCGACGAACTCGGTGCGCGCACGGTCCAGCTGCTCGCGCAGGCCGAGCCCGACGTCGAGGACCTCGCCTGTGCGCTGCGCGCCCTGCTGGCATCGGGCGCGATCCGCGGGCGGCGCGAATTGCTCGATGCCTGTCGCGACGAGCTCGCGCGCCGGGTCGACCGCCTCGATGCGGGCCGCGCCGCGGTCGCGCTCGCGGCGCTCGCCGATCTCGCGGTCCTCGAGACCGATGCGCTCGGGGCCTTCGTCGCGCAGCGCGCCGAACGGCTCGCCGAGGCGGCGCTCGAGCGTGCGCCCGATGGCCGTCGGCCGCCGCTGCTGTCGTGGACGGAGCCCGCCCCGCGGCTCGCCGAGGCGGGCCGGGTCCTCGCGCTCGCCCCGGCCTTCGGCGCGGACGCCGCGCTCAGCCTGCGTGCGCGCATGTCGATCGCCGCGCACCTCGAGGAGCGTCTGGCGCGGATGCAGCGCTTCGAGACTCCCGAGCTGCACGCGGCGATCGCCTACGGCTTCGGCGATCTCGTCGAGCTCTCCGCCGCGGATGCCGCGCTCGCGTTCTGGCCCGCGCGCCTCCTGCTCCCCGACTACACGGCGCTCGTCCACTACACCTGGAGCAAGTACCCGCTGCGTGCGGGCTGGGCCGAGCTGCAGCTCGAGCTGCGCGGGCTCGCGGCGCTCCCGACGCCGACGGGACTCCGCGACACCGCCGCACTGCTGCTGGCGCTCTGTTCGGACGCCGCGGCACGCGGCCAGGATCGCGGGTTCGGCAGTCGGGTGCCGGGACCCCGCCGGAACGCGTAGCGCGGCGCCGCGGATCGGGAAGCGTGCGTTTGCGTCGCTCCGGGTGATGCGACAACATCCCTGCCCCCGTCGCCCCGTCGACACCACACCGGAGTCGAGCCCAGCCCGTGCCGCAATCGCGTCCGCTCCCTTGCCTGTCTGCCCTGCTCGTCCTGGCCGCATTCGCGGCCCGCGGACGCGCGCAGCAGGATCCGGCCGTTCCGACGAACCCGACAGTTCCCCCGCAGGCGAAGCCGACCGTGCCGGGGGGCGCGCTGCAGGAGCCGAGCACGATCCCGATCCCGACGGATCTCGGCGGAGAGAGCCCGCTGGAACTGCGGCTCGACGACGCCCTGCGCTTCGGGCGCCAGAACAACCTGCCGCTGCGGGCGGAGGAGCTGACGCCCCTCCTGCGTTCGCACGAGGTCCGCATCGCCGAGGGCTTCTTCGAGCCCGAGCTCTTCGGGAACGCCGACCTCGGGGAGACCAAGAGCCCGAGCTCGAACGTGTTCCAGCCGGAGATCGTCCGGCGCAGCGCCGGCGGGGAACTCGGCATCCGCCAGCGGCTCGCGACGGGCGCGCTCTACGAGGTCGCCTTCGCACCGCTGCGGCTGCGTCAATCGGCCTCGATCTCGGGCTTCCCCTCGCGGCTCTACACCTTCGAGCTGACGGGGCGCGTGACGCAGCCGCTGCTCCGCGGCGCATGGACCGACTCGGCGCTGTACGACGTGCATGCGGCCGAGGAGAGCGTGAGCGGGGCGAAGGCGCGCTTCCAGCAATCGGTGCAGGACACGCTGCTGCAGATCGTCGTCGCCTATTGGGAGCTCGTCTTCGCGCGCGAGGATTGGCTCGTCAATGCGCAGGCCCTCGAGCTCGCGAACGAGCAGCTGCGCATCACGAACGAGCGCATCCGCGTGCGCGAGCTCGCGGAACGCGACCGGGTCTTCGACGAGGCCGACGTCGCGCGGCGGCAGGAGGCGCTCATCCGCGCCGAGAACGAGATCCGCCGACGCGAGGACGAACTCCGCGAGCTTCTCTTCGGGGAGCGCGACGAGCGGCTCTGGACGCGCGGCATCCGGCCGATCACGCCGATCGAGACCGCCTTCGATGCTCCGCCCGAGGACTGGCGCGACGCGGCGAAGCGGGCGCTCGAGCTGCGGCCGGAGATGGTCGTCGCGCGCTCCGCGGTCCGGGCGGCGGAGCTCGCCTGGGAGGAGGCCTCGCGCGGGCTGCTGCCGCAGCTCGACCTCGTGGGCGAGTACTCGACCGACGGCACGCGCGAGGCGTCGCCCGATGCGTGGCGCGACGCGACCGATCTGGAGTACCCCGACTGGCGGCTCGGCCTCCAGTTCTCGATCCCGATCGGCAACAGCTCGGCGCGTGCGACGCGCGACCGTGCGCTGGTCGCGCTCGAGCAGGCCCGCCGACAGCTCCACGCGACGGAGATCGCGGTGGTGCGCGAGGTGCGCGCGGCGCTGCGCGATCTCGCGACGCTCGCCGAGAGCGTGCGCGCGGCGCGCGAGAGCCAGCGGCTCGCGGAGACGCAGCTCGACACCTCGCGCGAGCTGCTGCGCGTCGGTCGCGGGACGATCTTCGAAGTGCAGCAGCGGAACCAGGAACTGCTCGACGCACGGCGCCGGCTCCTGCGCAACCAATTGGACTACCGCGTGGGGCAGTCGCGCCTCGAGCACGGCATGGGCGCCCTGCGCGTCCCCGAGTGAGGGGATCGCCCGCGTCCGGTGACCGGTCGAAACCCCGGACTATCATCCCCCGATGCCAGAGATCGCCGTCCGCCGCGGGCTCGTGCCTGCCCTCGCCCTTGCCTTCCTCGCGGCCTGTGGCGCTGAGCCGCCGTCGGGAAACGGCACCCCGTCCAAGGCTCCGCCGGGGCTGAGCGCGGGAACCGGGTCGGGCGGGACGCCGACGCCGGAAGGAGCGGCATCGGACGCGCCGAAACCCGTCGCCCCGCCGATCACCCTCACGCCCTGGCATGCGGACTTCCCCGGTGCGCCGACGCGGCCACACCTCTCGCCGCGCGAGCCAGGCAGGACCTACGACCGCACGCGGCGGCAGGCGCTCGAGGCCGTGGTGCGCAAGGCGGCGGGCGCCGGCACGAAGGAGTCCTGGCGCTTCGCGCGCGACTTCTGCGGTCGCCTGGCGGGCGAGGACGCGTCGGTGATGGTGGAGGCGCTCGACCGCGCGTTGCAGACGAAGGAGGAGTCGGACTGGGCGGAGAACCTGCTCGGCAGTCTCGCGACCGCGAAGGTGCCGGCGGCCGCCGACGCGATCCTGCGCGCGCTCGAGTCCCCGCGCGACGCGCTCCGCGACGCCGCGATGGAGGCGCTCGTCGGTTGCGGGACCCTCGAGTCCGTGCGCGTCGCGGGCGGGATGATCGACCGCGTGGGAACGCGCGGGATCAAGGCCTGGGCCGATGCCGCGCGGCGCTTCCTGCCGCCGGAGGAGATCATCGCGGGCTACCGGCGCATCCTCGCCGATGCCCGTGCGGCCAACGTGCACTCGCCCGTTGCGGACGCCGCGCTGCTGCTCCCGATCGATCAGGCGCTCGCGGTCTTCGAGGCCTTCGGCGACGACGTGCCGATCCTCGTGCGCACGCGTCTCGTCGCCCTGCACCAGGCGACGGGGGACACGGCCGCGGAACTCGCGCTGCGCGAGATGCTCCGCTCCAAGGATCCCGCCGTGCGGCGCGAGGCCGTCGCGGTGCTGCCGCTCGCGCGGCTCGACGACCTGCTCCACGAACTGCTGCAGCTCTCGACCGATCCCGACCCGATGGTGCGGCTCGGGCTCGTCGCCGTGCTCGGCAAGCAGAGCGGCGAGGACGTCGACCTCACCCTCGACTCGCTCGCGGTCGATTCGTCCGCCGAGGTCCGGCGCGCCGCGCTGGCCCAACTCGTGCTGCGGCAGCGACGGGGAGTGCTCGACGATCTCGTGCAGACGGTGCGAACCGGCACCGGAGCGGGGATGTCGCTCGCGATCCAGGATCTGGTCGCGGCCCGCGACCCGGGCGTGATCCCGCCGCTCGTCGAGCGGCTGAACTCCGCGCCCGACGCGGAGAAGGACTCGTTCCTGCGGGCCATCGCGCTGACCACCGCCGCACAGGCCTTCGCGCCGCTGCGCGACGTGTTCCTCGCCGTCGGGACGAGCGACGCCAAGCGCCTCGGCCTCATCGCGACGCTGATCCCGAACTGCCGGGGCGCGGAAGGGGAGATGCTCGAGTTCTTCCGCGCGCTGCCGAAGGCGGACTACGTGCGGCGTGCCCTGCTCATGAACGCGCTGGCCAATGTCGCACTCGACCGCGGCGCGGTCGAGGTCGCCGCGCCGATCTTCGCCGAGCTCCGGCGGGTGTTCGCGGACACGAGCGAGTTGCCGCAGATCCGGCTCTTCGCGCTCGAGGTGCTGCGCCGCGACCTCACGCTCGACGATCAGGTCCGGCTGCGCGCCATGCTCCGCACGGAGGCGCCAGGCATGCGCGAGGTCCTGCAGGACTTCCTGTTCGAGTTCTTCTGAGCGGCGCTCAGGAGCCGAGCAGCGGCAGCCAGCGCTCGTCGTTCGCGGCGCGGTAGCTGCCGTTGGCGGGATCGACCGACTCGGAGCGCGGCAGGGCCGCATCCGGCGGCGGCGCGTGGTCGAGGCCCGCGAAGTTCGCGATGAGGTTGCGGGTGTAGGCGCGCTTGCCGTCCTCGGCGAGGCAGAACACGCTGCGGCCCGGGGGCAGGAGATTGCGCGGCCAGGCGAAGACCTCGAGGACGCGGGCGCCATCGCCGGGCTCGGCGGCGCCGTCTTGCGTCGCCCGGAGCTGCACGCGGAAGAGGTAGTGGCGATTGCCGAAGGTCGCGGGTCCCGTCGGGTCGTTGGTCTCGAACGCGGGCAGGTCGCTGTTGGGCTGTCCGCGGCCCAGGCATGCGGCGCGCAGCGCGGCGAGGCTGGCCTCGCGGACCGCGGCGGGCAGGGGCTCGTCGGCTGCGGTGTTCCGCTCCTTGCGCACGAGCGCGAGGAGTTCCTCGGCGACCTCGAGGGCGCGGTTCTCGACGCGCGCGACGCGCGCCGCGGACCAGGATGGCACCCAGCACGCGACGCCGAGCGCGGCGATGCCGAGGAGCACGCAGAGATTGCCGACGTCGAGGAGGGCGCGCATCGGGAACGGCGCGGAACTGTAGTCGACTCGCTGCGCGCGTCGACCGAAGATCGCCGCCCGACCGTGTTCGACCCCGTCCCGCACGAACTCCCCGTCGAGCTGCTGACGTTCTGCGAACGCGTACGCGCACGCGGCGCCCGGGTCTGGCTCGTCGGCGGCACCGTGCGCGATGCCTGCCTCGGTCTGCCGTTGCGGGACCTCGACCTCGCGAGCGCCTGCCGGCCGGTCGAGCTCGTCGCCCTGCTCGAGGGGCTGCGCGGGCCGGGGCGTGCGGTGCCCGTCGCCGTCGACCTCGAACTCGGCACCTGCTCCTGGCGTGTCGCCTGCGATGGCGTCGAGCGCGACGTCGTGCACACCACGTTCCGCGTCGAGTCGGAGTACGGCGTCGATCGTCGCCCGCATGCGGTGGCCTTCGTCGACGACGCGGAGCTCGATGCCCCGCGGCGCGACTTCACCGTCAACGCGCTCTACGCGGACCCACTCGATGGGACGATCCTCGACCCGGTCGGTGGTCTCGACGATCTCGCGGCCGGCCGCTTCCGTGCGATCGGCGAGCCCGTGCTGCGGCTCGACGAGGACCCGCTGCGCATCCTGCGCGCCATCCGCCTCGAGGCGCGCACGGCCCTGCGGCCGATGCCGGCGACGGCGGCGGCCCTCGCCCGCTGTGCGCCGAGCGTGGCCCAGCTCGTGCCGCAGCGCCGCTTCGCGGAGCTCGACGATCTCGTCGATGGCCGCTTCGCCGTGGCGGGTGCCGCACGCCTCCTCGACACCGCGGTGCTCGCCTTCGCGATGCCCTGGCTGGGCCCGCACTTCGACACCGTGCGCCGTGCGCTCGACGCCGCGAACGCGTCGCTGGGCGGCGACCACGTCGCACGCTGGCGCACGCTCTGCGGCGGCGAGGCCGCGCTCGCACTCGAGGTGCTCGCGGGGCTCGAGGCGCCGCGCGCCCTGCGCCGCGCGGTGGCCGCGCGTTACGTGAGGGGCCCGCTGCGCGCGGAGCTCGTTTCGGGACGCGATTTCCTCGCCTTCGGCGTCGCGCCGGGTCCGGAGCTCGGCGCGCTCGTCCGCGAGGCGCAGCGCCGGATCGCGGAGCGCGGTGTCGTCGATCGGGACGCCGCATGCGTGATCGTCGCGGAACTCGCCGCGGAGCGGGTCAAGCGCGGACCCGACGCGGCCCGATAGGCGCGGAGGCGGGGAGTCGTCGGACCCTCGCTCCGGAGGCCCGATGAACGACAACTTCCAGCATTTCGACAGCTATCGGCGCCAGCGCAACAAGCGCCGGTTGGAGGGTGCTCCGCATCGCGATCTCGGCGACAACGCCCTCGTCCTGCGGCAGCTCGAGGCCGCGGAGCAGAAGGAGGTCCGCGAGCAACAGCTCACACGCGAGGTGCACGAGTTCTTCGCCGCGGCGACCAAGCAGGCGGCGGGGATCGTCGCCGCCGTGACGGAGAACGCCGAAGAGCAACTCGACGCGACGATCTCACGGGACATGTCGGAGTTCCTGCGGGAGACGATCCGCCGCGCGCAGGAGCTGATGGCCGTCGTGCAGTCCGCGGAGAAGCGCGGCGTGGCGCGGCAGGAGTTCGAGCCGCACATGCAGAACCTCGTCGGGCCGGCGCTCGACGGCTTCCGCTACGCGGGCAACGTGAGCACCGCGGACCAGCACATCGGCCGCGATCCGTTCGACGTGGCCCTCGAGCGGGAGCTTGCGCCCGCGGATGCCCAGGTCGAGGCCGCGGTTCCCCCGCCCGCGGTTCGCGAACCGGCTCCGGCCGCCCCGCTCGCCGAGGCCGTGCCGACGCCGTCGCCGCAGTCGGGACCCGCCACGCCGGGAGCAACGCTGGAGGCGGTGCCGATGCCGGCCCAGCCGGTGGAAGACGCGCCGTTCCCGACGACGGCGCGGACGGGCTCGGCCCTCGACGCGTGGTTCCGGCGCCTCGGCACCGATCACGAACGCGCGAAGGAAGCGCTGAAGCTGCTCGTGCGCGCGGCGCTCATGACGAAGGACGAAGCGCGCGCGGCGTGGCACGAGCTGCACACGACCGGGGTCTGATCAAGGGCTCGCGGGCTCGCGGGCTCGCGCGCGCGGCGCGCGGGCGTCGCGGGTCTTCGCTCCGGCGCCGTCCCTCAGGTCAGCGCGATCCGGCGGCTGATCGCGCGCGCGAGGAAGGCCGCGACGGCGATCGCCAGCGCTTCCACCGGTCGTCCCACGGCGAGGCAGAGCAGCGCCGTGTAGAGCATCGTGCCCAGCAGGAGCCAGGTCATCGAGGCGCGGATCGCGCCCCGATCCCAGACGCGCGTCCGGTCCCGCAGGCGGAGGAGGAACGCGAGCGCGAGCAGCGCGGCGATCAGCGTGGCCAGGCCGGGATTCCCCAGCGCCCGACCCTCGATCGAGAGGATCGCGAAGAGCGCCGCTCCCGGCGGCAGGGTCTGCACGGCACGCACCGCGCGCGCGGCGACGCGCGGCTCGTCTTCGAAGATGCCCAGCACGGTCACCGCGGCGATGTAGGCCGCATACGCGAGCGCGGCCGTGCGCAGGGCCATGTCGTCGGGCAGGCTGCCGCTCACCGCGACCACTCCCGAGAGCAGGTTCGTGCCGCGCAGCAGTCCGAGGGCGAGGACGCCGAACGCGGCGGAGCGCTTGTTCGCGTAGTCGTAGGCGAGGACGAGCAGTCCCATGGCCGCGTGCAAGGGCCAGAGCGGGGAGAGCAGCAGGGCGGTCGCCAGCAGCGCGACGCCGAGCCCGAGCGCGTGCGCGGCCCGGATGCGGCCCGACGGGATGGGGCGCTCGGGACGCTGCACCGCGTCGACGCGGCGGTCGGCGTGGTCGTTGAGCACCATGCCGGCGGCGTAGAGCGCGACGCTCGCGAGGCAGGCGCGCAGGGCGTCCGACGACCAGGGCAGGCCGGCGATCGCGAGACCCGCGACGACGTCGGCCGCGGGCGAGAACAGGGTGCCCACGCGCAGGAGGCGGAGCCAGGGAAGCAGGGCGCTCGACACGCGGTTCGCGGCGCGGCGCCGGGCGCCACGCGATGCGGGATCAGGAAAAGAAGATGCGGCGGATGTCGTTGAACGTCACGAACACGACGAGCGCCAGCACGAAGACGAGTCCCACCACCTGGCTGTAGTTCATCACGCGCGCGCTCACGGGTGCCCCGCGCACGCGTTCGATCGCGAGGAAGAGCAGGTGGCCGCCGTCGAGGAGCGGGATCGGCAGCAGGTTGACGATCGCGAGGTTCAGGCTCAGCGCGGCGAGCAACCAGAGCAGCTCGATCCAGCCGCGCTGCGCACTGCGGTACGAGACCACCGAGATCCCGACGATGCCGCTCAGGTTGCGCGCGGAGACGTCGCCCGTCACGAGCCGCTTCAGCGTGACGTAGATCTGCTTGACCATGTCCGACGACGCGACGAAGCCGAGCCGCATCGCGTCGCCGAAGTCGGTGGCGCGGATCCGCTCGGTGCGCGGATCGAAGGTCGCGGCGAACCCGAGGTCGGCGTCGACGACGGGCGCCGCGCTGAGCGCGATGTCGTGACGCGACAGCGCGCCGTCGGCGGCGAGCCGGTCGACGACGAGCGTGAGCCTGCGCTCGCCGGCGGCGCGACCGGCGCCGAGGAGTTCGTTCCAGTCGTGGACGGGGCGTTCGTCGACGCGCCGCACGATGTCACCGGCCAGCACGCCCGCGGCCTCGGCGGGGGAGCCGGGCCGCGGAGCGACCACGATGTCGCCCGTCGGTGCATCCATCGCGACGTCGCGGTTCAGGGCGGTCACCCCGGCGGCGTCGAGGACCGTCGCGAGTTCGAGCACGCGACCGTCGCGGTGCACGAGCACGCGGATCGGGCCGGGACCGCGCGATGCCGGCACGAGCACCTGCTGGGAATAGGGCACGCCATCGATGGCGAGCACACGGTCACCGACGCGCAGGCCGAGCTGCGCGATCGCCGCGGCCTCCCGCAGTGCGGCGACGCGCGGCCGGATGGCGAGGATGCCGAGCTGCGGAGGGCGCGCGGCCGCGCGACCGGCGGTGAGCTTCGCCGTGAGGCGTTCGTCGCCGCGGAGCAGTTCGAGCTCGAGCGTGTCGTTCGGGCGGATGCCCTCGAGCAGCTCGGCGCGGCTCGTTCCGCTGACGAGGCGGCCATCGATCGCCAGCAGGCGATCCCCGGAGCGCAGCCCCGCGGCGGCGGCGGGCCCGCTGCCGGCGACGTCCTCGATGCGCGGCGCATCGAGCCGGTACGGCGCGGAGATCCCGATCTCGTAGATGCCGCTCTCCTTCTCGTAGACGGGCTCCACCGACACGCTGCGTCGCTGGCCCTCGCGCTCGATGGTCAGCTCGATCGGCCCGCGCCCACCGGCGAGCGCGATCTCGACGATGAGGTTCTCGTAGCTGTACATCGCCTTGCCGGCGACCTCGACGACCCGGTCGTCGGGCAGGAGGCCGGCGCGCCACGCGGGTCCCCCGGCCTCCACGCCACCGATCACGGGTGCCGGGAAGGAGACGCCGAGGCCGAAGACGAGCGGGAACGCGACGAGCGCGAACAGCACGTTCATCACGACGCCGCCGGCGAAGAAGGCCGCGCGGGCGAAGTGACCCTTCGCGTAGAGCTCGTCGGGTGCGAGGCCACGTCGTTCGACCGGATCCTCGCCGGCGACGCGCACGTAGCCACCGAGGGGGACGGCCGAGAGGCGGTAGTCCGTGTCGCCGAGCTGGAAGCCCAGGAGGCGCGGTCCGAAGCCCAGCGAGAACACCTCGACCCGGATGCCGGCGAAGCGCGCCGCGAGGTAGTGGCCGAGCTCGTGGACGAAGATGAGCAGTCCGATGCCGAGCGCGGCGCCGAGGGCGGAGATCAGGAAGGTCATGGCACGCGCTGCGCTCCGGCGCGCGCGGCACCGGCGAGGCGGAGTTCGGCGGCCGCGCGCGCCGCGCGATCGGCGCGGTGTGCGTCGTCGAGGCTGCGGACGGGACCCGGTTCGGTCGCGCGTAGCACCTGCGTCACCAGCTCGGTGATCGCGGGGAACGCGATCCGTCCGGCGAGGAACGCCGCGGTCGCGACCTCGTCGGCGGCGTTGAGCGTGGCGCCGGAGTCGCCGCCGCGCGCGAGCACCTCGTAGGCGAGCGGGATCGCCGGGAAGCGCCGTTCGTCGATGGGCTCGAAGCCGAGCCGCGCGAACCGCAGCGGATCGAAGGGCGAGAAGCCCTCGAAGGGGAGGCGGTCCGGCCAGCCCAGGCAGTAGAGGATCGGTACGCGCATGTCGGGGACGCCGAGCTGCGCGACGAGCGAGCCATCGACGAATTCGACCATCGAGTGCACGATGCTCTGCGGGTGGACGACGACGGCGATGCGCTCGGGCTCGAGTCCGAAGAGCCAGTGCGCCTCGAGCACCTCGAAGGCCTTGTTCATCATCGTCGCCGAGCCGATGGTGATCCGCGGACCCATGTCCCAGGTCGGGTGTCGGAGGGCCTCGGCTGGAGTGATGCTCGCGAAGTCGGCGAGCGGCCGTTCGCGGAAGGGCCCACCCGACGCGGTCAGCCAGATCCGGCGCACGCGTTCGAGACGCTCGCCGTGGAGGCACTGCGCGATCGCACAGTGCTCGGAGTCCACCGGCAGGATGCGCGCCCCGGTCGACGCGGCGAGGGCCCGGAGGTGCGCGCCCGCGACGACGAGCGATTCCTTGTTGGCCAGCGCCAGCGTGCGCCCCGTGCGCAGCGTCCACTCCGAGGCCGGCAGGCCCGCGGCGCCGGTGATCGCATTGAGGACGAGTTCGGGCTGGGTCTGCTCGAGTGCGTCGAGGAGGCCGCCCTCGCCCTCGAACCAGGCGCAGTCCGCGGCGAGCGACGCTTCGCGACCGTTGCCCTCGGCGAGGCAGACCGCGCCCGGGCGGAACCGGCGGGCCTGGTCGAGCAGCGCCGCCGCGGAGCGCCGCGCGCCGAGCAGGACGAGCTCGAAGCGGTCCTGGCGATCCGCGATGAGGCTCAGGGCCTGGACGCCGACCGAGCCGGTGCTGCCCAGGACTGCGATGCGGCGCTTCATGTCGTTGGTGCGCCGCGCAGCGGACCATGCCGGGCGCCGTCGCTCCGGCAAGGATGCGATGCCGCCGAAGCAGGCGCAAGGCATGAGCTCGGGTCCGATCGCGGCGCGGCGAGAACGACGTTGCCGAGCCTCGCCACGCGACCGATGATGCCGCGCCGCGTGTTCCGTTGCGGCCGACACCCAGCCGGCCCGGAGCGCGCGCCTGATCTGTCGCGAGCCGCCACCGCGGTTCCGACGCGAGTTCCGAGTCGGAGACCTCCGTTGACGATCGAGAGTTCGGCCTATCGCGCCGCCGGAGTCGACATCGACGCGAAGTACCGCGCGGTGCGGGATGCGTATCCCGCCATCCGCGCGAGTTTCACCCCCGGCGTGGTCGGGGACATCGGCCTCTTCGGCGGTCTCTTCGATCTCGAGAAGGCCGGCGCCGCCGGCCAGCTCCTCGTCGCGAGCACCGACGGCATCGGCACGAAGGTGAAGGTCGCGAAGGCGGCCGGCCGCCTGCGTGGCCTGGGCTTCGACCTCGTGAACCACTGCGTCGGCGACATCCTCGTCCAGGGTGCGCGGCCGCTCTTCTTCCTCGACTACATCGCGGTCGACAAGATGATCCCCGCGCAGGTCACCGAGCTGATCGAAGGGCTCGCCGAGGCCTGTCAGCACAACGGCTGTGCCCTGCTCGGCGGCGAGACGGCGGAGATGCCGGGCGTCTACCGCGAGGGTGAGATCGACGTCGCCGGGACCATCGTCGGCTGTGTCGATCGCCGGCGGCTGCTCGACGGCACGCGGCTGAAGCCCGGCGACATCGCGGTGGCCCTGCCGTCCTCGGGGCTGCACACGAACGGCTACTCGCTCGCGCGGCGCGTCCTCTTCGAGATCGCGAAGCTCGACCTCGAGTCGCGGCCCGCGGAGCTCGCGGGCGCGTCGGTCGCCGACGCCCTGCTCGTCCCGCACAAGTCCTACCTGCGGGCGCTGGCGCCGGCGCTCGATCGAGGTCTCGTCCACGGCATGGCGCACATCACCGGCGGTGGCCTGCCCGACAACGTGCCGCGCGTGCTGCCGGCGGGTTGCTCGATCGAGTTCCGCAAGGACGCGATGCCGCGGCCGCCGATCTTCGACCTGATCGTCGCGCGGGGTCGCGTCAGCGAAGACGAGGCGTACCGCGTCCTCAACATGGGCGTGGGCATGCTGGTCTTCGTCGCGCGCGAGCACGTCGACGAACTGCGCTCGCTCTGCGCCGGCGCCGGTGAGACGAGCCATGTCGTCGGCAAGGTGATCGAAGGCCCGCGCGAGGTCCGCATCCTGTGACGCGGTGGGCGGGCACGTGGCGCGTGCCGGCGCTCGCGGTCGCGCTCGCGGCCGCCGCCGCCGCCCAGGACCCGCTCGCCGCCTTCGACCGCGAGTACGCGGCGGCGAGCGCTGCCGACTCCCGCGACGATCTCGACGAGAGCGCGCGTCGCGAGGCCTATCGCCGCGCCTTGCACGCCTTCCTGCGCGTGCCCGCGGCGCTCGCCGCACCGCGTCTGCCGGCGGCGGGCTACGCCGCGGAACGCGCGGGGGACCTGCGCCTCGCGGCGCAGCTCTACGCGAGCGCGGCCGAGCGCGATCCGCGCGACGCGTTCGTCGTCGAAGCCGCGCTGCGCGTGAGCCTCGCGATGGGCGACGCCCGCGGCGCGCTCGCGCGCGCGCATGCGCAGCGCCACGCACATCCGGCCGCGGTGAGGGCCTTCCTGCTCGCCGCGAGCGGTGCGGCCTACGGTGCGCTCCTCGAGGAAGCCGGGCGCTGCCTGCGCTCGGGCGACACCGCGCTCGGGCTCTTCGCCCTCGAGAGCCTCGCCGACGGGCGCGGCAGCAGCGCGGATCTCTGCAACCACGCGCTCGCCCTGCGCTTCCTCGGCCGCCTCGACGAGTCGATCGCCCGCTACCGCACGGCGCTCGAGCGTGAGCCCGACGACGTGATCGCCTGGAACGACCTCGGTCTCGCGGAGCTCGCCGCGGGGCGGCGGGCGGTGGCCCTCGAGGCCTTCCGCACGAGTGTCGCACGTGAGCCGCGGCCGGGGGACGGCCCCGGCACGACGAACCTGGCCCTGCTCGCGCGCGGCGGTCTGCGCGAGGCGCTGCCGGAGCCGCTCGTCGCCCTGCGCGCGCTCGTCGCACAGCGGCCCAACGCCGAGCTGGCGCGTTGGCTCTGGCTCGATGCCGTGCTCGAGTCCCGGCTCGGGCCGGCCGACGCCTCGGCGCAGCGCCATGACAGTCCCGCGCGCGCGCGCTAAGTTTCGCACCGCGGATCGCATCCGCGACCTTCGCGTATCCCGTACCCGCGCACGCGCACCGAGCCGTGCGACGTGGCGCTCCCGGTTGGGCCGTCACGGCAACCGCCGCACCCCTCGAACGAGATGACCAGCAAGCTGGCCTTCGCCGTCCTCGCCGCCGCCCTCTTCGCCCCGGTCGCACGGGCGCAGGAGCCGACGCTCTCCGCCGCCGACCTGAAGAAGCTGCAGGGCATGGTCCAGAAGTGGTTCGAGCCGTGGCATGAGAGCCGCGAGCTCTCGCCCGAGGACAAGCGCCAGCGCAAGCTGCAGTCCGACGCGGCGAAGGAGCGCGAGAAGGTCGTGAAGGAGTGGGAGACGCGCAGCAAGAAGGCCGATCTGCTCGGCTCGATGGTGGACCTGCGCGCGATCTTCGCCCAGCCCTTCAGCCATGCGCGCATCAACGGGAGCGGCCTGCTCAAGAGCGAGAAGGCCACGGATCGCGTGCCGGCGCACGCGGTGTTCATCCCGAAGACCTACAAGGCCGAGGACGCACCGCTGCGCGCGATCGTCGTGCTGCCCGGGATGAACGGGGAGAAGTGGCAGGGCGCGCGCGAGTACTTCGCCGACACCTGGGAAGGCACGACGGCGACCGAGAACTCCTTCTTCGTCGTGGCCGACGTCCCCGAGGGCATGGACTTCGATCCGCTGCCCGACTACTCGCAGCCCAACGGCGAGGTCGTCGAGAGCTCGCGCATCAAGCAGGTCCTCCTGCCGATGGGTTCGCAGCTCAAGCCGCTGAACTACGACCGCAACCGCCTCTTCCTCGACTGCGGCAAGGGCAACTCGGCCTTCGGTCTCCGCCTCGCGAGCTACTTCCCGTACCGCTTCGCGGGCATCGTCGTGCGCGATCCGGTGGCCCTGCCGCCCGAGGTTCGCCTGGGCAGCCTGATGGGGCTGCCGGTCCTGCTCCTGGCGAGCGCCGAGACGAAGGCCGCGTGCGATGCGCTCAGCAAGGCGCTCAACGATCTCGAGGGCGGCAAGTGCACGGTGCTCGAGGGCAAGGGCGCCTATCCGTGGAAGGAGTCGCAGCCCGAGATCGAGGCCTGGATCGGTTCGCAGCTGCGGCCGGTCGATCGGACGAAGCTGATCGTCGAGCCGAACAGCGACAAGTTCCGGAAGGTGCACTGGGCGAACATCACGCAGGCCGATCCCCTGCTCGGCACCGCACCCGACAAGCGGGTGCGGCTGGTCGTCGAGGCCGATCGCAGCGCGAACCGCATCAAGGTCGAGACGCGCGGCGTCGAGCAGTTCCAGCTCCTGCTCAACGACTCGATCGTCGACCTGAGCCGTGAGTTCACCGTCGACGTCAACGGCAAGCTCTTCACCGAGAAGCGCGTGCGCAGCTTCTCGTTCATGACCGAGCAGTTGATGACCGCGTTCGATCCGACCTGGATCTTCACGGCCGAGTACAGCGTCCAGGTGCCGAAGGCCGAGAAGTGAGCCCGCGCCGCGCGGCGCTGGTGGCCGCGCTCGCGGGCTTCGCCGTGCTCGCGATCGAACTCGCCGCCGTCCGCCTCTTCGCGCCGTCGTTCGGGGACAGCGCCTACGTCTGGACCAACGTCATCGGCGTCCTGCTCGTCGCCCTCGCGGGTGGGGCATGGCTCGGTGGTCGACTCGCCGTCGCCGGTCGGGAGCCGCGGCGTCTGCGGCAGGTCCTGCTCGTCGCCGCGGTCATCGTCGCGGTCGTGCCCTTCGTCGCACCCTGGCTCGGTCGGCTGCTCGTTCCCGAGGGCCTCGCGCTCGAGCACGCGGGCCGCGTCCTGGTGCTGGGTTCCCTCGCCGCGACGCTGCTCGCCTTCGCTGCGCCGGTCGGCCTGGCCGGCGCGGCCACACCGCTGCTCGTGGCCGCGCTCGCGCACGCGCGCGTCGATGCGGGGCGCGCCAGCGGGTTGGTCGGCGCGTTCGGCACGCTCGGCAGTCTCGCCGGCACGTTCCTCACCACGCATGTCCTCGTGCCCGAGCTCGGCTCGCGGGCGACGATCTGGATCGCGGCGGCATGCCTCGGACTCGCGGCCTGGGTCGCCGCGCCCGCACGTGGAGCGGCGCTCGTCGCGATGCTGCTCGCGCTCGTGCCCCTGGCTCCGCAGGGGCCGCTGCGGCCCGCGAACGCGGGCGAGGAGCTGCTCGCCGAGGTCGAGAGCGCCTACCAGTTCCTGCAGGTCGCGCGCTTGCCCGCGCGCGACGCGGAGCCCGCGGCGACCGTGCTGCGCATCAACGAGGGGCTCGACTCGTTCCACTCCATCAAGCTCGACGGCATGCCCTGGACGAACCGCCGCTACTACGACTGGTTCGTCGCCCTGCCACGCGCCCTCGACGACGCGGCGGCGCGATCGGGGCCGCGCGTGCTCTCGCTCGGCGCGGCCGCCGGCACCTTCGAGCGCCTCTTCCGCGCGCGCTACCCCGCGGGCACGACGCACTCGGTCGAGATCGATCCCGCGGTGACCCGGCTCGGCCGCGCGTGGTTCTCGGCGTTCGACGACGGCGAGGTCGACGCCGGCCTCGATGCGCGCGTCTTCGTCGAGATTGCGAGCTCGAGCTTCGATCTCGTGCTCGTCGATTGCTACGAGCGCCAGGTCTACGTGCCGGCTCACGTCGCGAGCCGCGAGTTCTTCGCGGCCGTGGCGCGCCGGCTGGCCGCGGGCGGACTCGTCGCGATCAACTGCGGCGGCGTCCGCTTCGACGACCCGGTCGTGAGCGCGATCGCCGGAACTCTCGCGAGCGTGTTCGGCAGCGCGCACGCGTTCCGCGTCCCCGCGTCGCGCAACGTCCTGATCGTGGCGCGGCTGGGTGCGGCCTTCGAGCCGACCCGCCTCGCGCCTCTCGCGTCGGATCCGGAGCCCCTGCGCGCGGTCGACGAACTGCTCGCCGATCCGCGCCGCTGGCGGCAGTTCGGCCCGGCCGAAGAGCCGCTGGTCGACGACCGGCCGCTGCTCGACGCGTTGCACGAGGACTCGCTCGCCGGGCGCAGCGGCGCGACCGCGTTGATCCCGATCGCGGGGTCCTCGTCCGCGACGGTCGCCGAAGCCGCGGCCTACGACGCGATGCTGCACGGCGATCACGAGGCCGCGCTCGCCTCGGTCGGCACGGCGAGCGCCGAGAGCTGGTACCTGCGCTTCCTGGCGGGGGATGCGCGCTGGGCGCTGCACGACGTGCAGGGTGCCGATCTCGAGTATGCGCGAGCCCTCGAGCTCGAGCCGCCGGCGGACGAGGCCGCGCTGCTCACGGCGCGGCGCGCTTCCGCGACGACGGAGCTCGCCGCGATCGAGCGCGCGCGCGCGGCCGGGGTGCGGAACGGCGGCCTCGCGCTCGGTACCGGGCTCCTGATCGCGCTGCTCTTCGGACTGACCCTGCGCCGCCTCGGTCCGGTCGCCGCTCCGGCTTAGGCGTCTGCGACGCACGGGCCCGACGCCGGGCTTCAGAGGCGCTTCACGTCGAGTTCGCCTTCCAGGGCCTCGCCGTCGCGCATCACGACGAGGAACATCCGGCCGCCGCTGAACTGCCGCGCCGCGTCGGCGAACTCCTCGACGCTCCGCAGGGCGGCCGTGCGTGCACCGAAGAAGTCCGGCACGCGCGTCGCGACGATGACGTCGCCGGCGCGGAAGCCGAGATCCGCGGCCGGGCTGTCGGGTTGGACCTCGCGCACGCGGAGCACGCTGCCGAGGCTCGGCACCCGGCCGCGCCGCGCACCCGAGTAGAAGAGCAGGGTCGCCTTGCGCACGGTCTCCGCGTCCTGCTTCGAGTCGACGATCTCGAGTTCGAGCCCGGTGCGGGCGAGCAGATCGCGCTCGGTGTTGCTCATCGCGCGGACCCGCAGGGCCACGCGCTCCGCGCGGCCGCGGAGCAGGTCGAAGGGCACCTCCTGACCGGGCCGCACCGCGGCGAGGGCTCGCGCATAGTCGAGGGCGCTGGAGACATCGCGGTCGAACACGCGCGCCAGGCGATCGCCGCTGCGCACCCCGGCGCGCGCCGCAGGACTCGCCGGAGCGACCGCGGTGACGACCGGCACGCCATCGACGTCCTCGACGCGGGCGCCGAGCCAGACGCTCGCGAGGTTGTCGGCCGAGAGCAGCACGTCCTGGAAGACGCGCTTCACGGTGTCGACGGGGATCGCGAAGCCGATGTTCTCGACGCCGACCGCCATCGCGTTGTTCACGCCGACGAGCTTGCCGGTGATGTCGAGCAGGGCGCCGCCGCTGTTGCCGCGGTTGATCGCGGCGTCGGTCTGCAGCAGGCCGGTGTAGCGGCGGACCTGGCCATCGGGCGCACGCACCGTGATCGAGCGATCGATCGCGGACAGGACACCGGTGGTGACGGTGTTCGCCTGGCCTTCGGGATTGCCGATCGCGATCACCGTCTCGCCGATCATGAGGCCCTCGGAGCGACCCGCGGTGACGGGCTTGACCTTGGCACCGCCAAGTTCGAGCTGCAGGAGTGCCAGGTCGTGGTCGGGGGAGCTGCTGAGCACGTCGGCCGCGAAGCGGCGTTCGTCGCGAAGACGCACCTGCACGCGGTGGCGCCCGGGCTGCAGGACGACCGGTCCGATCACGTGCCAGTTCGTGATGACGAGCCCGGACTCGTCGACGATCACACCGGAACCCTGGCCTTCGAGCGCCTCGCTCTCGCGCGGCGCGGCCGCGTCGAGCACGTAGATGCTGACCACCGAGTCCGCGGCGCGCTGCACCGCGCGCACGACCGGGGTCGTGCGGATGTCGAGCTCGTCGGCCTCGGGGGCCGCGGTCTCGAGCAGGGTCGGAGGCTTCAGTCCCTGCGCCGGGCACGGGGCCGCGAGGGCCAGCGAGATGCCGAGGATGAGGGCGGCGCCGTGGCGGGGACTCTGGCTTCGGAGATTCATCGCGGTGGGTGCGGCGTTGGGCTTCGGCGCGCGTGCGGCGCCTTGGCGTCGGCCTGGAGCGGAGATCGTCTGGACGAAGATCGGCCGCGGAGCCTCCCCGCGCCAGCGCCGGATGTCGCGCGGTGCCGTCTCGGCCCGCCCGCCGCGCCGCGCTAAGGTGCCCGCGTGATCGAGCCCTTCCGCACCGAGGTCACGCTGCGCTGGAGCGACGGCGACCTGCAGGGCGTCGTCAACAACGCGGTCTTCCTGAGCGTCTTCGAGGAGGCCCGCCTCGCCTACTTCCGCGCGCTCGACGCGATGCGCGGCGAGAGCTTCCCCTTCCTCCTCGGGAGCACGGCGCTGCGCTTCGTGCGACCGGGCCGGGCGGGGAGCCGGGTCGGCGTGACCGCGCGCGTGACCCGTCTCGGGGGAGCGAGCTTCGACATGGAGTACCGCGTCGAGAGCACGTCGGGCGAACTGCTCGTCACGGGCACGGCGACGCTCGTCTGGACCGACGCCGGCCTGCGCAGCGAAGCGATCCCCGCGGAGATCCGTCGCCGCGTCGCCCGGCGCGAAGGCATTCCCGAGCGGAGCGATCGCGCGACATGAGACCCCGACCCGGCATCGTCCTCGCCCTCTTCGCCGCGTGCGCGTTCCTGTGCGCCGCGTGCGCCGGACCCGCCGCCACGAGCTGCGTCGGTGAGTCACCAGGAGGCGTGCTCTGGATCTGCGGTGGCGGGACCCTCGCCCCGGACGTCCTCGCCGGGTTCGTGAGCGACGCGGGTGGCGCGAGTGCGCGGCTGGTGCTCATCCCGGGCGCCAGCCGCAGCGCGGACGACGCCGACGCGCTCGAACGCCAACTGGCTCGCTGGCGCGCGCGCGGGATCGCCGAGCCCATGGTCCTGCACACGCGCAGCCGCGCGGAGGCCGACGACGAGGCCTTCGTCGCGCCGTTGCGGCAGGCGACGGCCGTCTGGTTCGGCGGCGGCGACCAGAAGAGGCTCGCCGAGGTCTTCGCCGGCACGCGCGTCGAGCGCGAACTGCACGCCCTGCTGGCGCGCGGCGGCGTCATCGGCGGCAGCTCCGCCGGCGCCGCGATCCAGAGCAAGGTCATGATCGCCGGCGGGAATCCGGAGCCGCAGATCGGCACCGGTCTCGATCTCCTGCCCGGCGCCATCATCGACCAGCACTTCCGCGCGCGGCAGCGCGAGGCGCGTCTCGTCGCCGCGGTGCGCGCACATCCCGAGTGCACGGGGTACGGCATCGACGAGGGCACGGCGCTGGTGGTGCGCGGCGGCGTGGCTCGCGTGCTCGGTGCGGGTGGGGTGACCGTGGTGCAGGCGCGCGGCGACGATGAGCCCGGGCTCCGCTTCGTGCCCGCCGGCGAGACGCTCGAGCTCGACGCGCGCTGACGGAGCAGGTCCTTCCGGCGCTCAGCCGCGCCACAACGGTTCGAACACGTCGACGTTGCCGGCGATCGATTCGACCGGCCGCGGCCGGAGCGTCGCGAGCGCGGCGGGGGCGTCGACGAGGCGTTGCAGCAGCGCGGCGAGCGCCGCGACGTCTCCGGCGGGGAACGTGAAGCCGTGGACGCCGGGTTCGACGACCTCGGTCATGCCGCCGAGAGCGGAGACGGCGACGGGCACGCCGGCCTCGAAGGCCTCGAGCACGACGAAGGGCGTGTTCTCGTACCAGACGGATGGGACGACGAGCAGGTCGAGCTCGGCCATCACGTCGCTGAGCTGGCCGTGGTCGAAGGGGCCGGGGAAGCGGATGCGCGGATCCGCGGCGGCCTCGCGGCGCAGCTCGTCGATGTAGCCCTGGAACATGCCCTCCTCGGTGCGGCCGTGGAGGGTGACGGTCAGCTCGCCGCGGACGCGCAGCGCGGCGCGCACGAGCACGTGCGGTGCCTTCCAGGGCGAGAGCACGCCGGCGAAACCGACGCGCAGGGGCCGCCGCGGACGGGTCACCGCGCGGCGTTCGACGCGGCCGGGCTCGAGGCCGTAGGGCACGGTGCGGAGCTTCGGACCCGGGAAGCCGTTCCGCTCGAACATGGCCGCGAGGAACTGCGAGGGCGCGATGGCCGCGTCGGCCCGCGCGAGGCGCGCGAGGAGCTCGTCCTTGCGCCGCAGGACGGCCACCGCGCGCGCGGTGTCGCCGCGCAGGTGCGGCGACCGCGGCAGCGCGCGGGCGGCGCCGAGCAACAGCGCCCGCGCGCTCGGGTCCTCGAAGCGCGGGGCGAGG
>JADLHO010000079.1 GCA_020848735.1 Planctomycetota bacterium | reverse complement strand
TGGGCCTGCGACTTTGCTCCCCCCGGCCGAGGCACACACCTCGACGGGGGCTCTGGACGCTCCGCTTGGCCGACGCGATCTCTCGCGGCGACTGGAGCCTGCTACGCGGCGCTACGGCGCTTGCCGCGGCGGGACTCGCACCCGCAAGTTCGACACAGCATCGCCTCACCTCGGGTGAGGGTAGGCGTTCAGGACACACCATCGACTAGAGTCTAGGTCCTCCGCTCCGACGCGCCACCGAGCGTTCTCGCCGCGCCGGACGCCCCCGACGTCGATGGACCAACCAAGCCTGGACCCGCGCATCGCGCGCGCACGCGTCATCATCGCGACCGAAGCCGCCGCCATGCGGCAGGTCGCGGAGCGGGTCGGTCCGGACTTCGCGCAGGCCGTCGACCTGATCCTCGCGCTGCGCGGCCGCGTCGTGACCGCCGGCATGGGAAAGGCCGGGATCATCGCGCAGAAGATCTCGGCGACCCTGGCGTCCACCGGCACCCCTTCGATCTACCTGCATCCCGCCGAGGCGATCCACGGCGACCTGGGCCGCGTCGTGAAGGACGACCTGCTGCTCGCCCTCTCGAAGTCGGGCGAGACCGAGGAGGTGCTGCGTCTGCTCGGGCCGGTGAAGTCGGTCGGCTGCCGGGTGGTGGCGATCACCCAGACCCGGGATTGCACGCTCGCCCGCCATGCCGACCTCGTCCTCGAGCTCGGCGCGATCGAGGAGGCCGGCACGCTCCGGCTGGCGCCGACGGTCTCGACGACCGCCATGCTCTGCCTCGGCGATGCACTCGCGGTGGTGGTGCAGGAGGGGCGACGATTCGGTCCGGAGGACTTCGCGCGATACCACCCCGGCGGCGACCTCGGCCGCCGCCTCATGAAGGTCGAGGAGCTGATGCGGCGCGGCGAGCGCAACCCACGGGTCCACGCCGGCGCGAGCCTCCTCGAGGCGATCGGCGTGATGACACGCACACCCGGGCGGCCGGGCGCGACGAGCGTCGTCGACGGCAGCGGGAAGCTCGTGGGCTTCCTCACCGACGGCGACCTGCGCCGCCTGCTCGAACAGGACCGCGTGCGCGACGTGCACAGCGTGCGCATCGACGACGTGATGACGATCCGTCCCCGCACGATCTCCCCCGAGACCTTCGCGATGGAGGCGATGGCGGCGCTGCGCCACCACCGCGTCGACCAGTTGCCGGTCGTCGACGGCGAGCAACGGCTCGTGGGCCTGCTCGACGTGCAGGATCTCCTCGACCTGCGGATCGGCTGATGGGGTCCCTTCGCGAGCGAGGTCCAGCGTGATCCGGCGCGTCGCGCTCGCCGTGGTCATCGCCGCCGCCGCGCTCGCGCTCCTGCGCTGGGTGATCGGCAAGGACGACTTCGCGAGCAGCGGCGTCGATCCGTCGAACTCCCCGGTGAAGGTCGGCACCGGCACGCCGCCCAACATCGTGGTCGACACGACGGCGGACGGGAAACGCAACGCGGTCGGCATCTCCGTCGACGGTCGCTTCGATTTCACCTCGACCGTCGAGCGCCGCATGCCGGACGGATCGCGCATCTTCGCGAAGCGCTACGTCATCCACGCCGACGACAGCGCAACGGTGGCCAACGATCTCGCGCGGCTCGATCGCGTGACGGCCGACGTCTTCCGCATCGACGATGGCGAGGGTGAGCCGAAGAGCGTTGCCGTCGCGACGATCACCGCGCGCGTCGCGCTCGTGCAGCTCGGTCGCGATGCGGCCGGTCAGCCATCGATCCGCGCCGACCGCGACATGGACCTCACCGATGTCGTGCTCGTGTCGGCACCCGGCTCGAGCCTGCGCGATCTGCGCCTCGCGATCGATCGCGTCCTCGTGCGGCAGGACGAGGATGGCGTGCACCTCCGCACGCCCGACGACCGCATGCCCTTCACGCTGAGCTTCGGCGGCGAGCAGCCGATGGCGATGAGCGGTCGCGGTCTCGACGGCTTCCTCCCCGGCCTGCGCGGGGAGGGCGACACGCGCGACGCCCAGGGCCAACTGCGCCTCGACGTGGCGCACGAACCGGTCGTGACGCGCGCCGATCTCACGCTGCGCGCGCGCGGCAAGCTGCGGTACCTCGAGGATCTCGCGAGCGGCGATGGGCGGATCTCGATGCACGACTCCGTCGTCGTCGAGGGCGTCGAAGCGGTGCAGGGTGCGCCGGGGACGGCGAAGGCCTACGGCGACGAGCTCGAGGCCCGCATCCAACGGACCAGCCGCACGGCCGACGACGGCTCGGAGCGCGCGGATCCGATGAAGCCATCGACCGCGCGCTGGCGCGCGATGACCCTGCGCGGGCAACGGGCGCGCCTCGTCGTGCAGGGCTTCGAACTCTCGTGCGATTCGCTGGTCGTCACGCCCGCGCTCGACGGCGAACCCGCGCTCTTCACCGCGGAGGGCACCCCGACGCTCGACGAGACCGCCGAGCGCGGGCTCCGCTTCCGCGCGGAGCGACGCATCCACGTCGTCGACGTCGCGCGGTGGATCGGCCCCCTGCACCGCGCGGTCGGCTTCCCGTCGCCGCGCTTCGGCGCCCTGGCACAGCGGCTCTTCCTCTTCGAGGGTGCTTCGCACGTCGACGACCGTGCGCATGCGATCACCGTCGACGCGTCGGAAGGACTCAGCGTGCTGCGCGGCGACGCCGGCCTCGACCTGGTGCGCGGCGAGGGCGACGTGCGCGTCCTCGGCGCGGAGCTCGAGCTCTCCGGCAACCGCGGCTTCCTCCTGACGCGCGGCCCGTCCGGTGAACGCGTGCGTCTCGGGCCCGCGAAGGTCGATCCATCGCATCGCTTCCACGTGCTCGAGCGCTCGACCGCGGCCGCACCGATGACGCTCGAGGGCGAGGGCGCCTGCACCTTCCATCGCCACCCGGACGGTCGCGTGACCGCGAAGGTCGAGTCGCCGGCGGGGACGGTCCGCATCGTGCGCGGCACGACGACCGTGGCAGCGATCCGCACGCTGGATGCCGAACTGCGCGACGACGGCCGGTTGGCCTCGCTCCGCGCGACCGGCGCACCGTGCACGCTCGACGCCGAGTTCCTCGACGAGAAGGGTCGTCGCGAAGCCGCCCGGGCGACGGGCACGAGCCTCGAGAGCGGGGACGGGCGTTCGCTCACGCTGTTCGGCGCGCCGGCGACGGTGGTCCGCGCGAACGGCGGCCGCGTGCGCGGTGCGCGCATCGATGTCACGCCGTTCTCCGGCCAGGCCCCGGCGATCGTCGTCAGCGGCGTCCCGGCCCAGGTCGACGACGTGCGCGTCGCGCGCCGCGATCGCGGGGCCGATACCGCGACGCCGGAGTCCGAGTCGCTGTCGCTGGATGCCGAGCGCATCGCGCTGGTGCCGAGTCTCCTGCCGCCGGCGGTCCTCCGCGCACATGGCATCCCCTCGCGATCCTGGGCCAATCCCGCGCGCGCGCAGGTCCTCGCGAACGGTGCGCTCGACGTGCGGCGGCGCGACGTCGCCGGCAACGAGCTCGGTTCGGCGAGCGGCGATCGCATCTGGCTGCGACCGGAGAGCGAGTCGGCCCTGCTGACCGGCCTGCCCGCGGTCTTCCGCGAACGCGACGCATCGGGTCGCGAGTTCGTCGCGCGGGCCGAGCGACTCCGCGGGTTCCGGCGCGCGGACGGCACGCCCTACGTGATCGTCGAGCCCAACGGCGAAGCCCTGCCCGAGATCGACGTCCACGGTTCCGGGAGCGGCTCCTCGGTGCGCGATCTGCGCGTCGTGGCCTCGGTACCGATCGTGCTCGACGGCGATCGTCTGCTGGTCGACGGCGAGATGCGCCTGCGCTCGATGCGACCCGACGGCTCGGTCGATCCCGAGGGTCTCGACGTGTCGGCCGCGGGCGTGGAGGCGACCCTCGACCGCACGGAGGGCACCCTCCGCACGCTGCATGCGCGCGATGCCCGCCTCGTCTGGCGCAACGTCCGCGCCGGCGGCGAGGACCTGCGCATCGACGTGCCGCGAACCACCATCGAGGTCGAGGGCGACAGCGCGACGGGGGCCTGGGTCGAACTGCCCGGGCAGCGCCATCGCGGCGGTCTCGTGCGCTTCGACTACGAGAGCCGCGAGCTCCGCGTCTGGGGTCCGCGCGCCGGCAGCAGTGCCACACCGCGCCGTTGAAGGGGAATCGACGGGCCGGCGATCCGCAGCGTCGACCCGACTCGCGGCGTCGGTTATTCACGGACGTCGAGCCATGCCCGACTCGTCCAGAACGACGTTCACACCGAGACGACGCTTGGGGGTCGTCGCTCTCGGTCTGGCGGCTGCCGCGGTCGGACCGTCCGCGGTCGCACAGGACGCGCCGCCATGGGAATGCCGCTACGGTGCGTTCGAGCAGCGTTACCGCGACGACTCTCAGGAGCTGCTCTACTCGGGGGGGGTGCGGTTCGTGTACGCCGCGCAGGGCCTCGACGTCCGCTGCGACCGCGCGATGCTCGTGCTCGACCGCACGCATGCCGACGAGCAGCTCCGGGCCCTGGAGCGTCGCGAAGGCCTGCCGCGACGCGACGCCCCGCTGCCTGCGCCCCGGCGCTCCGTCGACGACGCGACGATCCGTGCGCGGGTCGCGAGCTTCCTGCACGCCCTGCGGTCGCGCCCCACGGTCCAGCCCGCCGCGCCGTTCGATCTCGAGCTCTTCCGCTCGATCTATCTCGAAGGCGACGTCGCCGTGATCGTCGACGGGCTCGAGGTGCTGCGCTGCGACAGCCTCGTGCTCGCACCGCTCGACGATCGCCTGGTCCTGCGCAACGTGGTGATGCGTCTGCGGCAACGCACGGCCGCGGGTCAGGACGTGATGTTCACGGTCCGCAGCGAGGAGCTCACCCGTCAGGATGGACGCTTCTTCGGGCGCAACGTGTCGATCACGACATCGACCGCCGGTGAGGCGCAGTTCGACGTGCTCAGCTCCGACGTGGTGATCCGCGAGCTCGAGGACGAGTTCGCGATCGACGTGCGCGGCAACGAGCTCCGCATCCATGGCCGCACCGTGATGCCGCTGCCCGATCAGCGCATCTACTCGAAGACGCAGGACCAGCTGCTGATCAAGAGCGTGAGTGCCGGCTGGTCGGATCGACTCGGCGCGCAGGCGCGCATCGTCTGGGGCAGCACGTTCAACGATCTCGGCGGCGCGCTGCACGAGTCGCTCACCGGACGCCCGGCCGACGAGTTCCGCGGGACCTGGCGACTCGGCACCGGTTGGGTGCAGGAGCGCGGCTTCCCGATCGATGGCGAACTCGACTACCGCGGCGGTGACCTCTGGCACGGCCGCACCTACGCGTTCGGACTCGACGACGCGGGCACGCCCATCGGCCCGATCACGCAGACCCTCGGCGGCGCGCCGATCGGCAGCGGGGGTCGCTCGCTCGTCCACACCGAGAACCGCGTGCACCTCTCGGAGCGCACCGATCTCGACCTGTCGCTCTTCGATGCGACGGATCCCTCGATCTGGGCCGAGTTCCAGCGCGGCCGCTACTACGAGGACGAGCGTCCCGAGACCAGCGCTCATCTGCGCCACCGCGGCGAGGGCTGGCTCGCGACGATCACGGGTCGCACGAACCTGACGAACTTCTCCTACGCGGACGGCCGCGAACTGTCGACGCGCTTCGTCGGCGAGGAGCCCTACGCGACGCTCGACTTCTTCTCGGTCCCCCTCGCGGAGGTCGGTGACGACACGCCCCTGCTCCTGAGCTCCTCGACCGGCGCGGGGCGCCTGCGCAGCGACTGGAGCGAGGGTGCCACCGCGATGCTCGACGACGGCACGTGGCGCTTCGATCAGGAGTTCGAGCTCGCCGTCCCCCTGCGCTTCGACGGCTTCGGCCTGCGCCCCTTCGCCGGGGCCAGGTTCACCGGATACGAGCGCACCGCGATCGGCGGTTCACACGGACGGACCGCGTTCGTCGGCGGCGCAGAGCTCGGCACGCGCCTCGCACGGACCTTCGAGCTCGACGGCGGCGGCGCACGGCGGCACGAGATCGTGCCGACGATCCGCTGGGAGAACCGCTTCGACGTGCAACGCGCACCCTCGGACTTCTTCCAGTTCGATTCCGTCGACGCGCTCGCCGAACGGCAGGTCGTGCGCTTCGGCGTGCTCCAACGACTGCTCAGCCGGACCCCGGTCGAAGGCGGCGACGCGCAGATCCGCGAGGACGTGTGGCTCGATCTCGCGCAGAACGTGCTGCCCACGGCCGACCGCGACAACGGCGGCGACGCACTCGGGCTCTTCGAGTTCGAATTGCTCGTGCGCTCGGTGCGGCTCGCCGACGACGTCTCGCTCGGGTTCCTGGTCGAGGGTGAGCAGAACTGGAACACGCAGGAGCTCCGCACGCTGAACCTCTACACGGAGCTCACGACGGGCGACGTGTCCTGGTTGCTGCAGTACCGCACCGACGAGGTCGAGGATGGTCTCTTCGGCTACGGCATCTCGCTGCCGATCCGCCGGCGTTGGCAGGTCCAGGGCACCGCGGGCTACGACATCGCGCGGAACCGCAGCGCCTACTACTCCGCGAGCCTCGTCCGCAACGACCTCGACTGGCGCCTGATCTTCGGTCTGAACTACGACGTCGTGACCGACGACACGACCTTCATCGTCGACTTCGAGCCGCGCCTCGGCGGACTCGCCGAGATGCGCGAGCGGTGGGGAGTCAGCGGCTACGAGTACGGCCGCTCGCGCGGCAGCGTGCTCGACTACTGACGCACCTCACACGCTGTCGATGAACTTGCCCGGCTCGTAGTTGCCGAGGTCGAGGATCTTCGTGCAGACGCGATCGAGGAAGTAGCGATCGTGGGAGACGATGACCATGCATCCCGGGAAGACCTGGATCGCCTCCTCGAGGACGCGCAGCGTGTCGAGGTCGAGATCGTTGGTCGGTTCGTCGAGCAGGATGAGGTTGCCGCCGCGACGCAGGAGCTTCGCGAGCTGCACGCGGTTGCGCTGGCCGCCGGACAGGCTGCCGACCTTCTGTTGCTGATCGGGACCGGTGAAGTTGAACTTCGCGACGTAGCTGCGGCTGTTCACCTCGAACTTGCCGAGCTTGAGGATGTCCTGGCCCTCGCTGATCTCCTGCCAGACCGTCTTCTCGGGGTCGAGCGACTCGCGCTCCTGATCGACGTAGCAGAGCTCGACCGACTCGCCGACGACCACCCGACCGCTGTCCGGCTTCAGCTTGCCGGTGATCAGCTTGAGCATCGTGGTCTTGCCCGTGCCGTTCGGGCCGACGATGCCGAGGATGTCGCCCGGCTGCAGCTCGAAGGAGACGTTGTCGATGACCTTGTGCTTGCCGTCGTAGCTGAAGTCGACGCGTTCGAAGCGCACGACCTGATTGCCCAGCTTCCGACCCGAGGGGATGTGGAGTTCGACGCTGCCGTCCTTCTCCATGACCTCCTGCTCGAGCATGCGTTCGTAGTTGCGCACGCGCGCCTTGTTCTTGGTCGTGCGCGCCTTCGGGTTCATGCGGATCCACTCGAGCTCGCGCTCGAGCACCTTCGCCCGCGAGCGCTCCTCCTTCTCCGACACCGCCATGCGCTTGGCGCGCGCCTCGAGGTACTGCGAGTAGTTGCCCTTGTAGGGGATCGCTCGGCCGTGCCAGATCTCGAGCATCCAGCCGACCACGTTGTCGAGGAAGAAGCGGTCGTGCGTGATGACGACGACCGTGCCCTTGTAGGAGGCCAGGGTCTCCTCGAGCCAGCGCACCGACTCGACGTCGAGATGGTTGGTCGGCTCGTCGAGGAGCAGGATGTCGGGGTGCTCGAGCAGCACCTTGCAGAGCGCGACGCGGCGCTTCTCGCCGCCGGAGCACTCGCGCGCGAGCTTCTCGCCGGGCGGCAGGTGCAGCTTCGTCATCGCCGTCTCGACGTGGCGATCGAGCTCCCAGGCATCGCGAGCTTCGATCTCGTGCTGCAGGCGGTCGAGATCCGCCATCACCTTGTCCATCGCGTCGGCACTGAGGTCCTCGCCGAGCTTCAGCGAGAGTTCCTCGTGCTGCTTCACGAGCGCGCGGATGGGAGCGACGGCGATCTCGACGTTCTCGCGGACGGTCTTGTCCTCGAGCAGGCGCGGCTCCTGCGGCACGTATCCGACGGTGATGCCGTCGGCCGCCCGCGCGACGCCCTCGTACTCCTTGTCCTGCCCGGCCATGATCCGGAGCAGGGTCGACTTGCCCGCGCCGTTCGCACCGATGACGCCGATCTTCGCGTTCTCGAGGAAGACGAGGCTGACGTCGTTGAGGACAGGCTTCTTGTGATAACTCTTGGTGAGGCGCTCGAGGGCGAAGACGTTGCGCTCGGCCATGTGATCGATTCCGTGTGCCGGGGCGGCGGCGCGAGGACGGTGTGTGCGCCGTTGTGGGGCCGAGCAGGTTAGCGTCCGACCACGCCGGTTGACACCGAGCCGGGGCGACGGACGATGCGCCCGCTCGAAACGCCGTGTTCCCTCCTCTCGCATTCCTGATGCCCAGCACGGGTGAGTGGCTGCTCATCCTCTTCGTGGGCATCCTGGTCTTCGGCCGCGACCTCCCCGACGTGGGCCGTCGTCTGGGCCGCACGATCGCGAACCTGCGGAAGGGCCTCGACGACTTCAAGCGCGAGATGGGGAAGGACCCGGCGATGCGCGACGCGCGCTCGAGCCTCGGCGAGATCGGGCGCACGATCGATCAGACCAAGCGGCTGGTCGACCCGCGTCGCGTGATCGACGACCTCACGCGCCTGCCGCCCGAGGACGAGCGTCTTGCCGACCACGACGCGACCGACGAGTCCCCCGACCTGGCCGGTCCGCCCGCCGAAGAGGCGCGTCGCTCCGTGCCGCCCTCGACGCCGTCGATCTGAGCGACGGAGTCCACGGGCAGGCCAGGGAGATCAGGGGCCGTCGCGCAGCGAGCTCCGCACCTTCTGGTCGGCGGAGTCGAACATGTTCATCCAGTCGCCGGCCGGGTCCCCGGGCTTCTCGGCGCGCTGCTTGCGCGCGCTCTCGCGCTTCTTCTCCTGCTCGTCACGCCAGGCCGCGAACTCGGGGTAGCGCTCGGTCAGCACCTTCCGGTTCTCGCTGATCAGCCCGATGTAGGGGTAGACCTCGCAGTTCGCCTCCTTGTTGATCCGCATCAGCACCTCGAAGGGCGTCAGGATGGGGATCACGACGGTGACGATGCGATCGAAGCGATCGAGCGGGACGATGAGATGGCGGAAGAGCAGCTCCTTGGGCAGGGACTCCACCGCCTTCTTCTGATGCTCGTAGACGCTCGCCATCAGGAAGGGGACCTGGAACTGCTCGACGACGACCTTGGCGAGATCCCACTCGCTGATCTGTCCGGTCGAGACCAGGACCTCCGCGAAGGCCTCGCCATGGCGATCCTGCGCGTAGAGGGCGTCGGTGATGACCTCGTTCGGGACGAGGCCCTTCTGCGTCAGCACCTCGGCGAGGCGGATCGGCGTGAGTTTTTCGAGGCCCTTCACCTGGGCGGTATCGGCGCGCGATCGAGTCGGCCTTGAGGGCGGTCGCGGTGTCGCGAAGCCCGTCAGGAATACTGCAGCAATGTCAGGAACGCGTGCACTCCGAGCACCGCCGTCATGCCGAAGACGATGCTGCCGTTGACCGAGCGTCCCACGTCGAGACCCGAACGCTTGGGGCCCGTCGCCAGGTGATAGGTCACGATCGCGACCAGGATCGCGGAGACCATCGCCTTCAGCGCCACGAAGCGCAGGTCGGCGCGATCGAGCTCGAAGACGAAGGCCCGCGCCCAGCCGTGGGGCGAGATCCCCGTCACGATCCGCGAGGCGATCAGCGAGGCGAGCGCCGCGAACGCGATGCCGCAGGCGGTCACGATGGGCAGCGCGACGCCGATCGCCCAGACCAACGGGATCAGCAGGTAGTCGGACGGCCGCACGCCCATCATCTTGAGCGCGTCGATCTGACCGGTGCGCTTCATCGTTCCGAGCCGGGCGGCGGCGCCCGCCGCGATGCGCGCCGTGAAGAAGAAGCCCGCGAGCAAGGGGATCAGCACGGCGACGAGGACCTTGCCCGCGCCGGTGATCAGGGCTCCCGTGAAGGCACCCTCGAGCGGGTTGTTGCGCAGCGCGAAGAACGTCGCCAGGCCGCCGACCGTCGCGCAGCCGATCGCGACGAAAGCCACGGCCTCGAGCGCGTAGCGCCACAGCGTGCGCGACGCGAGCTCCGGCCAGCGGGGCACGATGCGCCAGATCGTGAGGAAGCTCGCCGTGGCGAAGTCGGATGCCTCCAGCAGGAGACGCTGCACCCACCGCAGGTCGAGCCCGTCGACGACCGAGCGCTCGGGTCGCGTCGCGCTGCGATCGCGGAGCAGGGGGTCGTTCGGCGGCAGGAGGCGCATCGACCGCGACGCCGGCTCGATGTGCAGGTAGCCGTCGTGCAGGTTCTCGAAGGCACGCAGGTCGTGCGTGATCACGATCGTCGTGCGCTTGCCGGCGGTCGCGCGGTGCGTCTCGACCAGCAGTCTGGCGATGGCACGTGCGGACTCGGCGTCGAGCCCGGCGGTCGGCTCGTCGAAGAAGAGGAGTTCGGGCTCGCCGCCGAGCGCGCGCGCGACCGCGACCCGCTTGCGCATGCCGCCCGAGAGCTCCGACGTCGAGGCCGGCGGGGCATCGAGGCCGACCTGCGCGAGCAGACCGAGCGCGATCACGGGCGAGCGACGCGCGACGTGCAGCGCGAGCTCCACGTTGCCGCGCGGCGAGAGTTCGTCGAGGAGGCCTTCGTCCTGGAGCACGGCCTGCACCGGGCCGTGCAGGCGATGCGGATAGCGCTTGGAGATCGTCTCGCCGAGCACGCGCACGGTGCCACGCACGCGGGGCGAGGGCTCGCGGCTCTCCCAGAGTCCGCAGAGCAGTCGCAGGAGCGTCGACTTGCCGGAGCCGCTCTCGCCGACCAGCAGCAGGAAGGCACCGCGGGGCACGGCGAGGTCGACGTCGACGAAGACGGTCCGGTCGCCGGCGCGGCCGCGGTAGGTCAGGCCGAAGCCGCGAAGTTCGATCGCGGGCGAGCTCTCGGCCGCGGCCGCCGCCTCGCTCACGACTTCGGCCTCAGCTCCAACGGGAGCGCGCCGAGCCCGATGCGCGCCGGACGGTCGGGGTCGTCGCTCGAGCCTCCGATGAGTCCGAAGGCTCGCCCCTCGCGGATGAGCACGCCGCCCCGCGCCGCGTCGAGCGCCGGCAGGGACTCGCCGAGCACGTTCGAGTGTTCCGTCGACGCCGTCGCGAACTCACCGGCCTTCGCCGGGTCGGCTTCGAAGTCGAGGTCGGCCGCCGGCGTCATCGCCAGATCGGGGGGCGCGTCCTCGACGACAAGCAAGGCGAGCTCGCCGCCGCTCTGATCGATCCACGTGCGTCCCGCGCGGAACACGCCGATGCCGCCGACCACGACCCGGATCGCCTCGCTGCGGATCTCGGGGCTGCCGAGCGTGTCCGCCATGAAGGAGCTGCCGTCGCAGAGACTGCGCACGGTGAGCACGACCGTGCGCCCCTGTGGATCCGCGAAGAGGAGACCCGAGCCACGCCGTTGCTCGACGTCGTCGGGACTGAGCCAGTCGTCCTCCGTGCACTCGTAGACGACCTCGACGATGCGCAGCCCCCGCCCCCCGACTCCCGGACCGACCGGCGCTGCCTGCTCGCGCGCCGCCTCGGGGACGGGATCCTCGCTCGTGTCCGGCCGCTCCTCGTTCGCGACGACGCGGTAGCCATCGGGGACCGGCACGCCGCGACCGGTCGGCGTGTGGTAGCCGACGAAGGGGCTCAGCAGCGCGCCGACGTCGTCGACCGAGATGCCGCGCAGGAGCGCGCCGGACACGCGGGGCCGCGCGATCCAGAACTCGGTCTTGTCGGTCACCGTCGGGCGGTAGCGATCGCGGATGCGGACCTGGATCTCCACGTGTGTGCCCGCCGAGGCGAGCTCCACGGCGCGGACCTCGCCGACGTTCATCCCGCGGAACTGCACGGCGGCCCCGACCTCGATGCCGCTGTTCTGCGCGGTCAACACGGTCATCAGCAGGTCGCCACGCTGCACGGGATCGAGTTCGGCCGAGGCGCGGTCCTGCGGCGGGCGCTCGAGGCCGGCGATGAGGCTGCCCTGTGGCAGGGCCTGCGAGTTCGCGTCGGTCGAGAGGAAGGCGACGTAGGCGTCGCGCACGAGCGTGTCGAGGCCGGTCGCGCCGCCGGCAAGACCGACGAAGCGCGGCACCACGATCCAGAATCGACTCGATTGCCGTGCGAGTCGCGCGCCATCGGGCTCGAGCAGGAGCGTCACCACGCCCTTCTCGCCGTCGAGGCCGATCGCCACGTCGCTGACGTTGCCCAAGCGGACGCCGCGGTAGCGGACGTCGGCGCCGGACTTCAGGCCGCGCACGTCCCGGAACTCGAGTCGAACCTCGAAGAGTCCGCTCTGGTCCTCATCCGCGATCAGGCGGAAGAACCAGACCCCGAGTGCGACGGCCGCCGCGAGAGTGAGGACGCCGATGAGCTGTCGGATGCGATCCAAGACGCCCTCGTGAGGTTCGCGGTGGAATCAGATGTCGAGGTTCGTCGCCTCGAGTGCATGACGCTCGATGAACTCGCGACGCGGCTCGACGTTCGGCCCCATGAGGATCGTGAAGATGCGCTCGGCGTCGACGGCATCGTTGATCGTCACGCGGTAGATCTTGCGACGCGCCGGATCCATCGTCGACTCGAAGAGCTGCGAGCCGTTCATCTCGACCAGCCCATTGTAGCGCTGGATGTTCACCGCGCTCTCGCACTCGCTCTGGATGGTGAGGAAGGCGGCATGGAGCGAATCGAAAGGCCGCTCGGACTTCCCGTTCTCGACGGCGAACGTCGTCCCCGTCGTGCCGACGAACGACTCCGGCATGATTCCGAGTCGCGCGAGCTCGGCGAGCATCGGCGCGATGTGCTCGCCGATGTGCAGGCCGTAGATCTCGAGGTCCGCCTCCTCGCGCCGGCAACCCGAGTCCGGGCCCTCGTAGACGACGAGCGAGGGCTTCGCCGCTCGTGCCGCCGCCACGATCGCCTCGCGCTGGGACAGCGTGTCGACGAACTCGCCGACCCCGCCGCGCACGATCCAGTACGACGGCAGGGTCATCTCCGGTGCCGCGGCCGCGGCCAGGTACCGCTGGAACGGCACGTGGGAATCGTGAGGGAGCTGCCGCTGGTAGCTGTTGATCTTGGCGACGATCTCGAGGAAGCGTCGCAGCTCGGCACCGCCGAACGACCGTGTGCCGCTCGGGGTCACGATGCGCAACTTCGTGTCGCCGAGACCGAACTCGGTGAGGACGCGCTGCTTCTCGAGATCGTTGAGCACGTAGCGGTACTGCTTGCCCTTCTCGATGCGGTACAGCGGCGGTTGTGCGACGTAGATGAAGCCCCCTTGGATGAGCTCCGGCATCTTCCGATAGAAGAGCGTCAGGAGGAGCGTGCGGATGTGGCTGCCGTCCACATCGGCGTCCGTCATGATGATGATCTTCCCGTAGCGCAGTCGCTCACGGTCGAAGTCCTCACCGACGAAGCCCGTGCCGATCGCGGAGACGATCGTCTGGATCTCCTCGTGATCGAGGATGCTGTCCACCGGGGCCTTCTCGACGTTCAGGATCTTGCCGCGCAGCGGCAGGATCGCCTGGTGCGGGGCGCGGCCCTGCTTCGCCGTGCCACCTGCGGAGTCACCCTCGACGAGGAACAGCTCGGCATCCTCGGGGCTCGTCCCCTTCTGGCAGTCGGCGAGCTTCGCGGGGAGACCGATGCCCTCGAGCGCCGACTTGCGACGGACGAGATCACGGGCCTTGCGTGCCGCCTCGCGGGCACGCTTCGCTTCGATGGCCTTCTGGAAGATCGACTTCGGGACGGCCGGCTTCTCCTCGAAGAAGGTGCGCAGGCCTTCGCCGATGACCGTCTCGACGATGCCCTGCACCTCCCGGTTGCCGAGCTTGATCTTCGTCTGGCTCTCGAACTGCGGGTCGGGGACCTTGATGGAGAGGACCGCGGTGAGTCCCTCGCGGAAGTCCTCGCCGGTCGGCGGCGTGTCCTTCGCCTTCAGGAGGTTCTCGGCCTTCGCGTAGTTGTTGAGCGCCCGCGTGAGCGCCGATCGGAAGCCGGCGAGATGCGTGCCACCTTCGAGCGTGTTGATGTTGTTGACGAAGGTGAGGACGGCCTCGTTGTAGCCGTCGTTGTATTGCATCGAGAGCTCGACCTGATACTCGCGCGACGCGTCTTCGGGATGCTGGGCCTTGCCGCTGATGTAGACGATGTCCTTGTGGATCGGGGTCTTGCCCTCGTTCATGTCCGCCGCGAACTGGCGCAGTCCGTCGGGGAAGTGGAAATGCTCGTGCTGGCCGCTGCGCTCGTCGGTGACGCTGAGCTCGAGACCGAAGCTGCCCATCAGATAGGCGAGCTCGCGGAGGCGCTTGCGCACGACCTCGTAGCTGATCTCGCCGGTCTCCATGATGGACGTGTCCGCCTTGAAGCGAACGTAGGTCCCGGTCTCCGTCGTGTCGCCGATGACCTTCAACGAACTCGTCGCGCGGCCGCGAGAGAAGGTCATCTTGTGGATCTTGCCGTCGCGGTGGACCTGCACCTCCAGCGTCTCGGCGAGCGCGTTCACGACCGACACGCCGACGCCGTGCAGTCCTCCGGACACCTTGTAGGAGTCCTTGTCGAACTTCCCGCCGGCGTGGAGCTTGGTCATGATGACCTCCACGGCCGGCATGCCGGTCTCGTGCATGTCGACGGGGATGCCGCGGCCGTTGTCGCGCACCGAGCAGGAGCCGTCGGGGTAGAGGCGCAGGTCGATGCGCGTGCAGCGACCGGCGAGCGCCTCGTCGACGGAGTTGTCGACGACTTCCCACACGAGGTGGTGCAGCCCCTTCGGCCCGACATCGCCGATGTACATCGCGGGCCTGGTGCGCACGGCATCCAGACCCTCGAGCACCTTGATCGAACTGGCGTCGTACTTCTTCACTTGGTCAGACATGCGCGGTCCCGCCCAGTCGGAATTCGATGCGGGCGACTTTCTCGTGGTCGAGGCGTTCGTTGCAGGCGTTGCGGAGCTCTTCGGAGCGGAAGCCACGGAGTTCCGCGAGCAGGGCCGAGGAGTCGACCTCGATCACCAGCTTCCCGGAGCGGAAACCCGCCACGCGGACGTGTTCCGCGAGGTTGGGGCCGACCGCTGCCTCCAAGGCGATGACGATGCGCGAGCGGCTCGCCTTCGTCCCGGCTTCGCGGAGGACGTGCTTGAGCAGGTCGCCGACGTGCTTGGGCGCGGTCACGAGCCGCTGATCGGCATCAGGACGTAGCAGTACGACTCGCCCAGCGTGAACTTCGCCGGAACGGAGCCGTCGGTCATGTCCATCCGAACGACGTCGAGATCGCAGGCCTTCAGGGCGTCGATCAGGAAGTCGGGGTTGAAGGCGATCGAGCCGCCCTTGCCCTTCATCTCGACGCTCATCGTCTGCCGCGCCTTGCCGACGTTCGAACTCTCCGCGGTCAACTCGAGCTCGTTGCCGGCGAACTTGAGCCGCACCATGCGGACGTCGTCGGAGGCGAGGATCGCAACGCGACGGAGGTTGCGCTCGAGAGCCTGACGATCGATGTCGATGGTCGACTCCGCCGCCTTGGGGATGACCTGCTCGTATTCCGGGAAGCGGTTGTCGAGCAGCTGTGCGATCAGCTGGACCGTGCCGACCGTGAAGCGCACCTGGTTCTTGCCGAAGCCGATGCGCAACACCTGATCGGTGTCCGCCGGCAACGCCTTCACCAGCATCTGGATCGCGCGCAGCGGCACGACCGCGCGCGCGCGATCCGCATTGCTCTGCAGGTTGGCGTAGGCCAGCGCCAGGCGCCGCCCATCGGTGCCGACCATGCGGAGGCAGCCGTCGATGAAGTCGAGGAGGAGGCCATTGATCGCATAGCGGGTCTCCTCACGAGCCACCGCGAACGCGGTCGCCCGCTGCATGGCGATCAGCTCGCGCGCTGCGATCTCGATCTCGACGTCCGGCTTGAAGTTCGGCTCGCTGGGGAACTCGTTCGCGTCGTTGCTCAGCAGCTCGAAGGCGCCGCCGCCACACTCGATCCGGCAGCGGCCGTCCTGGGCCTGGATGCTGACGGTGGACTCCCCGAGTTCGCGCAGCAGCGCGGCAGTCTCGCGGGCTGGCAGGAGGATCACACCGGGTTGCGACACCTTCACCGAGGAGAGCTGCGACCGCGCGCTCATCTCGTTGTCGGTCGCGAAGAACGTGAGGCCGTCGTCACCGGCGCGGAGCAGCACGCTCTGCAGGACCGGCTTGCTCGTCTTGAGTGGCGGGATCCCGCCAACCACGGCGAACGCGTCCTGCAACTCTTGGCGATCGCAGAGGATCTTCATGGGGACTTGGGCGAGCACTCTAGCCGGGAGGGTGGGCCGGCGCCCGCGTGACTCTTCCGCGAGCCAGCGATGCCAGCGCTCGATCGCGGCCTGCCGCGTCGGGCCGGGTTCGGCCGTCTGCCGATGCCTGCCCCGTGCGACTCGCGGGGCAGCGACTCGCCTGGTCGAGCTGGCGTTCCGCTCTCAGGAATGGAGTGTGTTCTCTCTGTCGTCCACTCCCGTCACCAGGGCCGTCGAAGTGTGGAGAGCCGGCGAGGCCCGCCGGCCCGTCGGCCCACGGTGCGGATCCGGCAGCACCCATTCCGGCGCGCCGTCGTGGAGAAGTCCTGGAACAGTCCTTTGGTCCTCGGGTGGACTCCTCCACGGTGGCGTCGCCCTCGTCCCGGTTCCGTGCCAGGGTCGGGGAAGACCGGACCGGGCTTCCGCAGCTTGATCACGCTTCGTCCACGGTTCCTTGATCGCGGTACCCCACGAGCCGTGGCGGTGGCGCGCGCGGCGGACGACGAGCCGTCAAAGCTCGGGGTCTCGCGATCCGAGCTCAGGGCTCCGCTCAGGCGCCCGCCAGCTTGCGGAGGAGATCGTCGAGGTCGGTGCCCGAAAGTTCGTTGTGGGAGATCGGGGGCAGCGTCTTGAACTTGCGGTACTCGTCGATGCTCGAGAGCTCGACGTAGTCCCGGTAGCTCATCCGGCGACGCGCCGGCTCCGCGCTCTCCTGACGGCCTTCGATGGTGCGCTGCAAGGTCCGACGCGCGCGGTGGCAGATCGACAGCGTGTTCTCGAGGTTGGTCCGGATGCGCTCGAGCCGCTCGGTATTGGCCGTCGGCTCTTCGAGGCTACGACCGACCTTCGCCAGGGCGACCTCGATCACCGCGATCAGGCAGTTCAGCTTCACCAACAGGCGGGTGCGGTACTCCTGCGAGTCGAGGTTGGTGCTGTCCTGGGAGTCATGAATGCGATCGGGTTCCATGGCGGCGCTCTTCGGGATGGGGTTGCCCGTCTTGAAGCAGTGGTCGTGCCAGCCGCAGGCACCTGCCGCCCATCGCCGAGTGCCCGCTGGCATCGCCGCCTCCGCTGCGCCGTGGGTTGGTGGCGCGGCCGCGACCCGTCCTGGAAAGAGGACCTCAGGTCCGATCCGCGCGACGTGGTCCGACCGGAACCCCACTCAGCGCCGGCTCATCGCGTGCCGACATAATCCCCTCCGTGAGCCACGACCAACCCGGCGAGAGCCCCAACGACCGCACCGCGCGCTTCTGGGCCGAACGTCATCGCGACCTCGCCGCCGACGCACACGACAACTTCCTCAACCACCCGCTGATCCAGGCCTACGTTTCGCTCCGGGCCTTCGGCTCGCTGGTCGGACATCTCGATGTCGTCGTCGCCGAGCTCCGCTCGCGCACACGACCCGGCGACCGCGTGCTGTCGGTCGGTTGCGGACCGGCCGTGAAGGAGCGTGCGCTCGCTCGCGCGTTGCCGGATCGGGAGTTCGTCGGGCTCGACATCGCACCCGAGACGGTCGCACGCGTCGCCGCGGAGTGCGCGGCCGAGGGGCTGCGGAACCTCAGCGTGCGCGAAGGCGACTTCAACGACCTGCAACTCGAGCGGGGGAGCTTCCGCGCGATCCTCGGCCTGGGCGCCATCCATCACGTGGAACGGCTGGAGTCGTTCTGGCGCGGCTGCGCGCATGGCCTCGCGGAGGACGGCTGCGTCCTCGCGCAGGAGTACGTGGGAGCCGATCGCTTCCAGTGGACGGCGGCGCAGATCGAGGCGGGCGACGCTGCGCTCGCGACGATCGTTCCCCTGCGCTACCAGACGCACCACACGGCGGTCGAGCGGACCCCGGTCGAGTACATGATCGCGGCCGATCCGTCTGAAGCGGCGCGGTCCTCGGAGATCCTCGCGACCTGCCGCGACGCCGGCTTCGAGATCCCGGGTTACGCGGGCGCCGGCTGCGCGCTGCTCCAGCCGGTCCTGATGAACCAGATCTCGGCCTTCGACCCGCAGAACTGGGTGGACAACCACGTGCTCGCCACCCTGTTCCGCGAGGAGGACCGACTGATGCGCGAGGGTCGCCTCGGCGATGACTTCGCGATGTTCGTCGCGAAGCCGCGTCGCTGAGGCCCCGGCCGCGGCTCCGCCGCGCGAGCTCAGCCCCGGGCCTGGACGAGCAGCGACTCGGCGAGGCTCGCGAGCTCGAAGTGCGTCGCGCGCCCGATCACGAGCGTGCGCACGCCGCGCACGTAGAACATGTACTGGGACACGTTCTGGTCCTGGTAGCTGAAGATCGCGTAGGGCGCCGAGGTGTCGGTCGGGCTCGACCAGGGAAGCGGCGGCGGGGGCGCGCCGTAGGTCTCGACGACGAAGAGCGAATCGAGACCGTCGCCGTAGACCAGGACCAGGCTCGACTCCGGGCGGAGGTCGTCGCGCACCGCGCGTGCCTCGACGAGCCGGTAGTCCGCAGGGACCTGGGTGCCTTCGAGGTTGGCGGGGCGCAGGACGCCGAGCGAGTTCGCCGCGGCGTTCGCGTCGCGGAAGCGCGCCATCGACATGGTGGGCGTCCACCAGGTGACGGCGCCGAGGCCGACCGCGTTCGTCGGCGCGAAGCTCGTCACCTCGAGGGTCGAGACCACCATCCCGAACGCGCTGATCTCGGCGGAGAAGAGCGGATAGAGCGTCGCGGCGTCGAGTTCGAGGATCCAGGCCGAGCGGCCGAACTGCCGCGGGATCACGGCGACGCGATGCGTCGTGCGGCCCAGGCGCTGCCGATCGTCGAGGTGCAGGAGCGAGTAGTTGCGAGCCGCGGCGAGCGGATCCTCGATGCGGAAGGTCTCGAACTGCTGCAGGTAGCCGGCGTGCGAAGCGTGCAGGGCCCGTCGCTGCTCGAGCTCGACGGGATCGAGCGGCTCCCCGGGCACGCTGTCGAGGCTGAGGCGGAAGAGCTGATTGCCCTCGGCGTCACGACCGCCGAGCACGAGGGACTCGTCGATCGAAGCCCAGCTCGCGCCACCCTGGCCGTTGGCCTGGAACACCGAGCGCGTCTGACGGATGCGAGCGACGAGCTGCGCTTCCGCATTCGCGATCGCCGCGACGGAGATTCCACCGGCACCCTGCGGGGCGAAGCTCATCGCCGGGAGCGTGCTCGGCACGAGGAGCAGGGTCACCCAAAGGACGACGAGAGCCGCCGAGACGAGGGACTGACGGAGGCGGCGATCAACGGCGACCACGACGGACCTCCCCGACGATCGCCGAAAGCGAGAACGAGGCGTCGAACGGCTGTTCGACGCGATGGATGACGATCCGCTGCGCCACGTCGGTCCGATCGGTCACGAGCCTTCCATCGGCCGATCTGCCGCCGGAACTGCGTGAGCCGGGCCCGCCGCCGAGGCCGAAGAGCTCAGGCCAGAGGCCGATGGCTGCGGCGCCCAGCGCAACGCCCACGACCAGGATGGCCGCGACGCGCTGGAGCGAGCGCACCCGGTGCGCTGCCCGCGACGAACGGACCTCGCCGCGGATGCGCAGCCAGAGCCAGCCGGGCGTCGCCGGACGCGTCACCGCGAACTCGGCGGCGAACTCGGCACCCAGCGCCTCGGTGTCGTAGCGCTCGAGGACGGCTGCGGCCCAGTCCACGTCGCGGGGTGCCTGGAGCGGCGCGAGTGCGCTCGCCATCGGGCCCGCGAGCTCCTCGACCCGCGCACGGCTCGACTCGCTGGCGCGCTCGTAGATCCCCGCGAGGAACTCCGGGGCAGCCAGCGCGGCCGGGCTGGTCGGGCGCGGCAGCGCGGCCAGGCACCCGGCGTTGCGGTTCGCACGCCGAACGAACTCGCAGGTCGCATCGTCGAACCCGCTGCGAGCGAGTTCGGCTTCGAGAGCCGCGCCCTCGAGCGGGAGTCGGGCGATGAGCTCGTCGCGCGCCGCGGGGATCATGCCACCCCCTCCGACGCGTCGTCTTCGGCCTCGCGCCTGGCCTCGGCCGCGGCGTTGGCCTTCGCGAGTCGCGTGCCCTTCCCGAAGCCGAGGGCATCGGCGCGGTTCTCCATCACCCGCTCGAGCGCGAGGTGCGCGCGCGCGAGGCGCGACTTGACGGTGCCGGGCTGCACCTGCAGGGCCTCGGCGAGTTCCTCGTAGCTGAGCCCTTCGAGGTAGCGCAGCACGAGGATCGCGCGCAGCTTCGGACTCAACTTCTGCAGGGCGGCCTGGACCTGTTCACCTGCCTCGGAGCTCGCGGCGAGCTCGACCGGTCCCTCGTGTTCGTCGCGGACGTCGAACTCGTCATCGAGGGTCGAGAGGCTGACCGGACCGCGCTGGTGGCGGCCCTTCAGGCGCCGTCGATGGTCGTTGCTGCAGTTGACGACGATGCGGAAGAGCCAGGTGCTGAACTGCGAGTCGAAGCGGAACGTGGAGACCTTGAGGAAGAGGACGCGGAAGGCGTCCTGGACCACGTCCATCGCGTCCGTCGCCGTCCCCGTCATCCGGTAGGCGATCGAGTAGACCCGGTCCCGATAGCGGCGATACAGCTCCTCGAACGCGCTCTCGAAACGCTCGTCTTGAACGTTTCGGCAGGCCTCGACCAGGGTCGAGTCGGGGGTTCGGGAGTCGCAGATCACGGGGATTCGGACCAGAGGCTGCGCTTCCGACGGCGCGGACCCGGGCAGAGGTTCCCTTCATGTCCGGAATGTCCGGTGTCCGGGGGCTGCTCGAACAGCTCCGGTGCGACGACGGAACCTCTTGGTGAGAGCGAGCTTGCAGAGTAGCCGCGCTCGCGGTCCAAGCAATGCGCTCCTCAGACGGGAGGCAGTCCCAAGTCGGGAGGACGTGTCTCGGACGGGAGCCGCGGGTACCCGACTCTCAGCGACCGCCACCGGTCACCGTCGACAGCCCGTTGGGGAAGAACATCGTTCTCCCGCGAGACTGCAGACAGGTCGGCGGACAGGCGAGTCGGCCACTCGACATGCATTCGGCGTTCCGAACCTCGCACATGGCGCCGGCGCCCGTGGACGAGATCACTTCGAGCTGCATCACGCAGACTCGGCTGGAGGTCCAGAAGGGGTCGTCGACGCTCATCGGCTCCAAGGGCTGCAGGAGTCCCTTGTTGTCGTCGGCACCCACGAGCAAGGTCACGAAGCCCGCGGTGTCCTGGACATAGGCCCCCGAGTGGATCGCGCGCGTGCCGACGATCGCCGTGGCGCCGAGGGTGCACGGCATCAGCGCGCGCAGGCTCGACTCGGAAGCGAGCTCGAACGAAGCGAGGCAGAACAGGCCCTCTTGCGCATCGAACCTGGTGCGCAGATCGACGCGGCCTGCGGTGAGCAGTCCGGCGATCGGGTAGCGCGTGCCCCAGACGTCGAGGTAGGGCTCGATCGAGCGCAGCTCCGAGGCACTCGTGCCGACGAAGCGGAAGAGGAAGTGAACCCAGATCGACGACTCGCCGGAGGCATCGCAGGTGGACGAGACGACGATGCGCATCTCGTCGTCCGTGGCGCGCGGCAGGCCCGGCGGATCGAAGGGGCGGCGGAACTGCACCGTCGCGAGGAAGTCGTCGACGCCGTCGCCATCGGTGTCGGCCAACTGCGGGTCGGTCAGCACCACCCACTCGAGCCGGTCGGGCAAGAGGTCCCCATCGGCATCCGAGAGCGGATCGAGCGGCATCGCCGCGAGACTCGGGCCGGCGAGCGCGCTGCCGTGCCCTTCGCGAATCGAGTCCCACCCCATCGTCGCCGCGAGCGCGGCGACGAGCGCCAGCATCGCATGGCGCTCACGTCGGTGAGCGACACGGCGCGTGGCCAGTCCATGCTGAGAGGGGTACGTCATCTCGCGGTTGGCGTGCGATTCGACCCGAGTTCGTTCCGCCCGACTAGCACAGTGGGGCGTGGGGATAACGCGAAGCACGAGGATTGAATCTCGCTGCGCTGGAACTGGCAACCCGCGATCCCCGGGCTCGGGAGAATCCCTGGGGACCCGGGCCTTGGTGTCGCGTGCGGGCCGGCCCGCCGAGTTGCTTTCCGGTACGGGCAGGGATAAGAAGCGCGGCCCGACTCAGCGCGGCTCCGCGCGCGCCCGTAGCTCAGCTGGATAGAGCGTCGGCCTCCGAAGCCGAAGGTCAGAGGTTCGAATCCTCTCGGGCGTGCCAATCTCCCTGCGCCGATTCCCCGGTCGCAGATTCCCCG
>JADLHO010000078.1 GCA_020848735.1 Planctomycetota bacterium | reverse complement strand
GCAACTACTCGCTCTACACGGTGCGTGAGGGAGGCAAGTACTTCCTCATCATCAACAACAACACGGGCCAGTGGGGCACGGAGTACGACAAGTCGAAGGACCTCGCGCGCGTTCCGCTGGCCGCGCGCACGCTCGCCGACGCGCAGGAATCGCTGCAGATCGCGCTCGTCCCTCCGATGAGCGGGCCGGCGAAGGGGCAGCTGACGATCTCGTGGGGCAAGCTCCATCTCTCGACGGAGTGGGCCGCTCGCTGATCAGAACGTCCGGCGCAAGCTGAGGCCGAGCGTCGAGTAGGAGTAGGCCCCGACGGCGGACGCAGCCGCGCTCGTGCTGCGTCCGCCTCGCAATTCGACCTGCCAGTTGCTCGCCCAGGTGCGCGCCAGGCGCGCGTCGGCATGCCATTGGTCCTGAACGTCGAGCGTGTCGACGCGCTGTGCCCCGTAGCCGCCGCCGAACCCCAGGCTCCACCGCGGATCCTCGTATGACCAGCCGGCGGTGACCTCGCCCGAGAGGAATCGCGGTGGCGAGAAGTAGCGGGCGGCGCGCTGGTCGAAGCCGAATCCCGTGAGGAAGGCACCCACCGAGAATCGCTTGGGCAACTGCCGCGTGGCGCGGACCGCCCAGGTGCGCTTGGCGTTGCCGTCCGACCAGTCGAGCAGGCCCAACGACCCGAACACGTTCGTCGTGGGCGTGACGCGCCAGTCGGCCGAGAGCTCTCCTTGCGTGACGTCGAGCGCCAGCGGCGTGACCGAGGCGATCTCGTCGAACGGCCACCGCGCGACGGTCGCCGAGAGCGCGAGCGAGGGTCGCACGCGCTGTTGCAGCGTGATGCGGCCGCTCATCGTGGTGCGCTCGGGTGCGGCGGCGCCACCCACGGTGAGCGGCGCGGGCGCCAACTTCCGCAGACCGAGAACGGCCGTCACGCTGCCCTTCCATACGGGCACGCCGAGCGACCCCTCGACCATGGTGCGTCGCGCGTCGCGCGCAGGGTCGGTCGCCTCGAGCTGCGCCAACGAGACGCCCGCCCTGATGCCGTTGAGCACCGTCGCATTCAAGCGCAGCGCCTGCCAGCGATTCACGTTGCGCTCGCTGTCCTCGCTGTAGTCGCTCGAGACCTCCGCGCGCGGAGCGTACGCGGTGCGCACGGCGCGACGGAGCTCGCGGACCTCCCCGTTGGCGCTGTCGGCCGCGTACGCGCGTTGGGCGAGGCGTCGTGCATCGCCGGGGCGCTGCTGCCAGATCCGCAGGTTCCCGAGTCCCACGAGAGTTCGCACCTCGTTCGGATCATCGGCGAGCAACGCCTCGTAGCGCGTGGCGGCGCTCTCGAGGTCGCCGCTCCAGGCAGCCACCTGCGCCAGTCCGTAGCGCGCATCGCGGTCGGTGGAGTCCTGCGCGAGCACGGCCGCGTACCCGCGCCCCGCCTCGGCCAGCCGTCCGGCCCACGAGAGCGTGCGTGCGCGTGCGATGCGCACATGCACGAAGTCAGGACCGGGGTGCGCCGTGATCACCGAATCGTAGCGCACGATCGCCTCGTCGAAGCGCTTCCCCCACGACAGGTACAGCGCTTCGGTGGTGAGGAGGTCGGGGTCGTCGGGCACGCGCACGCGCGCGGCGCGCAGCAGCACGAGCGCCGAATCGATGTTGCTGCTCCACGCGAGCGTCTGTGCCAGGCGGAAGTTCGCCCGCACCGAGAGCCGATCGTCGTCGAGCGCGCGCCGATAGGCGGCCGCGGCCTCGTCGATCCGTCCCAGGCGCCAGAGCGAGTCGCCGACCGCGACCTGCGCCTCCGCCGTGGGGACGAGCGTGAGGGCGGCAAGCCCGAGCATCGCGAGGTGCTTCGCGCCCCTCATGGCGCGCTCCAGAGCTGCTGCAGGGATCGGTACGCGGGCTTCAGGTACTCGTGCCACGTGGGGTCCTCCCAGGTCGGCCAGCTCCAGGTGCGGAACCGATCCAGCGGCCATTTGCCGTCCGCGTCGAGCGCGGGGATGGTGCCGAGGACGTCGGGTCCCGGCTTCCACGCCACCACGGCGAAGCGGAAGCCGTCGGTGACCACGCTCGTGAGCCGCGATGGGGCTGCCTCGGGTCGGCGGCCCAGCGCCTGCTCCGGGTCGCTCTCGAAGAGCACGCGGCGCGACGACGGATCGCCGACGTTGAGCAGCCCCCACGGGAGACGCAGCTGCAGCATCCCCTGCGCCGCGTCGTACCACCAGTCGGCCAGCGAGTGGTCGGAGGCGCGGCCGTAGCGCAGGCGACCGGGATTGTCGCCCGAACCGCGGACCTGACGCCCCGGCCCGACGAAGCGCGGCCGATTGGTGAGGGCGAACAGCGAGTCGAACACCCCGTCGAGGCGCCGCACCGAGAGGACCGGACGCCGGAAGATCTCCCCGTAGTACTCGCCACTCATCACGACGTGCTCGCGCTGGAAGGGCGAGTACTCGGGCAGCACCTTCAGCTGCGCATCGTCGGGACCGTTGAGCTCGACGAGGAACTCGAACCCCGCCTGGCTCATCAGCCCGCTGGTGGGCAGGACCATCTGGCCGAGGGCGGGGTCGAAGGTGTCGATCGCGAGTTGGAGCCGCGTCGAGTCCCATGCGAAGGGGCGCCCCGTCCACGCGGCCGATTCGAGCGCGACGTAGACGTATCCTTCGTCCTGGCCGACGCGCAGGGTCACCGAGTCGGCGCCGAGGAGCCGGCCCGACTGCAGCGCCGCGAGCGCGCGCCATGGCGCGATCGCTCCGCCGGGCAGCGGCACGGTGCCCTCCCGTCCCGGCCGCAACGCGAGCAGCCCGTAGTGCTCCTCGGGGTTCAGCATGCTCTGCCAGCGCCGAGCGTTCTCGACCGGCACCTCGAAGTCGGCCGTCATCCAGTTGCGCTTGAACCACTCGTCCATCCAGGCGAAGACGATGGCGCCGGCACCGCCCACCTCGCGGATCTCGGCGGCCATGCGCGCCGTGATCGTGGCTGCCGCTTCCTCGCTCAGTCCGCCGTGGCCCCACCCTTGCGGCTGCGTGTGTGCCGTGCCGCGGCTCGTCGGCACGCCGAACTCGGAGATCACGAGGG
>JADLHO010000077.1 GCA_020848735.1 Planctomycetota bacterium | reverse complement strand
GACGCGGCGCTGGACGAAACCAACGTCGAGCGCTTCCTCCGCGTGCTCCAGGACTTCGTCGGACCGAGTCAGTTCTGCATCGTCACGCACCACAAGCGGACGATGGCCGCGTGCGACGTCCTCTACGGGATCACGATGCAGAAGCGCGGGATCTCGACCCGCATCTCGGTGGCGCTCGACGAGGTCGAGGAGCTCTCCGAGGGCCCGGCCTACGCCAAGGCGGAGAAGCAGCGCATCGCGGGCGAGGAGGCGATCGGGTTCTGAACCCGGCCGTCTCGGTGCGTGAGCGCCTTGCCAAGGCGCCGCGGCGTCGCGGCGCGGGACCGTCGCGCCGCGGATCCGAGGGGCTGCGCGCGCGGGCGGCGCGTGTGTGAGAATCCCGCCGTGACCAGCCGCGTCCTGCCCGCCCGCCTCGCCATCCTCGTCGCCTGCGTCGCCGTCGTCGGCATCGCCATGCCGCGGGCGCAGCAGCTCGACGCGTACCACGTCGCCGGGTGGCGCGTGCGGGACTGTCTGGAGGTGAAGCTGCGGGAGACCAGCGGGCTGCGGCCGGCGGGCGAGGGTCTCGCGATCGTCGCCGCAGAGGACCAGGCCTCCGCGGATCGGTTGCGCGCACTCTGGGAACGGGCCCGCACGGTCCGCCCCCTCGTCGCGGCGCCGTTCGAGGTCCTCGATGCGTTGCATCGCCGCGCCGTCGCCGCCCTGCCCGCCGGCGCGACGCGGCCCGGCCATCTCGGCTACTGGTACGAGCTGCACTGCGCCGACGCCCCGAGCGCGGCCGCGCTGCTCGCCGACCTGCTGCAGGAGCCGATGGTCGAGGACGCCTACCTGAAGCCCGTGCTGCAGCTCGCGAGCACGGCGCGCGCGAACGCGGGCGTCGCGCTCCAGGATCTGCCGCCACCGACTCCCGACCTCAGCGCCGCGCAGACCTACAAGGCCGCGCCGCCGCTCGGCGTCCACAGCGAGGCCGCCCGCAGCGTCTTCGGCGCGCGCGGCGAGACCGTGAGCCTCTATCACCTCGAGGACGATTGGATCTTCGAGCACGAGGACCTCGACTCGCTGAGCGCGGCGTCGTTCGTCGGTCGGGTGACCGGCCAGGGGTCCGCCGCGGCGAACCACGGGACCGGGATGCTCGGCGTGACTCTCGCCAGTCGGAACGCCTACGGCATGACGGGCATCGCCGACCGCGCGCGCGGTCGGATGATCTCGTGGGCGCTCGAAGGCGGCATCGTCAACACGATCCATTTGGCCATCGCGGACGGTCGCCCCGGGGACGTGATCGCGATCGTCGGCGGCTACAACCTCGCGCTCACCAAGCCCGACGACTACGTGCCCGCGGAGTACTTCCAGTCGAACTTCGACGCCATCCGCACCGCGACCGCCGTCGGGTTCCTCTTCGTCGAGGCCGCGCTCAACGGCAACAACGACCTCGACGACGCGCGGTTCGCGCGCCGCTTCGACCTCTCGTCGCGCGATTCGGGTGCGATCCTCGTGGGAGCGAGCGCGGGCGCCGCGACGACGCGCGCAGCGTTCAGCAACTACGGCAGTCGTATCGACGCGAACGGCTGGGGCGGCGACGTCGCGACGACCGGCTACGGCGATCTGCTCTGGCTCGACAACGATCGCAGGCAGGCCTACTCGCAGGGCTACGCCGGGACCTCGGCCGCGACCGCGCTGACGACCGCGGTGATCGTGAGCCTCGCGGGTGCGGTGGAGCAGCAGCGCGGCTCACCGCTCACTCCAGCCGAGCTGCGCACGGTCCTCCGCGCGCACGGCACGCCGATCGCGCACGACGTGGGGCGCCGGCCGGATCTCGTCGCGATGCTGCGCGCGCTGTCGATCCCGGACGGCCTCGAGGTCGATCGGCACGCGATCGCCCTCGGGAGCGCCTTCACGATCACCATGCGCGGCAGCGTGGGCGGCGGCTTCGCCCTCGCCCTGGCGCTCGGCACGGCGCGCGTCGAGCTCGGCCTCAATCGGCCGCTGCATCTCGACCCCGCCTCGCTGATCCCGATCGGCGGCTTCGCGCTCGCGGATGGAACGGCGACCTGGAACGCGCTCGCGCCGAACGATCCCTCGCTGCGTGGCCTCGACGTGTACTTCCAGGGCCTCGCCGTGGCTCCGCAGGGCGGCACGCCGCACGTGAGCTCGAGCGTCGCGATCTGGCTGCGCTGAGCGCGCGCGGCTAGCCGACGCCGACGACGTGGCGCGCGACGCTCTCGAGATCGACGTTCGAACCGCAGAGCACGAGCACGACGCGCCGGCCGCTGAGTTCGACGGCGAGCGGACCGAGCGCGGCCGCGGTCGATGCCGCGCACGCGGGTTCGACGGCGAGCCTGAGCTCGCGGTGCAGCACGCGCATCGCCTGCCGGAGGGCGTCGTCGGAGACCCGCACGAGTCCCGCGAGGTGCCGCCGGCAGAGCGTGTAGGTGCGCGGCTCCGCGCGCGGCGCGCCGAGGCTGTCGGCGATCGTGCGCACCGCGTCGATCGCGCGCGGCTCGCCCGCGGCGAAGCTCCGCGACATCGTGTCCGCGCCCTCGGGTTCCACCCCGAAGACCGCGCAGGCCGGTCGCGCGGCGGCGATGCCGCAGGCGATGCCGGCGGCGAGTCCGCCGCCGCCGATCGGCACGACGACCGCGTCGACGTCGGGCACCTGCTCGACGATCTCGAGGCCGAGCGTGGCGGTCGCGAGCACGATCGACTCGCTCTCGAAGGGGTGGAGGAAGCGCCGCCCTTCCTCCGCCGCGATGCGCTGCGATGCGGCGAAGGCCGCGTGCACGTCGTCGGCGAGCACGACGCTGGCGCCCGCCGCCTCGCACGCCGCGATGCGCCGCGGGTCGGCACTGCGCGGCATCACGACCTTGGCGTGCGTGCCGACCCGGCGCGCCGCGTCGGCGACCGCGAGCGCGTGGTTCCCCGCGCTGACCGCCGTCACGCCCGCGGCGCGCTGCTCGGCGTCGAGCGCCAGCATCGTGAGGAGGGCGCCGCGCGCCTTGAAGCTCCCGCTCCGCTGCCAGAGCTCGAGCTTCGCCGTGACCCGGGCGGACTCGCCGAGCGCCGCGCCGAGCGCGGGCGAGGGCCAGGTCCAGCAGGGCGTCACGTGGACATGCCCGCGCAGCCGTTCGCGTGCGGCCGCGATCGCCGCGAGCGTGGGGCTCGCGAACGGCAGGCCGCTCATCGCGCGTAGCGGGCCTTGATCGCCGGCACGAGGTAGTCGCGGAAGGCGGCGGTGACGTCGTGCTTGGGCACGAAGCCGAAGTCGCGGCGCGCGGCGCTGTCGTCCACGTCCTCCGGCCAGGAATCGACGATGCCCTGGCGCTGCACGTCGGGCTGGAACGAGATCCTCGCGTTCGGGAACGCGGCGCGGACGAGATCGGCGATCTGGCCCGCGGTCGGTGCGAACGCGCTGAGGTTGTAGACCTGGCGCGAGAGCCGCTCCTGGTCGGCGTGCGCGAGGGCGAGCAACGCGTCGATCGCGTCGGGCATCGTGAGGAAGGGGATGCGCGTGTCGGCGCGGACGAAGCACGCGTAGGGCTCGTTCTTCGCGGCGGCGTGGATCATCTCCGGCGCGTAGTCGCTCGTGCCGCCCGAGGGCACGGTGTCGGCGCTGATGAGGCCGGGGAAGCGCACGCAGCGGAAGTCGATGAGGTCCGCCACGCGGTCCTTCGCGAGCTGCCGGTAGTGCTTGGCGTAGTAGCGGCCGAGGTGTTCGCAGTACAGCTTGTTGCAGCCGTACATCGTCGTGGGCTCGACGAACTGATCCTCGCGGACGCGACCCGCCCGCGCCTTGGTGGTCAGGTCCGGAACGCCGTAGGCCGCGATCGAGCTCGGGAAGACGAACTTGACCGTCTTGCCGTGGCTGCGCGCCTGTTCCGCCGCGAGGCGCAGCAGACCGATGGTGCCGCCGACGTTCACATCGTGCGCCGTCTCGGGCGTGAACTCGGAACGCGTCGACAGGAGCGCGGCGAGGTGGAAGATCTCGTAGACCTCGTACATCGCGAGGAGCCGCCCCAGCAGCATCGCGTCGCAGATGTCACCCACGAAGGTCCGCGCGCACATCGCGCGGATCTCGGGTTCCAGCTCGCGGATGTCGATCGCGACGATGTCGCGGGCGCCCTGTTCGTACAGCGCGCGGATCAGGCCGTGCCCGACCTCGCCGCCGGCGCCGGTGATGAGGATCGCGGAGGACCGGCTGCTGCCGGCAGGATGGGGCGCTCGGACGGGAGCGGTCATGATGCTTCGGTCGATACCTGCGGATCGCGATCGCCGCGGTGCGAAGGAACTCGTGGCGCAGTGCCGGGGCTGGCGCGCCCGTCGCGAGCCCAGCGGCGCGCGACGGGCGCGGGATGCTACTGCGCTCGCGTACGACTGCCACCGCAAGGTGGCATTGCAGGCACGGCACACGATGTGCACACTGCTCCGCGCTCGAACTCGTCGTCGTCGCAGCCTCGCTCCCCTGCCTGCGATCGACCAGTGGGACCCGCCTGGCCAATGCCGCGCGGAGTCCCGAGTCGGGCCGGAGTCGCCTGCTGTGATCCCCAGATCCGCTCACCGTTTCGCTCTCGCGGTCGTGTTTTCGACCGCGTCCCTCTGCTCTCAATCCGCTCGTCAGGAAGTCGGAATCTGGCCGGGCGTGGCCGGGTTCTCGACGCGTGGCCACCTCGCCACGGGTTCCGACGGCGAACTCCGCATCGCGATGTCGCGCGACTGGTTCCGCCAGGGCGTCTCGGCGGAAGCCGACGATTACGGCAACGTGGTGGGGCTGCGCGCCATCGTCCAGAACCAGAAGGCCGATCGCTCCATGCCGATCAGCCTCATGCTGCTGCGCGGAGCTTCCGGCGCCGGGCCCGAGTCCGGCGATGTGCTGCTGAGCAGCGGTCCGATCTCGACCCCGGTCGCCGGCGATGCGGCCTTCGCCTTCGACCTCCGCGTCTCGCTCGCCACCCCGGCGCGCGTGGTGCCGACGAAGGAGTCCTGGTTCCTCGCGATCAAGCTGCCGGCCGCGGTCGACGGCAGCATCGTCTCGGTCCACGCCGCAGCGACCAACATCGGCGAGTTCGGTGAGAGCGTGCGCGCGGGGGCGCCGGCCGTGCTGCAGGTCGTCGACCGCACGCGCGGCACGAACCTCGCCACCCGTCAGCGCACGGCGGCGCTCTTCGCGCTGCTCGACGAGCCGGTGCTCAGCGCGGGTGCGGACGTGGGTGTCGCCTGGCGGCGCGGCCCGAATCCGAGCTTCGGCATGACGGGGCTCTTCCCCTCGCGCGAGCGCGGCGATGGCTTCGCGTTCCGCGTCGAGCACGCGGCGAGCCCGGGTGCGTTCGCCGCGGTGCTCGGGACGCCGCTCGGATTCCTCGACCGGCCGCTGCGCTTCCCCGGCATCCACGGGGCCCTGCTCCTGACGCCGCCGCTCATGCCGACCCTCGTGCTCCAGGGTTGGCTCGACGCCTCCGGACGCCTGATCGGCATCTCGCCGAACGCGCCGCATCCCTTCCACTCCCGCGTCGGGCCGCTGCAGTTCCAGGCCGTGGTCGCATCGCCGGCGGGCCTCGTGTTGCTGAGCAACGCCGTCGGCATCGACGACCGCTGACCCGCGGCGTCAGCGCGCCGCGGTGTCGCCCGTCGTCGACGTGAAGTGCTTGCTGAGCCGCAGGGCCTGCCCCTGGTAGTGGCTGCCGAGGCCACCCTCGCCGTAGGCCACGGTGGGAGACTCGAGGCCCCGATAGAAGCGCAGGCGGAAGAAGACCTGGCCGTCCTCGACGAGGAAGGGCACGTCGTGCGCGCGCACCTCGAGCACCGCGCGCGTGCCGTTCTCGCCGCCGAAGCCGTTGTCGAAGAACCCCGCGTAGTTCGTCCGCAGCTCGCCCATGCCGACGTCATAGGGCGCCATCTCCGCCGCGAGGTGCCGCGGCACGCGCACGCGCTCCTTGCTCGCGAAGATGTAGAAGGCCTCCGGCTGCACGATCATGCGGCCGCGCGGCGGTGCCTCGATCGCGCGGAAGAACTGCCGCCAGTCGTAATGGCATTCGCGTTGCAGGTCGACCACCCCGGTGTGCAGCAGGGCCTCGTAGCCGACCGGGCCCGAGACGTCGGCGTCGCACGCGAGCGCGAGGCGCATCGAGAGCCCGCCGTCGAAGGAGACGGCGTCCATGGGGATCGGCGTCCGCGCATCGCTCCAGAGCAGCGGCGCGCGGCGGTACTCCTCGCGGAGTTCCTCGTCGGACAGCTCCGCGTCGCCCCCGACGAAGCGGATCTGCGTGAGGCTCTGGCCGGTCCGCACGCGGATCGGGAACGAGCGCGGCACCACCTCGAGGTACAGCGGGCCGACGTAGCCCGGGGGCGCCGTCTCGAAGCGCCCGCTGTGGTCGGCGAGCATGCGCGTGAAGACGTCGAGTCGACCGGTCGAGGACTTCGGGTTCGCGCGGATCGTGAACGGCAGCGGGCGACGGATCTGCTCGAGCAGCGGCAGGACGTAGCAATGGCCGCGCTCCAGCACGGCGCCGTCGGTGAGGTCGAAGCGGTAGAGCGTCATCTCCTCGAGGAGCTCGGCGACGCTCTGTCGCTCGGGGAGGAAGCCGCTCTGCACGCGATAGCCGACCGTCGCCAGGCGCAGGTCCAGACTGGCCGGCTGGAGCTGGGCGGGGGCGATCCCCGGATTGCTCGCGATCGCGCCCGAGTCGATGAGCGCCTTGATCTGCTGGTGCACGAGGATGCCATCGGTCATCGCGCGCACCTTAGCCCCCGAGCGCCGTTGTTTCCCCGGGCTCGGGCGATACCCTGGCCGCCCTTTCACTCGGCACCGGGCCGGGTCCGGCGGGTTCGCCCGGTCGGGTCTGGCGCTCGGTCCCGATGTCCCCGTCGACGTTGCCCGCGTCGACGTTGCCCCCGATGACGTTCGGCGTTCGATGAAGATCCACGAGTACCAGGCGAAGCAGGTGCTGGCGCGATTCGGCGTTCCGGTGCCCGAGGGGATCCCCTGCAGCACCGTCGAGGAGGCCGCCGCGGCCTTCACGAAGCTCGGCGCTCCGCTGTCGGTGGTGAAGGCGCAGATCCACGCCGGCGGGCGCGGCAAGGCGGGCGGCGTGAAGCTCGTCCGTTCCGCCGACGAGGCGCGCGCGGCCGCCAAGGGCATGCTCGGCAAGACGCTGGTCACGCATCAGACCGGTCCGGCGGGTCGCGAGGTCAAGCAGCTCTACGTCGAGCGCGGCAGCGAGATCGCGCGCGAGCTCTACCTCGCCGTCGCGGTCGATCGCGTCTCGATGGCGCCGGTCATGATGGCCTCCGCCGAGGGCGGCATGGACATCGAGGAGCTCGCCGCGCACAAGCCGGAGGCGATCCACAAGGAGCGCATCCATCCGCTCAAGGGACTCCTGCCGTTCCAGGTCCGTCGCCTCACCAAGGCGCTGGGCCTGAGCGGTGAGACGGCGAAGCAGGCGTCGAAGCTGATCCTCGGGCTCGCGCAGGCCTTCAGCGCGATGGACTGCTCGATCGCCGAGATCAACCCGCTGATCGTCACGAAGTCCGGAGACGTGCTGGCGCTCGACGCCAAGCTCAACTTCGACAGCAACGCGCTCTACCGCCACGAGGACGTGCTCGTCTACCGCGACCTCAACGAGGAGGATCCGAAGGAGATCGAGGCGTCGAAGTTCGGGCTGAACTACATCGCGCTCGACGGCGAGATCGGCTGCATGGTGAACGGCGCCGGCCTCGCGATGGCGACGATGGACGTCATCCAGTTGAAGGGCGGGAGCCCTGCGAACTTCCTCGACGTCGGTGGCGGCGCGAACAAGGAGCAGGTCACCAACGCGTTCAAGATCATCCTCGCGGACCCCAACGTGAAGGGGGTCCTCGTGAACATCGTCGGTGGGATCATGAAGTGCGACACGATCGCCGAGGGCGTGATCGCCGCCGCGCGGGAGGTGAAGCTCGAGGTCCCGCTCGTGGTGCGCCTCGAAGGCACGAACGTCGAGATCGGCCGCCGGCTGCTGCAGGACTCCGACGTGCGCCTGCAGACCGCGACCTCGCTCGACGATGCCGCGGAGAAGATCGTGGAGCTGGTCCGCCGCAGCGGACGCTGATCCGCGGCCGCGAGACCGCGAGGCCGCGAGCCGCGAGGCACCGAGAACCCGAGAACCCGTGAACCCGTGACCGAACCGCTGACCGAGACCAGCGCCCTGCACGCGGCGATGCCGCGTGACGGCACAGTGAGCAAAGCGCGATGAGCATCCTGATCGACGGCAATACGAAGGTGATCACGCAAGGGATCACCGGCAAGAACGGCACCTTCCACTCGCTCCAGGCGAAGGCCTACGGCACGCACGTCGTGGGCGGCGTCACGCCGGGCAAGGGCGGCACGATCCACGAGGGCATCCCCGTCTTCGACTCGGTCCGCGAGGCCGTGAAGGCCACCGGTGCGACCGCCTCGGTCGTCTACGTGCCTGCACCGTTCACCGCCGACTCGATCTGCGAGGCGGTGGACGCCGGCATCGAGCTGATCGTCGCGATCACCGAGGGCGTGCCCGTCCTCGACATGGCCTGGGTGCGGGACATGATGCGCGGCACGAAGTCGCGTCTCGTCGGCCCGAACTGCCCGGGCGTGATCACGCCGACCACGGAGCGCAGCGGCTGCAAGATCGGCATCATGCCGGCCTACATCCACCGGCCCGGCCGCGTGGGGGTGGTCTCGCGCAGCGGAACCCTGACCTACGAGGCCGTCTGGCAGCTCACCTCCGCCGGGCTCGGACAGTCGACCTGCGTCGGCATCGGCGGTGACCCGATCAACGGCACGAACTTCGTCGACTGCCTGCGGCTCTTCCAGGCCGACCCGGACACCGACGGCGTGATCATGATCGGCGAGATCGGCGGCAGCGCCGAGGAGGAGGGCGCGGACTTCATCAAGTCCTCGATGACGAAGCCGGTCGTCTCGTTCATCGCCGGTGCCACGGCGCCCCCCGGCAAGCGCATGGGCCACGCCGGCGCGATCATCTCGGGCGGCAAGGGTACCGCGGCGGACAAGCAGGCGGCGCTGCGCGCGGCCGGGGCCACGGTCGTGGCCACGCCGAGCGTGATGGGCGCCACGATGAAGGCGGTGCTGGGCAAGTGAGCGGGACCCCGGCCGGACCGGGTCTCGGTGCCTGGCTGAAGCTCGCGGCGCCGCTGGCGATGCTGGCGTTGGCCGGCCTGGTCTGGGTGGAGCCCTGGCTCCCCGGCGCCGAGTGGATCGCGCGTCACCTGGGGCCGACGGCCGTGCTGCGCTTCGCGATCGGCTTCGGCTTCCTCTACCTCGCGATGGTGATGCTCGAACAGCGCCGGCTGGGCACGCTGTTCCGACAGCTCCTCGAGGAGCTCAAGCGCTTTCGGGCCGCACGGGCCGCGGCCGGAGCGGGCAGCGAGGAAGACCAGGCCGCCCGCCTCGATGCCATCCGCATCCTGATCTCCGCGCTCGGCGCGCCGGATGCCGAGGTCGCCGCGAACGCACGCAAGCACCTGACGCGCCTCTGTGGGAGAGACCTCGGAGCGGACCCGGCGGCGTGGTCGACCTGGCTGGAACTCGAGAGCCAGCGGCGCCGGGACTGAGATCGAGAGCGGCACCGCGCTCGAGATCCGCCGCGCGCGAGCGCTCGCTGCGGCGCCGCTGCGCTCCGCCCGAGGAGCTCCCGCCCCGCCGCATCGTCGCGTCCCGCGGCGATTCTCCGGCCAACGGGCGCAAAGCGCGGCTTGGCCGCACGCGTCGGTCGACGTAAGTTGTCCGCCCGGCCGAGATCCAACGAACGATGCCCCTTCACGTCGCGACCATCGTCCCAGGCGGCTGGCAGACCCTGCTGATCCTCCTGGTCGTCCTCCTGCTCTTCGGCCATCGCATTCCCGGCATGGCTCGGGCCCTGGGCTCGGGCATCGTCGAGTTCCGCAAGGGGCTCAAGGGCGAGAGCGACCCCAACGCGCCGAAGCTCGGCAACGGCGGCGATGGCGACGGCAAGAAGAAGGGCGACGCGTGAGTCTGCGCAGCGGTTCGATGCAGCTCGGTGATCTGCTCGCGCCGGTGCGCGCCGAGCTCGAGCGGGTCGGATCGGAGCTGGTCGCCGAGCTTCGGGGCGAGGAGGCGGACCTGCTGCCCCTGGTCGAGCTCGCGGCGAGTTTCCGCGGCAAGCAGCTCCGGCCGGCGCTCGTGCTGCTCGCCGGGCGCGCCGTCGGCGCGCTGCGCGAGGAGCACGTCGCGGTCGGCAAGATCATCGAGCTCCTGCACACCGCCACGCTCGTCCACGACGACGTGCTCGACGGGGCCAGCCTCCGGCGGCAGCAGGCGACGGTGAATGCGGCCTACGGCACCGAGATCCCGGTCCTGCTCGGCGACTACATCTACGCGCGTGCCTTCCACATGTCGGTCCTGCTGAGCGACCCGACCTGCAGCCGGGTCCTCGCGGAGACGACGCGTCGCATCTGCCAGGGCGAGATCACCCAGATCCTGCACCGCTTCGACTTCGACTGGGACGAGGCGCGGTACTTCCGCGTCATCGTCGACAAGACCGCGACGCTGTACGCGGCGGCCTGCCGCCTCGGCGCGCACTATGCCGGCGCTTCCCGCGCCCAGGTCGAGGCCGCGGACCGCTTCGGCCTCGAGCTCGGCACGGCGTTCCAGGTCGTCGACGACTGCCTCGACCTCGACGGCGACGAGCACGTGGTCGGCAAGTCGCTCGGCACGGACCTCTCCCGCGGCAAGTTGACCTTGCCGCTGCTCTGGCTCCTGGGGCAGCGCGAGCACGGCGAACGGCTGCGCGAGTTGATGCGGAGCCCGGGTGACGAGCACGCCAAGCTCGCGGTGCTCAAGCGCGAGTTCCCGCTCGAGGCCGCGATCGGTGTCGCGATGGAGGGCGCGCGGCGGCGCCTCGCGAATGCGCGCGCGGCGCTCGCCGGTCTGCCGGCCTCGCCCGCGCGCGACGCCATGGACGGCCTCGTCGACTACGTCCTCGCGCGCTCGAGTTGAGCGTGGCGCGACGAGGGTCGACCGCCCCGGGCCGCCGCCCCTCAGACGTTCAGGCCGGCCGCGCGCAGCGTGTTGCGCATCAGCATCGCGACCGTCACCGGTCCGACGCCGCCGGGCACGGGGGTGATCCAGCCCGCGATCTCCGCGCTCGACGCGTACTCGACGTCGCCGACGACGCTGCCGTCCGCAGCCGTGTTGATGCCGATGTCGATGACGACGGCGCCGGGCTTGATCATGCGGCCGGTCACGAGGCCGGCCTTTCCGACTGCCACGACCAGGATGTCGGCGCGACGCGTGTGTTCCGCGAGGTTGCGCGTCTTCACGTGGCACACCGTCACGGTCGAGAGGTGATGCAGCAGGAACATCGCGATCGGCTTGCCGACGATCTCGCTGTGGCCGACGACCACGGCCTCCGCCCCCGCGAGGTCGATGCCGCTCTCCTGGATCAGGCGCAGCGCCGCGCTGGCCGTGCAGGGCGCGAGCGCCGGCTCGTGGTAGAGGATCGCGCCCATGTTCGAGGGGTTCATGCCCTCGACGTCCTTGTGCCGCTTGATCGCCCCCTGCACCTCCCGCGCCTCGATCGAAGGCGGCAGCGGCCGCTGCACGAGGATGCCGGCGACGCTCTGGTCGTCGTTGAGCTGCGTGATCCGACCGAGCACGGTGGCGAGCGCGGCGTCCTGGGGCAGGTGTTCCTCGACGAGTTCGATCCCGACGTCCTCGGCCGCCCTGCGTTGGCCGCGGAGGTAGACCTTCGCGGCGGGGTTGTGCCCGACCTCGAGCGAGACCAGACGAATGGGGCGATCGCCCAGGGAAACGCGCGCGGCGCGCAGCTCGCTGCGCAGCTTGTCCGCGAGCGCACGTCCATCGAGAATCCGCGCCGTCACGTGATCATCCGGGTGGGGTGTGCGCGGACACCATAGCGCGCGCGGGCGCTCCGCTCACGCGCGCGGCACACTGCGAACGCGACGCCCGCACCGAGCGACGACATGAGCCGAATCGGCAATCGCCTCCCGTCCTGGGCGACCGCGTCCGCGGTCCACGCCCTGATCACGATCAACGTCGCGGTCTTCGCCGTGACCGTGATCCTCGGCGAACGCCTCGGGGGTCGCTCGCTCGACCACTGGCTCGCCCTCAACGGCGAGGAACTGCTCGCGGGTTACGGCCTCGGCCTGCTGCGGCTCGTCAGCTACCAGTTCGCGCACAGCTTCACCGACCCCTTCCACGTCCTCTTCAACATGCTCCTGCTCTGGTGGTTCGGCCGGCGCGTGGAGGACGATGCGGGGTCGCGGGGCCTCGTGCACATCTACCTGATGGGGGGGCTGCTCGGCGGCATCCTGCAGCTCGTCATCGCCCTGGTCGGCGGCCATTTCGGCGCGATGCGTCTCGTCGGCGCCAGCGGGGCGGTCTACGCGATCATGGTCTACTGCGCGATGGCGACGCCGCGCCTCATGGTGATGCTGCTCGGGTTGATCCCGGTCCAGCTCGGGCTCCTGGTCGGCATCCTCGTCGCGCTCGGGGCCTACTACTCGCTGATGGAGCTGCACGGGCTGAAGGACTCGGGGACCGCGCATGCCGCGCACCTCGGCGGGGCGATCTGGGGCTTCTGCGCGTTCCGGGTCTTCCGCGGCTACTACCTCGCGCTCGGAACCGGTCGCGGGACCCTCTTCCCGGCGCTCGCGCGCTGGCGCAAGCGCCGCGCGCAGGTCAGCCAGGCGGAGCGCGAGTTCCGCCTCGACGAGATCCTCGACAAGGTCGCGCGCGAAGGCAGGTCCGCGCTGAGCGCCGAGGAGCGCCGCTTCCTCGAGCGCGCGAGCAAGGATCTGCGCGGGCGCTGACGCGGTCGCGCTCTACACTGCCGACCTCGCACATCGGACCGGAGCTTTCCACGATGTTCCCCACCCTGTCCTTCCGATTCGTCCTCGTCGCCTGGTTGCCGTTCCTGCTTTGCATCGGCGCGCCGGCGCAGCAGCTCGGCTACGACCAGTTCGCGACGGAGCTCGCCGACGCGATCCGCCTCGACAACCAGAAGGGGCTCGACAAGCTCGTCAAGGAGAACTCGATCCACACGGTGGGGCACTTCCGCGCGCTCGTGCTCGGCGTGATCGCGGATCCGACGCGCAGCGCCCCGACGGAGCTCGAGCGCAACACGCTCAAGGCGGCGTGGCTGCGCGTCTTCGAAGGCCGCACGCTCGAGATCGTGGAGCGCTGGTGCCACGGCGTCGACCCGCAGTCGCTCAAGGCCGTCGAGCGTTCGAAGCAGGCGCTCGTCGCGGCGTACGGCGAGTTCTTCAAGCTGCGCGACGGCAAGGTGACCGACCGCAAGCCCTGGGAGGGGCTCGCGGACACGCTCCGCAAGATCGCCGCGAACTTCGAGAACGTCGGTGACCAGGTCAACGCGGCCGATGCCTGGGGCCTGCTCGCGACGCTCTACGACAAGATCCCCGAGAAGACCTTCGTGGATCGTCGCGAGGTGATCATCTCGTTGACTCGCTTCGAGGAGCTGCGGCGGGCCTGCGACTGGGTGAAGGACATCCACTTCGCGGGGAATGCGAACTTCAAGAAGGCGGAGGAGGAGCGCCTGAAGCTCGACGAGGCGGAGGCCGAGAAGCGCAGCAAGGGCGGCTACGACGCCAACGTGAAGGGTGCCGACGCGTACCTGATGCCCGATGCCGACAAGCTCGAGAAGATCGTCGAGCTGCGCTTCGAGCCGCAGGTCAAGCCGAAGCACGACATCGCGGCGGTCGCCGGCCCCGTGCCGCCGAAGTGGCTGGCCGTCTCGATCACCGAAGGCGGCCCGCGCAAGTTCGAGTGGTTCAAGGGCGCGGAGCTCTTCGCCGTGCGCCCCGGCGCCGCGAAGTTCGGGGTCACGCTCGACGGCAGCGAGACCGACCTCAAGAAGAACCCCTTCGTCGAGGTCGATGCCAAGCTGAAGAAGCCCTCGGTGTTCTGGCTCGACGCCGACCGCAAACGTCCGTACGCGATGTGGTTCTTCATCGGCGGCGGCTCGGAGCCCTACCAGGGCCTCTCGATCAACCTCGAGCCCTACGAGTCCGGCGGCGTGAAGAACGCGACGCTGTACTACAAGAGCGCGGCGAGCTGGGTGGCCGACCTGGATGGCACCCCGATCACCTTCTTCGACGACAACGGCAACGGCGTGCTCTTCGAGGAGGATGCCTACGCGCTCGGCTTCAAGGACCGCAACCTCGGCGCGGGACCCGACGAGGAGGTGCCGATCGCGGTGCTGGACGCGCTGCAGATCGGCAAGGACAGCGTCGGGCCGGCGTCGAGCTGGGTGAAGGTCGGCGCGAACTGGTTCCACCTGCGCAGCCAGGAGGGCGGGCTGAAGGCCGGCTTCCGCCCCGCGAATCCCGAGTACTTCAAGACCGGCAACCTGCAGTTCGTGTGGACCGGCCCGAAGCCGATCAAGCCCGTCGTGCTGGTCGTGCAGGGCAGCGGCGACTTCGCCGGCGCGCGCTTCGAGATCGCCGACGGCCAACCCACCGAGGTGCCGGTGGGTGAGTACTCGATCCTCTACGGTCGCCTCGAGCAGAAGGCGGGCGGCAAGCTGACGACGGCCGAGCTCTTCCCCGGCAGCTCCGCCGCCGTGAAGGTCGAAGCCGGCCAGACCGCGAAGCTCGAACTCGGCGCCCCCTTCCACATCGACTTCCACAAGGACGCCTCGGGCGGCAAGGTCAAGATCGACGCCGTGCGCCTGCGCGTCGTCGGCAAGGCCGGCGAACTCTACGCTCACCTCAACGGCTGCGCGGTGGCGCCCGTGGTCCTCGTCGCGAAGAGCGCCGACGGCAAGGGCGCGCGCGAGGCCGGCGAGTTCGTGCCGATCCCCGACCCCGAGCTGCTCAACAAGCTCTCGAACAAGTTCTCGAGCTCGCTCTCCTCGCACGTCGGCTTCTATCCGATGGCGAAAGGCTCGGGAGAGCCCAGCACCGTCGTCGAAGTCGACGCACCCGACGGCAGCTTCGTCGGGCTGAGCGACAAGAAGAACAAGTTCTTCGTGAAGCTCGATCCGCTGTTCAAGTGATCAGCCGCCGTCAGGCTTCGCCCCGCATCCAGCAGTCCCGTGCTCGACATCCGCATCCTCCGTGACGATCCCGATCGCGTCCGCAAGGGCGCGCTCAAGAAGCGTTTCCCCGACCGTGCCATGGCCGTGGATCGCGTCCTCGAACTCGACGCGCAGCTCCGGGGCCTGATCCCCGAGCTCGATGGGTTGAGGGCCGCGCAGAAGCAGGCCGGCAAGGCCATGGGCAAGCTCGCGCCGGCCGAACGCGAGGCCGTCCTCGCCGAGCAGCGCGAGCTGAAGACCAGGATCCAGGGTCTCGAGACCCGCGAGCGCGAGCTCCAGGACGCGATCAAGGACCAGCTCCTGCTCGTGCCGAATGTGCCCGACGACGAGGTCCCCGACGGCGCGAGCGATGCCGCGAACGTCGAGGTGCGTCGCGTCGGCAAGCCGCCCGTGTTCGCGTTCGCGCACCGGAGCCACGACGAGCTCGCGGTCGCGCGCGGTTGGCTCGACGTCGAGCGCGCGGCGAAGATGGCCGGCAGCCGCAACTACATGCTCTTCGGTGAGCTCGCGCTGCTGCACGATGCGGTCCTGCGGCTCGCGCTCGAGCACATGGTGCGGAAGGGCTTCGTGGCCGTCGATCCGCCGCTGCTCGTGCGCGACGAGGTGATGACCGGCACGGGCTTCTTCCCGGGTGGCGAGGAGCAGACGTATCGCGTGACCGAGGATGGCCTGAACCTGATCGGCACCGCCGAGGTGCCCGTCACCTCGATCCACGCCGACGAGATCCTCGACGAGGCCGAGCTGCCCAAGCGCTACGTCGCACGCAGCGCGTGCTTCCGGCGCGAGGCCGGCACCTACGGCAAGGACACCAAGGGCCTCTACCGCGTGCACCAGTTCCAGAAGGTGGAGCAGGTGGTCATCGACATCGCCGACGAGGCTCGGAGCCGTCGCCATCACGAGGACATCGTGCGCAACAGCGAGGAGGTCCTGGCGGCCCTCGAGCTGCCGTACCGCGTCGTCGCGGTGTGCGGCGGCGATCTCGGCGTCCCGCAGGCCTTCAAGTACGACATCGAGTGCTGGATGCCGTCGCGCGACAACTGGGGGGAGACCCACTCGGCGTCGCGCTTCTACGAGTACCAGGCCCGGCGTCTGAAGATGCGTTACCGGGAGACCGCGACCAAGAAGGTCGCGCACTGCCACACGCTGAACAACACCGTGCTGGCCAGCCCCCGCATCCTCATCCCGCTGCTCGAGGTGCACCAACAGGCCGACGGCCGCGTGCGCGTGCCCGCGGCGCTGCGACCCTACCTCGACGGTCGCGAGACGCTCTGATCGACGATCGGCCGTCGCTCAGCGGCCGCGGCCGCCGCCGCTGTTGCCGCCGCCGCCCGGCAGTCCGCCGAAGAAGTTGTTCCCACCGCCGGCGCCACCGCGACCGCCGCCGCGCAGGAGCTCGCCGAGGTTGAGTCCCGGGCCGCCGGCGGGGGGCTGGCCGGTGCCGGTGCGGCCGCCGCCCTGACGCGGACTGCCGCCCGCGCCGGGCGGGCCGCCGCCGACGTTCATCTCACCGGGACCGGCGACTCCGCCGCGGCCACCCGCGCCGCCGCCGCCGCCGCCACCACCACCGCCGCCACCGCCCTGACTGTTGGCGGACTCCGCTTCCGGGGGGAGCGGCGCGATCGGAACCATCGCGATGCCCGCCTGCAGGATCCGCTCGTAGCGGCGATCGAGAACGATGTGGCGGACGTAGGTCTCGAGGATCAGGCCGTCGTCCTCGATCTCGCTGCTCGAGACCTGGTTGCGGTTGCCGATGCGGCGATGGACCTTGAGCTCGATCTTGATGCGCCGCGGCAGCTTGCCCTCGCGGCTGCTGTCCCATTCGTCGACCGGCTGCGCCTCGTAGCCGAGCGTCTCGAAGTAGGTGATGTTGAAGCTCTTCACGCGGTCGCTGACCCGCTGGAAGACGCCGCCGCGGGTGAGGTCGTCGTCGAGCAGGGGATCCTCGCGCCGCACCAGCTCCAGCAGGCCCGGCAGTTCCCGGTTGTCGCGGAGCCAGTAGCCGACCTCGCAGAGGCCGGTGTGGCCCATGCGGTTCTCCACGTCGACCACGCCGCCGATCGAGTCGGTCGCGCACACGAAGTCGATCCAGTCGGCATCGAAGCCCGCGATGTCGCGGTTGCGCCCGACGAGGACCTGGTTCTTCTTCACGTTGTAGGTCCAGAGCGCCCGCAGGTCGCGCTCGACCGTGTCGAGCACCCGCTGCCCGTCCGACATGGCGGCGTTCGCCATGTCGATCTCGTAGTGGGCATTCATCGTGCCGAGGAAGCTCGCGCTCACCGCCACCATCACCATCGAGGAGATGAGGACGGCGACCATGACTTCGACGAGCGTGAACCCGGCGGCGAGGGCGCGGCCGGCGAGATCGTTCCGTCGAGCGCTCATTTGACACCTCCGCTGTTGCCGGTCGCACCCGCGCCGGAGCTACCCGCTGCCCCATTGGCATTGCCTGCGCCGCGCGCCTGCGCGACCTGCTCGGCGCGTTCGGGAGTGAGCCCCTCGAGCGCCATGGTCGAGATCTTGGACTTCAGCATGTAGCGCTCCGTGCCCTTCTCCTCGTCGTCCGACTCGCGAACGCTGCCGAACGTGACGACGATCGCCACGTCCTCGAGCTCGTCCTCCGAGGGGATCCTGTCCTCGAGTTCCTTCTCGCGGAGTTCGTCCTCGTACTCCGTCATCGACACACCACGGGACTGGGCCTGACGAAGGTTGTCGCGATCGCGTTGCCAGGCCAGGCGATCCGCCGGATCGCTGCCGCCACCGCTGAAGCTGTTCATGCCGGTGATCTCGGCCTCGGCGTCGCCGATCGCCGCGTCCCCGATCAGGAACGTGTACTGGAAGCCCTCGTGTCCCTCGACCTCGACCGGGAGCCGGTTGGTCGGCGGCGTCTCGCGCGCACCGGCCTCGAGCTCCGACATGTAGCGCTCCGCGATCTCGCGCGCGATGCGCCAGCGCTTGGCGTCGGCGGCGTCGATGATCGCCCGCGTGCGCATGCTGAGGAACGGCACGATCACCATCGCGAGGATCGCGACCGCGACCAGCGCCTCGATGAGGGTGAAGCCGGCATCGGCGCCGGGCGTCCGGGGAATCCTGTCCGTCATCAGAAGTTCGCCTCCTCGATGCGCTCGAGGTAGGCCTCCTTCTCGTCGAAGCTCCGCACCAGGCGCGCGGCGCGTTCGAGGCCGCGGATCTGGATGGTCCAGACCATCTGCTTCAGGTCGTCGTCCTTCATCCGCACGAAGATCATCTGGTCCGCGGTGTTGCCGTTGCGGTCGAGCACGATCTCGACCCGGCCCTTGCGCAGGGTCGGTTCGCCGATCACCGCGTAGCCGACGATCCGCGCCCGGGGATCGAGCACCGTCCACTGCAGGCGCTTCTCCTCGAGCTGCTTCGGATCCTGGTCGATCGTGACCTTCATCTCGGGCGGCCAGATCTCGCGGTAACGACCGCCGTCGAGGTCGAGCTCGAGCTTGTAGGTCTTGCCCTGGAGCTGTGCCTCGGAGCGCAGGTACTCGATCGCCGACATGAGGCGCTGCGACTCGCTGTCGAGCACGGTCTCGGGGACGAGGGCCCCGAGGTTGTTCAGACCGAGCCGCGCGAGGATCGCGAGGATCGCGATCACGACCATGATCTCGATGAGCGTGAACCCCGCGTCGCGGGCGACGCCGCCGGGTCCTGCGCTGCTCCTCCGGATCACGGCGCCTGGTTCCATCGCCGTCTCAGTTCTCGCTACGGGGCGGCACGACGACGTCGTCCTCGGTGTCGACCACGCCATCCTGACCCTTGGACCCGACCTCGAACTTCATGTAGCCGTCGAGCTTGCGGAGCTCGAACTCGTTGTCCCAGGCGTCCTTCAGCTGAGCGCGCTCGAGGATCGTGGCGCCGCGCGCGTCGGGTGTGACCAGGTCCTCGAGCTCGGCGTTGTTCTTGCCGGTCTTGGTGAGGTACTGCTTGAGGGCATCGAGCACGGCCTGCGCGTTGGCTTTCGTGGTCGTCTCGCGGGCCTCCTGGACGTTGCTGAAGAGGTTGGGGACGACGATTCCGGCGAGGAGGCCGAGGATCACGATGACGACCATGATCTCGACGAGGGTGAAGCCGGCGCTGCGGCGGACCGTGTGGGGGGAGTTCATTGCGGATTCCTGCGAGGCGTGCGAGGCCCGGAGTGTAGCCCTCGGCGAAGCGAGGGGCCAAGGCGGGCTCGGCCCGTGAGACGGGGGGCGTCGCAGCGACCTTCCGGCGCTCTGCGGCGTCGGTCCCGCGGACCGCGGCGTCGCCGCGAAGTCCCGCTGCCAGGCCGGGGATCGCGGCTCATCCACACCGCCCTCCGGGCGTCGATCAGCGGACCTTCTGCAGCTTCAGCAGCGGCAGCACGATCGCGATGACGATGCCGGCGACGATGAGGGCCAGGAAGACGATGATCAGCGGCTCGATCACCGACGTGAGCTTCTGCGTCGCGATGTCGACCTCTTCGTCGTAGCTCTCCGCGACGCGCTCGAGCATCTCCTCGAGATTGCCCGCCTGCTCGCCGACGCCCACCATGTAGTTGACCATCGGCGGGAAGGCGTTGGTCATCTTCATCGGTGTGGAGATGTCCGTGCCCTCGAGGACGTGATCGTGGACCTTGGTCAACGCGTTCTGCAGGACCATGTTGTCCAGCACGCGCTTGGTGATGTCGATCGCCTGCAGCGCGGGCACTCCCGAGCGCAGCAGCGTCGCGAGGGTGGTCGCGAAGCGGCTCACCGACTGCTTCCGCATCAGGTCGCCGAAGACCGGCACCGTGAGCTTCAGGCGATCCCAGGCGAGCCGACCCTTCGCCGAGTTGACGAAGATCTGGAAGAGGATCGTGACGAGCAGGATGCCGACCAGGACCAGGAACCAGTTGTTCTGGAGGAAGTTGCTCGCCGTGATCAGGATCTCGGTCGGCAGCGGGAGCTCCTCGTTCCGCTGCTTGAGGAGCTGCGTGACCTTCGGGACGACCGCGGTCATGAGGATCGCCACGACGACGACGCCGACGATCATCATGATCATCGGGTAGATCATCGCGGCGCCGACCTTGTTCTTGAGGCGGGCCTGCTTCTGCAGGAAGCCCGCGAGACGGATCATCACCAGGTCGAGCGCGCCCGACGATTCACCGGCGCGGACCATGTTGCCGTACAGCTCGGTGAAGTAGCCCGGGTGGGCCTGCACGGCATCGCCGAAGGGGACGCCCTGCGTGACCTTCTCGCGGATGTCGCGGAACGCGGCTTCGATGCGTCGGTCCGGTGCCTGCTCGATCACCATCCGCAGGGACTCGGCGAGCGGGATGCCCGACTTCAGGAGCGAGGCCATCTGCCGCGTCACCGCGGCGATCTGTTCGGTGCGCTGCTTGTTCGGCGTGTCGACGCCGGTGATGCCCTTGACCTGGAAGCGCCGGACGCGCCGGACGCGCTCCTTGAGGTCCGTGACGTAGAGCCGCTCGGTGCGCAGCTTGATGCGGGCCTCACGCGCCGAGTCGGCGTCGATGATGCCGCGCTTCTGCTTGTTCTCGCCGTCGACGGCCTTGTATTCGAAGATGGGCACGCGTTGGCTCCGTCGGCTCGCTCGGGTCGTTGTCTCGATGTCGCCGTTCGCGGCGCGTCACAGCACGTCGAGCTGGGTCACGCGGAGCACTTCCTCGGCCGAGGTGATGCCCTGCAGGACCTTCTGCACGCCGTCCATGCGGAGCGTGCGCAGGCCACGCTCCAGCGCGCCGCGCTTGATCTCGCTGGCGGTCGCCTTGTTGACGATCTGCTCCTGGATGATCGCGTCGATCGGCATCACCTCGTAGATCGCGGTGCGGCCGGAGAAGCCCGAGTGGAAGCACTCGTCGCAGCCGCGGCCGTAGGCGATCCCGTTCGGGAACATGTCCGGCGTGAGGCGGAGCTCCTCGAGCTGGAAGCGGAGGCGGTCGTCCGGGGTCTTCGTGTGCTCGCGGCAGTGCGGGCAGATCGTCCGCACGAGGCGCTGGGCGATCACGCAGAGCACCGACGACGACACGAGGTAGGGCTCGATGCCGATGTCGAGCATGCGGGTCACGGTCGACGCAGCGTCGTTCGTGTGCACCGTCGAGAAGACGAGGTGTCCGGTGAGCGCCGCGCGGATCGCGATGTCCGCGGTCTCCGAGTCGCGCACCTCGCCGACCATCATCACGTCGGGATCCTGGCGCAGGAACGCGCGCAGTCCGGCGGCGAAGGTCAGGCCCTTCTTCACGTTGACCTGGACCTGGCTGATGCCGTCGAGGTTGTATTCGACGGGGTCCTCGATCGTCAGGATGTTGAGCTTCGGCGAGTTGATCTCGTTGAGGCCGGCGTAGAGGGTCGTGGTCTTCCCCGAACCCGTGGGACCGGTCACGAAGACGATCCCGTGCGAGTAGTTGATGTACCGCTGGATGATCTTCAGGTTCTCGGGGTCGAGCCCGATCTGGTCGAGCGAGTAGACCTTGGTCGTCTTGTCGAGGATGCGGAAGACGATGCGCTCGCCGTTCTGCACCGGCACCGTCGAGATGCGCACGTCGACGTCGCCGTCGCCGATGCGGATCGATGCGCGGCCGTCCTGCGGGAGGCGGCGCTCGGCGATGTCCATCTTCCCCATGACCTTCACGCGGGAGACGATCGCCTCCTGCGCCTTCTTGGGGATCGCCTCGGTGTCGTAGAGCACGCCGTCGATGCGCATGCGCACCTGGAGACGCTCCGCGTACGGCTGCAGGTGGATGTCCGAGGCGCGCAGCTTGAGCGCCTGGAACAGCAGCATGTTGACCAGCTTGATGATCGGCGCCTTGTTGGCGACGTCGAGCAGGTCCTCCGACTCCTCGATCTTCGCCGCGAGGCCGATGATGTCCTGGTCCTCGATGTCGTCGAGGGCCTCGTCGACGCCGTCCGCCTTGTGGCGGTAGGCGCGGTTGATGAGGTTCGCGATCTCGGAGCGGGGACAGAGGACCGCCTCGCAGGACGTGCCGAGCATCGTCGCGAGGTCGTCCATCGGCTTGACGTCCAGCGGCCGCGAGGTCGCGACCTTCGTCGTGCGGCCGTCGCTCTGGATCGCGACGATGCCGTGCGTGCGGGCGAACTGCACCGGCACGTTCTGGATGAACGGCGAGGGGACCGCGACGCCTTCCAGGCTTTCGCGACGCTCGAGGCCGAGGAACTCGGAGAAGAACTGGAGGCAGCGCTCCTCGTCGAGCAGGTTGCGCTGGACGAGGATCTGGTCGAGCGTCTGCCCCGACTCACTCTCGATCTGGAGGGCCTCGCGGATCTGGTCGTCGCGGAGCCCGGCGCTCTGCAGCAGGCGCGTGCGGATGCGGTCGTGCAGCATGGCTTTCAGCGATTGACGTCGCCGGTGGGCGTCGAGCCGTCGGGATTCGTGCCGCTGGGCATCAGGGGCCCCGACGGGGTCTTGCCGTCGATGGTCTTGGGAGCGGTCGTCGGGCGCACGCGGTGCGGGAGCTCGAAGCCGCCGTAGCGATCCAGCTCCTCGATGGTGGCGTCGCGGTCGTCGAGCGTCGCGCGCTGACCACCGAGCCACTTCGAGTCGACGATCCGCAGGCGGCGATCGCCGATGTACTCGGACGCCTCGAGCTTCTTGCGCTGGCTCACCTCGCGCAGGTCGCTGAAGTCGGGCTCGTCGAGGATGGTCGGCGTGACGAAGAAGTAGAGGTTCGTCTTCGTGTTCTCGTCGCGGCTCGTGCTGAAGAGGATCCCGAGCAACGGGATGTCCTTCAGGAAGGGGATGCCCGACTTCGAGGTCGTCTGCTGGTCCTCGATGATGCCGCCGAGCACGACCGTGCTGCCGCTCGGCAGCGTGACCTGCGTCTTGACCTGACGGCTGATGGTGATGCCACCGGTCGTCGGGTCGGCCTGGCCCACGAAGCGCGACACGTTGATGTCGATGTTGAGGCGCAGGTAGTCGTTCGTGCTGATCGACGGCGAGATGTTGAGCTCGATACCGGCGACGCGCGGCTGGCCGACACCGGTCTGCGTCGAGTTGTTGCCCTGCGTGGTCGTCTGCGTCGGGCGGTTCTCCTCGCTCTTGACCAGCGCGTTCTCGTTGTTGTTCACGACGATGCTGGGCAGCGAGAGGATGTTGCTGTGCGTGTCCTGCGCGAGCGCGTTGACGAGCAGCGGGATCGCGAAGTCGTCGCTGCTGATGATGCCGCCCGTGAAGCCCTGCAGCGGGTTCTCGAAGTCGGGCAGGCGCGTGTCCGGCAGGTCGTCGCCGTTCGTGTCCTGGAACTCGGAGATGCCGTACTGGGTGAAGCCGAAGGGCCGCGTGAACTTGCCGTCGGCGATGTCCAGGGCGCCGAGCTCCACGCCGAGCTGATCGAGGTCGCTCGTCGAGAGCTCGACGAGCGCGGCCTCGATGAGCACCTGCGGCTGGCGCACGTCGAGTTCCTGGATCATGCGCTCGATCTGGCGGAACTTGGACTGCGCCGCCGAGATGAGGATCGTGTTGCTCTCGGGGTGCGCGATGATCACGGTCTGACGCGGGCGGCGCGTCGCGGCCTGCTGGCCCGCCTGCGCCTGCGTCTCGGCGACCTGGTCCTCGCGGAGGAAGTTGCGCAGGGTGTTCGCGAGGTCCTCGGCGAGCACGTTGCGGAGCTGGGTGACGTGGATGTCACCGCCGGAGAGTTCGATCGGGACGTCGAGCTGCGCGATCAGGTCGAGCGCCTCGTTGATGCGATCGGGCGAACCGCTGACGAGCAGCGCGTTCAGCGATGCGAGCGCGAGCACCTGCACCGCGTCGGGTGCACCGGCCTGCACGGCCTGGCCGCCGGCGACCTGCGCGGCCTGGATGCGGCGCGCGCGGTCCTCGAGGACCTGCTTCAGCACGGGCTCCAGCTCCTCCGCGGTGGCGTTGACGAGCTTGACGACGCGCGTCTCCTCGTCGGGCGCGAGCGGGGGGACGTCCGCGAGCTTGAGGAGCTGGTATGCCGCCCAGACCTGCGGGCCGAAGCCCTGCAGCATCATCGAGCGGGAATCGAGGGTGCCCGTCGTGAGCCCGCCGACCGAGGTGTTGCCCTGGAGCGTGAAGAACGGCCGCGCCTGGGTCGCCGCGTTCTGGGCATTGACGTAGCGCAGCGGCACGGTGGTCAGCACCTGCACGCCGGTCTGGGTCGCGTACTGCTCGAGCTCCTCGACCGGGACGTAGCGCGCGGCCGCGGTGATCTCGTTCCGGCGGGGGCTCGCGAGGCTGATGATCTCGACGGTCTCCTGCTCCCCGGTCCCCGAGCGCGGCACGCAGGCGAAGCCGCGGATGTACAGCATCGTCTGGAAGAAGCTGTAGAAGCCCTCGCGCTTCAACCTCACCGTCCCGATGAAGTTGATGTTGGTGCCCTGCGCCTGGAACTCCTGGTCGTTGAAGGTGAAGACCTTCCCCGTGATCTTCTGGGCGAGCTTGATGAAGTCCTTGATGGGGACGCCGGTCGTCTCGTTGACCGAGAGCGCGATCTGATCGCCCGTCACCTCCAGCTTCACGCCCCCGGCCTCCTGGTTCTCCTGCGCCGCGAGCGGGACGGGGCCGAGCGCCCAGAGGACGAGCCCCGCGAGACCGGCGAGGAGCCGCGACCGGGCGCGGCACGGCCGGCGCCGCCGTTCGCGGGGGGCCTGGGCGGAAGGAGAGAGTTGGGCGACGGCGTCGCTCGCGAGTGACTCGATCACGTCGTGCTGACCACGCATGGTTGGGTTTCCGCCGGGCGGCAGGAGCCGCCCTCATCGAGCGTCCGCAGTCACCGAGGCGAGCGCTGGCTCGCCTGCCGGACCCACGGATCGACGCCCTCGGACGGCGCGGCGCGGCTTTTTATTGCGGCCCGGGAGCGCAGGGAAGGCTGCTTTTCGTCGAATCGTTTGTCGCGGTCCTGCGCGTGCGGTATCCATCAACCGCTCGCCCGATCCGACGACCCGATGAAGCTGTCGCAACTGCTGCGCGAGGAACTGGTGGTGCAGCCGCTCGACGCCACCGACAAGTGGAGCGCGATCCGCGGACTCGCCGAGGTGGCGGCACGTTCCGGGGCGATCCCGCACGCGGCGCTCGGCGCCGTGCAGGATGCGCTGCTCGCGCGAGAGCGGAGCATGACGACGGGGATGGAGAGCGGGATCGCGATCCCGCACGCCGCGGTCGACGGCATCGACGAGGTCGTCGCCGTGCTGGGCATCGCGCGACACGGCATCCCCTTCGAGTCGCTCGACGGCCTTCCGGCGCGCATCCTGGTCTGTCTCGTGATCCCGCGGAGCAAGAAGCTCCTGCACATCCGCACGCTGGCGGAGATCGCCAAGCTGCTCGCCCGGCGCGAGGTCCGCGACGCGATGCTCGCTGCTGCCGGTCCCGCCGAGCTGCTCGCGATCGTCCGCGAGAAGGAACGCGAGTCGACGTGAGCGGGCGGGCAGCGCGCGCCCTCGCCGTGACCCTCGCCGGCTTCGGCGGGCTCTGCTTCGAAACCGCGGTCCTGCGGGCGCTCGGTCTGGTGCTCGGCAACACGGCAGCGTCGGCCGCGCTCGTCGTCGGTGCCTTCGTCGCCGCCCTCGGCCTCGGCGGGGCGCTCGCCGCGCGCATGGCCGGCGAACCGAGCGGCCGCTCCGCGGCACGCGGCTACTTCGCGACCGCAATCGCGATCGCGCTCGTCGCCTGGACCCTCGGTCGCCTGCCGCCGCTGCCGCCCTGGCCGGGACTGGCGCTGGCACTGCTGCTCGCGGGCGCGCCGGGCCTCGCGATGGGCTACGCGTTCCCGCGCGTCTTCGACGGCGTGTCGGGCTCCCGCGTCCCGGCCCTGCTCGTCGCCTGCAATACCCTCGGCTCGGTGCTGGCCGCCTGGGCGACGGGCAACGTCCTCGTCCCCGAGCTCGGCCTCCGCCTCTGCTTCGCGCTCGCCGCGCTCGCGTATCTGCTGGCCGCCTGGTTGCTGCGACCCGCGGCGCGCACGCCGCCGCCCGCGCCGTCGCCCGCGGAGCCCGCGCGCAGCGCGCTCCCCGCCGCTGCCGTGCGCCTCGCCGCGGCCTCGGGCTTCGTCGCGATCGGCTACGAGGTCCTGCTCCTGCGCCGCCTGCCCTTCTTCCTCGAGGGCTTCCAGCCGACCCTTTCGGGGATCCTCGCGGGGTTCCTCTTCGCCCTGGCGCTCGGTGCGGCGCTCGCCGCTGCGCGGCCTGCGGGGGCCCGGGGCGCGACCTGGGCGCTGGTCCTCGCGGTGCTCGGCGCGGCGCTCGGCGTGCACGAGCTGGTGGGCGCCGCGGTCGCGCGCCAGGCCGTGGGCTCCGAGATCGGCTACCAGTTCCGCATCCTCGCCGCGGCGACGCTGGCGGCCGCGCCGGTCGCGGTGCCGGTCGGTGCCCTGGTGCCGCTGCTCCTCGCCGCGATCCCGGGTGCGCGTGGCCGCGCGGCCGGGGCGCTGTTCTGCGCGCAGGGCTTCGGCTCGCTCGGCGGCGCCCTGCTCGTCGGACAGCTGCTCCCGCTCGCGGCGCCGCGCGCCTTCTTCGTCGTCACGCCCTTCGCGCTCGCGCTCGGCGTCGCGTTGCTCGTGCCGTGGCGACTCGCGCTGCGCGGCGTCCTGCTGCTGCTCGTCGCCGCGAGCACGGCGCTGGGCCTCGCGGGACCGGGCAGGCCCTGGTCGCCGGAGCCGCCCGTGACGGGGTCCCGCTACGACCGCGCGGGCGTCTACGTCCCGCTGGCACACGCGAGCGACGCAGGCACGACCGCATCCGCCGTGTACGACCGGAGCCAGCACGCGCTGGTGCTCTTCACCGACGAGTTCCGCGCGGCGTGGATCGGCCCCACGACGAGTTACATGAAGGTGCTCGGGCACCTGCCCTTCCTGCTGCGCGACGAGCTGCAGGAGGTCGCGATCGTCGCGCTCGGGACGGGCACCACGGCCGATGCCGTCTGCGCCTGGCCCGAGGCGCGATCGATCCATGTCGTCGAGATCTCGCCGGCCGTGCTCTCGCTCGCCGATCGCTTCGCCGGCGACGGGCCCGTCGCGGGCGCCCGACGGGCGAGCTTCGCCGTCGACCCGCGCGTGGTCGTGCACGTCGCCGACGGGCGGCGCTGGCTCGCCGATCGACGCGAAGGCAGCCTCGACCTGCTGACGATGGAGCCCTTGTTGCCCTATGCGCCGGGGACCGCCGCGCTCTACAGCCGCGAGATGTACGCGCTCGCCGCGAGCCGGCTCCGTGCGCGCGGGCTCTGCGTGCAGTGGGTCCCGACGCATGCGATGCCCGCGGCGACCTACCGCACGCTCCTCGCGACCTTCGCCGACGTGTTCCCGCACTGTTCGGCCTGGCTCGTCGACCATGCGACGCTGCTCGTCGGCTCCCACGAGGCGCACCTCCCCGACGCCGCGGCGTTGACCCGGCGCTTCGCGGCGGCCACGCCGCACGCGCGACGCACCCTGCACGAGGCGGGGCTCGCGGCGCCCCACGACGTCGCGATCGCGCTCGTCGGCACCGCGCTCCGCCCGAGCTTCGCCGGCGTGGAGCTGCTGCGCGACGATCGACCGTTCCTCGAACGCATCGGGTACTGGAGCGCCGCGGTGCGGCTCGGCTTCCTCGGGGGCAACCTCGCCGAACTCGCGCGCGTCGCCGAAGCGGGCCTCGACGCCGGCGCTCCCGCGTACCTCGCCGCGGCGCCCCTGCCCGGCGTGCGGCGCGCCCGCCTGCAGGCGGCGATCGCGCGCAGCGAGGCCGGCTGGCGGCCCGGCGCGGCGAGCCCGGGGGAGGTCGCGGCGGCGGCGAGCGCCGTCTTCGCATCGGCACCGGGCTCGGTGCTGCTCCACCAGGAGGCGCTCCGTGCACGGCGCTTCGCGATCGAGAGCGAGCTGCGCGCGCAGGGGCCTGCCGCGCTCGCGGATCACGCGCGTCGCTTCGCGCGCCTCGACCCCGGCTCGGCGGCGGTGCAGGTCGCGAGCGCGGGCGATCGCGACGACGACGCGAGCGTCGCGGCCGCGATCGCGCGCGCCCTCGCGATCGATCCGACCCTGCCCGCGACCTGGCCCGAGGCCTTCGGCCGCCACCTCGCGCGCGTCCCGGCGGACGCGCGTGGCCCGCTCGAGGACGTGAGCCTCCTGCCCGAGGGCGAGGCGCTCGTGCGCGAGGCGAGCGGCGACACGCCGGGCGCGGTCGCCCTGCGCGCGTGGTACGGAGTGCGCGTCGCGCTCGCGCTGGCCGAGGCCGCGCGCACACGCCCGCTCGTCGACGCCGAGCTGCGTGCGCTCGGCGAGGTCGCGGACCCCGCGAGCTCCTCCGCGTACGGCGATGCGGTGCGCGCGCGCGGCGGCGATCTGCTCGCCGAGCTCGGGCCGGTCTGGCGCGGCGACCTCGCGTTTCCCGAACTGCTGCGCGGCGAGCTCGACGGCGCCCCCGCGCGCCGCGCCGCGCTCGCGGTCCTGCTCGCCGGCCGGCGGAGTGCGGACGCGGCCGAGGTCCTGGCGCGCCTGCTCGTGGACGGCGAACTCACCGTGCGCCGCGCGGCGGCGGCGTCCCTGTTGCGGAGCTTCGGCGATCGCGTGACCTACGACCCCGAGGGCAGCGCGGACGAGCGGGACCGTGCGGCGGACGCGCTGCGCGTCCTGGTTCGGCGTCGGCCGTGACGGCATCATCGCGCCCCATGACGGCGGCGACGGTGGCAGAACTCGCGGACCTGGTCGGCGGGCAGGTGCTGGGCGATGGCGCCCTGCGCATCACGAACGTGGCGGACCTGCGGGCCGCCGGGCCCAGCGAGATCGGCTTCGTCCGCGATCCGAAGTTCGCGGAGCTCGCCAAGCGCAGCCGCGCCGGCGCGGTGATCGTCGGCACCCCGCTCGAGGTGCCCATGCCCCAGATCGTCGCCTCGCCGGCGGACGTGGCCTTCGCGAAGATCGGGCTCCACTTCCACCCGGTCCCGCGGGCGACGCGACACGAGGTGCATCCCAGCGCGGTCATCGAGGATGGCGCCGTGCTCGGGGAGCCGGTCGTGATCGGGCCGCAGTGCGTGGTCGGTGCACGCGCGACGATCGGCGCCGGCACGCTGCTCGCCCCGGGCGTGATCGTCGGCGCCGACGTGCGCATCGGGCGCGATTGCACGATCTACCCGCGCGTCGTCATCTACCCCGGCGTCGTGCTCGGCGACCGCGTGATCGTGCACGCCGGCGCGGTGCTCGGGAGCGACGGCTTCGGCTACGCGCGCGACGTGGGCGGCTGGGTGAAGATCCCCCAGATCGGCGACGTGCGGATCGAGGACGACGTGGAGCTCGGTGCGAACGTCACCATCGACCGCGCGACGCTGGGCACGACGCGCATCGGCAAGGGCACCAAGCTCGACAACCTCGTGCACGTCGGTCACAACTGCGTGTTCGGCGAGCACTGCGCGGCAGCGGGCTTCTCAGCCTTCTCGGGCAGCACGATCTTCGGCGACCGCGTCGTGCTGGGCGGCCACGTCGTGAGCGCGGGCCACCTGCGGGTCGTCGACGATGCCCGCATCGGCGGCAACTCGGTGCTCTACGGCGACGTCACCGAGGCCGGCGACTTCATCGGCTACCCGCTGCAGAAGAAGTCCCGCTGGGGTCGCACCCTCCACGTGCTCGCCCAGCTCCCCGAGCTGCAGGCGGAGCTGCGCCGCGTGAAGCACCTGCGGCGCAAGCTCCTCGAGACGGAGGGCGACGCACCCGACGCGGATCTCCCGGGTGGGAGCGACGCGCCCCCCGGCTAGCGCGGGAGGATCTCGTCGAGGCGCGCCTGGACGGCGAACTCGATCGCCTCGCGCGTGCGGCGATAGGTGTCGAGGTCCAGCCCATAGGGGTCCGGGATGCCGCCGCCCTGCGGATCGAGCAGTTCGGCGCGATCGGCCACGTCGGGTGCGAGGGCGCAGACGGCGACGAGGTGCGAGGCGCCGAGACAGAAGATGCGCTCCGCGGAGCGCAGGAGCTCGGGCGTGAGCGGACTGCTGCGATGGCCATCGAGCGAGAGACCGATCTCGCGCAGCGCGGCGCGGCTGCCGTCGCTGGCGGCGAGTCCGGCGCGCGCGGTGATCCCCGCGCTGGCGAAGGCCAGGCCGTGCGCGCGGACGCGCTGCTCCGTCGTGCCGAGGCGCCGCGCCGCCTCGCGCCGCGCGATCGCCTCCGCCATCGGCGAGCGACAGGTGTTGCCCGTGCAGACGAAGAGCCAGGTCCGCGCGGTGAGGGACTCGATCTCCGCCGCGCTCAGGACGCCTTCGCGCAGGACCTCGAGTTCGCCGAAGGCCTCGGCCGCGGCACCGAGGGCATCGAGCGCCGCGGGCGCGCGCCAACGCACGACGGTCGAGGCTTGGCGCAGGGGCGGAGCGCCGCCGTCGAAGAGCAGATCGATCCGCTCGCCGGCCGCGGCGACGATCTCGTCGGGACCGACGAAGGGCGGCTCACCGCTCGCGTTGACGCTGGTGAGGTACACGCTGCCGCCGAGGGCGCGGGCGACGGCGCGCGCGAAGGCGTGCGCGGGGAGGCGCAGGCCGACGCTGGTGCCGTCGTGGGTCGGGAGCACGACGGTCAACGGACCGGGCCAGTACCGATCGAGCAGCTTGCGCACCCGCGGCGGAACCTGCGGGACGAAGCGTTCGACGTCGCGGGCGTCGCCGAGATGATGCGTGAAGCGCTGCTCGTCCGGCCGGCCCTTCCACGCGCGCACGGCCGCGATCGAGGTCTCGCAGCCGGGGTCCGCGGCGATGCCGTAGACGGTCTCGGTGGGGAGCACGACGATCTGCCCCGCGCGGATCGCGCGCACGGCCTCCTCGACGAGCGCCGCGTGACTCGCGGCGTTCGCCGCCGAGGGGGACGACCCGGACAGCGCGGGCACGCCGATGCGACGGAGACTCATCGTTCTCGGCCGGCCGCGCTCGGAGGAGCGCAGCGGGGACGCGAAGGATCGCGGCGGAGCCGGCCGCGCGCAAAGGGCTGGATGCGCTTCGGAGGAGAATTGCGCGGAGCGGGGCCCGCGTTTGACTCGCTCCGCGGGGCTGCCTACGGTGCCCGGCCGCGAACCGCGGTGACGGATCCATGCCGAGTCCACCGCACGCCATCTCGAGAACGATCCCGTTGGGCGACAGCCAAGCGCACGAGACCGGCCCCGGCGGCGCGCGCCGCCCACGGCGCACCGTGGTGCCACCCAACCCTGTGGCGCCAGCCGACCCTGTGGTGCCCGAGCCCGCGGCGACGCCGCCGAGCGGCGGCCCGGAAGCCCAGGACGGCGAGGCCGCGAAGACCCGTCGCGAGGCCGTGCGCATCCGTCAGCTCGCGCGGCTCGGCGCCCTCTTCGCGGGCTTCGCGCACGAGATCAAGAACCCGCTCTCGACGATCGGCCTCAACCTGCAACTGGTGAAGGAGGACCTCGGGGAGCCGGACTCGCCGCGCGACCAGCGGATCGTGCGGCGCCTGAACGTCGTCGAGTCCGAGGTGCGGCGACTCCAGGGGATCCTCGAGCAGTTCCTCGGCTACGTGCGCGTGCCCGAGCTGCACACGCGCCGCATGCACCTCGACTCGCTGCTGCGCGAGCTCGTCGAGTTCGTGCAGCCGGAGATGCGCGAGCGCGGCGTGCCGGTGCGCTTCCTCGGCGATGGCGCGGACCGCGAGGTGGAACTCGACGCCGATCAGTTCCGCGCGGTGATCGTCAATCTCCTGCGCAACGCGATGGACGCGTGCCAGGACGGCGGCGAGGTGATCGTCACGACGCGGACGCAGGGCGGTGTCGCCGGTGCGCACGAGGCGATCGTGCAGGTGATCGACACGGGGAGCGGCATGACGCCGGAGGTGCGCGAGAAGGCCTTCACGCCCTACTTCAGCACGAAGAAGCAGGGCACCGGGCTCGGTCTGCCGACGGCGCGTCGCATCGTCGAGCAGCACGGCGGGAGCATCCAACTCGACAGCGAGCCGGGCCGCGGCACCGCGTTCACGATCCGCCTGCCGCTCGCCGGGGCGAGCGCCCTCCCGCCTCGCACGGGCGCGAGCGCCGACGCTGCCGACGAGGAGAACGACGGATGAGGCGAGCCCCGGTCCTGATCGTCGACGACGACGATGCGCTGCGCGCGACGCTGCACGACGCACTGGAGATCCTGCCGGTCGAGGTCGACGTCGCGTCGGGCGGCCGCGAGGCGCTCGCGCGGCTCGGCGAGCGGAGCTACGCGGTCGTCGCCACCGATCTCGTCATGAAGGACGTCGACGGCTTCGCGGTGCTCGCGGAGGCGAAGCGCCGTTCGCCGCACGGTCGCGTGATCATGCTGACGGGGCACGGCAGCCGCGAGGTCGCGGTGCAGGCGATGCAGCGCGGCGCGACCTACTACATCGAGAAGCCGGTCGACCTGACGGAGTTCCGGACCAAGGTCGGCAAGTGCCTCGACGAGCACCACAAGGACGTCGAGTACGGCGAGCTGCGCGCGCGCGTCGAGCGCGAGTCCGGGATCCGCGGGATCATCGGCCAGGACCAGAAGATCGTCCGGCTCCTCGAGACGGTGCGTCAGATCGCGCCGACCGCCGCGTCCGTGCTGGTGCGGGGTGAGTCGGGCACCGGCAAGGAGCTCGTCGCGCGCGCGATCCACGAGCTCTCGCCGCGCCGCGAGCGCCCGTTCGTCGCGCTCAACTGCGGGGGCCTCGCGGAGGGCACGATCGAGAGCGAGCTCTTCGGGCACCAGAAGGGCTCGTTCACCGGTGCGATCGCGGATCGCGAGGGCAAGTTCGAGTACGCCGACGGCGGCACGCTCTTCCTCGACGAGGTGGGGGAGATGCCGCTGAGCACCCAGGTGAAGCTGCTGCGCGTGCTCGAGGAGCGCGAGGTCGCGCGGCTGGGTTCGAACAAGTCGCGGCGCGTCGACGTGCGCGTGGTCGCCGCGACGAACGCGGACCTCGAAGCGCGTGTGAAGGAGAACAGCTTCCGCGAGGATCTCTACTACCGGCTCAAGGTCGTCACGCTGAACCTGCCGCCGCTGCGCGAGCGCAGCGGCGACATCAAGCTGCTGGTCGAGCACTACCTGCGGCACTTCGCGAAGCTGCACGGCAAGGACGTCGAGTCGATCGATCGCGACGCGCTCGTCGCCCTGGTCCGCTACGAGTGGCCGGGCAACGTGCGCGAGCTGCGCAACGCCGTCGAGAGCATGGTCGTGCGCGCGCACGGCAACATCCTCACGGTGTCCGACCTGCCGCCCGAGATCGGCGCGCCACCGCCGGTCGAACACGAGGGCTGGGAGTTCCTCGCGGGGCGGACGGCGCAGGAGGTCGAGCGCAACCACATTCGGGTGACGCTGCAGCAGACCGAAGGGAATCGCCAGAAGGCGGCGACCGCGCTGGGGATCTCCGAGCGGACGCTGTACCGCAAGATCAAGGAATACGGCCTCTGAGGTCCCGCGCGTCCGCGGGCCGCTCCGTAGGCTTCCCGCCGATGAGCCGAAGCACCTGCTGGCTGTCCATCCTGCTCGTCCTCGCCGTGGGCGTGCCCGCGGTCGCGGTTCCCGCCCAGGACGATCCCTACGCCGAAGACCTCGTCGCGGCCGCGCGCTTCTTCCAGCGCGGCGAGCTGCGCAAGGCCGAGAGCCTCTGGCAGGAGCTGCTCGACGAGTGGGAGGAGACGAAGGGCAAGCCCGACGAGACCCCTGCCGAGGTGGTGTTCGCGGCGCGGCTCGGCGTGCTGCGCGTCGCGCTGCGCGGCGGCGAGTACCGCGCGGTGAAGGACGGCGTCGCGGCCCTTCCGGCGGCCGAGCGCGCGCGCCGCGAGTACGCGCTGCTCGCGATCGAGGCCGAGCTCGAGACTGGCGGCTACGAGGCCGCGGAGCAGGGCCTGCGCGCGCTGCTCGCGATCCGCGCCGACGACACGCAGGCGCGTGTCCGCCTCGGCGAACTCCTGCTCGAGACCGGCCGTCGCGACGACGGTCTCGCCGCTCTGCGGGCCGCGAGCGAAGGTCGCGGGGGCGACGCCGAGGCGCTGACCTGGCGCGCCCGCGCGCGCATGCGGCTCGGGGGGCGGCAGAACGTCGAGGAGGCCTCGGGCCTGCTCGTCGAGGCGGTCCGCGCGGCACCCGACGAGTGGCTGCCGCGCACGCTCTACGGGTTGCTGCGCTTCGACGTGTACGGCGAGTGGTCGGGGGCGGCGAGCGGCGAACGGGCGCTGCTCGACGTGCTCGAGCGGAACGGCGAGATCGTCGAGGCGCTGGTCGCGCTCCATCGGATCCGCTCCCAGAACCATCTGCTCGATCCGCAGAAGACCGAGACCTTCCTCGACCGCGCCCTCGCTGCCAATCCGCGCTGCGTGCAGGCGCTCGTCGCGCGCGCGGTCGCCTGGATCGACGACCGGCGCTTCGAGGACGGCGTGCGCGGTCTCGACGCGGCGCTCGCCGTCGATCCCCGCAACCGCCGCACCCTCGCGCAACGGGCGGCGGTCGCGCTGGTCAGCGGGGACACGCGGGGGTTCGAGGACTTCCGCGCGCGCGCGCTCGAACTCGCGGCGGACTGGGGCGGCGTCGAACTCGCCCTCGGCGATCGGCTCGTCGCGCTCTATCGCTTCGCCGACGCGGTGCCGCACTACCGCGCGGCGCTCGCGATCGACAAGGAGGACGTCGACGCGATGCACGGCCTCGCGAAGGCGTTGATCTACTCGGCCCGCGGCGAGGAGGCGCGCGAGATCCTCGTCGCGGCGCGCGAACTGCGGCGCGGCTTCGTGCACCCGTGGCGCAACAACATGATCGCGGTGCAGGACCTCCTCACGGAGGAGTACGAGACCGTCGACGACGGCGGCTTCCGCTTCCTGCTGCACCGCGACGACGCCCAGGTGCTCACGCGCTACCTGCTCCCCGAGGCCCGCACCGCGAAGCAGACGCTCGATGCGAAGTACGGCCTGGTCCCCGACGGACCCGTGCGGCTCGAGGCCTTCCACACCTGGGCCGACTTCTCCGTGCGCACGGTGGGGTTCCGCGGCTTCACCGCGCTGGGGGCCTGCTTCGGACCGCTCATCACGTTCGTCTCGCCGGTCGACCGCGACCTGCGCCAGAACGACTTCATGTGGACCGCGACGCTCTGGCACGAGTACACGCACGTGCTGACGCTCGCGCTCAGCAGGCACCGCGTGCCGCGCTGGTTGACGGAGGGCTTTTCGGTGTACGAGGAGCGCCAGCGCGACAAGTCCTGGGAGCGCGGCATGGAGCGGGAACTCGTCGACGCGCTCGCCAACGGCGAGGTCGCGCCGATCGCGCTCTTCAACCGCGTGTTCCGCGGCCCGCGCATCCTCTTCGGCTACTACAAGGGTGGTCTGCTCGTCGAGTTCCTGGCGAAGGAGTACGGGTTCGACAAGGTCGTCCAGCTCCTGCGCGCCTACGGGGAGGACCTCTCGGCGGAGGCGGCCTTCGCGCGCTCCTTCGGCGTCGACACGCGGACCATCGACCGCGCGTTCATCGCATGGCTCCACGAGACGAAGACCGCGCGCCTGCGGATCGTGCCGCGCTATGGCGACGCGGCGGTCGACGCGCTGCGGGCGCGGGTCGCGCGCGATCCCGCCGACCTCGACGCGCACGTCGCGCTCGCCTGGTCGGCGCTGCAGCGCGGCGTGGACGTCGACGCGAGCATGAACCTGCGGGAGATCTTCGTCCGGGAGCCCGACCATCCGGCCGGCACGCTGATCCACGCCGAGATCCTGCGGCGACGCCGCCTCGCCGACGAAGCGCTCGCCGCGTGGGAGAAGGCCTTCGCGACGGGCCTCGACGACTTCGACTCGCGGCTCCGCTGCGCGGAGACCCTCGAGGCGAAGGGCGACGACGACGGCGCCATCCGGCAGTACCTCGCGGCGAAGCGCTGCTGGCCCGAGTGCACCGATCAGCAGACCTCACCCGAGCTGCGCCTCGCGCGCCTGCACCGCGCCGCGGGGCGCACGATCGAGGCCATGATGGAACTCGAGACCTTCTGCCGCCGCACCGCGCGCGCCTACGCGCCGCGGCTCGAACTCGCCGGCTTCGCGCGGGAGGCCGGTGATCGTCGCCGCGAGATCGAGCTGCTCGAACAGTGCGTGGCGATCGATCCCTTCGACCGGGCGGTGCACCGGGCGCTCGGCGCGGCCTACGTCGAGGTCGGGAGCGACGTGCTCGCGGTGCGCGAGTACGAGGCCCTGCTCGCGATCCCGGCGGCGCTCGACCGCGGGCCCGCACCGGGTGCCGCGGCCGAGCCGCCCGATCCCGCGGCCTTCGCGACGCAGCAGGCGGAGGCGTGCGTGGCGCTGGGCCGCACCTTGCAGCGCCTCGAGCGGGGCGACGCGGCGCGTGCGGCCTTCGAACGCGCGATCCGCGAGGCTCCCGAGTCGGAGGCCGCGGACACCGCGCGTGAACTGCTCGGAAAGCGCTGAAGCGGGCTGCGGTCGTGACCGAGGGGGCGCGCGGCGTAGGATGCCGGGCCCCGCATGCAGGCCGTCCTCGATTCGACCTGGCGCAGCGTCCAGCCCGCGCTGAGAGCGGCGGTCGGCGAGGCCGTCTGGGCGGCCTGGCTCGACGCGCTCCGTCCGCTCTGTCTCGAGCGCGGGGTGCTGCACGTCGAGGCGCCGAACCGCCTCGTGGCCGAACGCGTGACCCAGCTCTACCGCGAGCTGCTCGAGCGCGAGATCTCCGCGGCGTTCGGGACCGCGATCGGCGTGTCGGTGACCGCGGCGCCGCACGCGCTGCAACCCGACGAACTCGAGGTCGGTCCGCTGCAGCCGATCATCGATCGCAGCAACAAGACGGCATGGCTGCTGCTGCAGGCCCTGCACGAGGGACGCACGCTGCCCTCGGCGCAGTTCCTCTTCCACGGCCCGGCCGGCTGCGGCAAGACCTTCCTGCTCGGCTGGTGGCGCGCGTCGCGCCACGGCGTCGCATGGCGGGATGGTCAGGACCTCGTCGCGTCCCACGCGTCCGCGCGGCGCGAGCGGCGCACGGACGCATGGCGGGTCGAGCTCGAGGACGCCGCGCAGCTCGTCCTCGACGAGGTGCACCGTCTCGCGGGGCACACCCGCGTGCAGGTCGAACTCGCGCACGTGCTCGAGCATCGCCATGCGCGGGGGAAGACGACGCTGCTCGCGTCGCGCTGGCATCCGAGCGAGATCCGGGAGCTCGACGAGCGCCTGCGCACCTGGTTGCTCGCCGGTTTCGTCACGCAGCTGGAAGCACCGGGGCCCGAGGCGCGCCTCGCGTACCTGCGTGCACTCGAGGGCGCGCCGTCGCGCAACGGACGCGCCGACGCGATCCTCAAGCTCGCGCAGGACGTGCAGGGCGGCTTCCCCGAGCTGCGCCGCGCATGGTCGATCGAACGGCAGGGTGCGCACGATCCGCGGCACGCGCGCTACTTCGAGCTGATCGATCCGCGCGGCACCTTCGAGCGCGTGCGGGCGGCCGTCGCCGAGCGCTTCGACGTGCCGGTGTCCGACCTGATGGGGGACACGCAGCGGCGTCGCGTCAGCCAGGCGCGCAAGGTGCTCGCCCTCGTCTGCGTGCGCGCGGGCCTGAGCCGCGCCGAGGTCGGTCGCTTCCTCGGCAAGACCCGCGCCGCGGTGAGCTACATGATCCAGTCGATCGAAGCGGAGCTCGGCGGCGACGCCGAACTCGCCGCGCTGGTGGAGGCCGTGACGTGAGGGACCGGAGCGGCGGCGGCTACGTCGTGATCGAAGGCGCGGACGGCTGCGGCAAGACGACGCAGGCGCGACGCCTCGCGCGGCACCTGGCCGAAGCCGGCCGCGAGGTGCTGCACCTGCGCGAACCCGGCTCGACGCCGCTCGGCGAGGCGCTGCGCGCGGTGCTGCTCGACCCGAACTCGGGCGAGCTCGACGTCCTCAGCGAGGCTTTGGCCTTCTCCGCCGCCCGGCGGGAGATGCTGCGGCGCGAGGTCGAACCGGCGCTGCGGCGCGGCGCCGTCGTCGTGGTCGAGCGCTGCTTCCTCTCGACGGTCGCGTACCAGTGCCGTGCGCCGCTCGGTGCCCGCGCGCCGGAGGACCTCGTGCGCGAGGTCACGACGGCGCTGCTCGGGGTGGCGCGGCCCGACCTCGTCGTCGTGCTCGACGTCGGCGAAGACGTGGCCGCGGCCCGCCTGCAGGCCGAGGGTCGGCGCGATCGCATCGAGGCGCGGCCGGCCGCCTACCACGCCGCGGTGCGCGCGGCGATGCGCTCGTTCGCGGCCGCGGAGTCCTGGTGCGCGGCCCTGCTCCGCCGCGACGGCGATGCAGCGGGACGCTCGCGCATCGCGCTCGTCGACGGCACGCGGCCCATCGAGGCGGTGGCCACGGCGGTGCGCGCGGCGTGCGAGGAGTGGCTGGCGTGAGGGCGCTGCTCGGCCAGGGCGAGGACTGGCAGGACTGGCTCCGTCGCGCGGCCCGTCGCCGACTGCCGCACGCGCTCGTGATCGAGGGTGCGCCGGGCACGGGCAAGTCGCACGCGGCGCGCGAGCTCGCGGCCGCCCTGCTCGGCGGTGACGAGCGCGGCGCCGCGCGCCGCGTCGCGTCCGGCAACCACCCGGATCTCCACCTTCTCACGGTTCCCGAGGATCGGCAGGAGATCCCCGTCGACGCGGTCCGGGCGCTGCTCGACGAGCTCCAGCGTCGCCCCCTCGAGGGCGGGGCGCGCGTCGCGATCGTCGACCCGGCCGATCGGCTGAACGAGCAGGGGCAGAACGCGCTGCTCAAGACCCTGGAGGAGCCGGGCGAGGACGCCTTCCTGCTGCTGGTCGCGCGGCGCCCCGAGGGCCTGCTCGAGACGGTGCGCTCGCGCGCCGCGCGCCTGCGGATCCGGCCCCTCGACGACGCGACGCTGCGCGCGGCCCTGCACGACGGCACGGCGCCCCTGCCGGAAGGCAGTTCGCCGAGCGCGGTCGCCGCCGCCATCGCCGGCGCCGCGGGCTCGCTCGGCCTCGCGCGGCGCCTGCTCGACCCCTCGCTCCGCGTCCTCGCCGACGCCGTCGACCGCTTCCTCGCCGCGCCCGTGCCGAGCGCCGTCCACCCGACCGCGGTCGCGCTCGGTTCGGCCGGCGGGAGCAAGCTCGAGCAGGAGGAACGGGCGCAGGGCATCCTCATGCTGTTCCGCGCGCGGCTCCGCGCCGGGGTCCAGCTCCTGCTTGCCGAGGCCGAGGGGCCTGGCTACCTTCCGCCGCACGCCGAGCGCTGCCTGACCGCGCTCGACGCCGTCTTCGCGGCGGAGCAGGACCTCGAGCTCGGTGTCCCGGTGGGGCAGTCGCTCGAAGGTCTGCTCCTGCGGCTCGTCGGCGTCTTCGCGGTCTGACCGCTCTCGGCGTGACCTTGCGACGACCGGCGGATTGCGATGCCGGGAATCGGGCGGGTTCGAGCCGTGGTGCCTCGGTCAGGGCACCGCCAACGCCTCGGAGCCGTCGACCGCGTGCGCGGTCAAGGGCGGTGCGTCGGAGTCCGATAGGTCGTCCATGGGCCGGTCCGCGTGCGCGGACGCAGTCCTCCGAAGACGACGATGGCGGCATTCGACGGCATCGAGGAGCGAATCCTCTCCTTGCGGCGGCGCGACCGGCGCTTCGCCCGCAATGCGTACCTCTTCCTCCTGGACGCGCTGGACAACACCATGGTCCGCCTCGGCAAGGACCGGAAGTCCGGCGAGGAGCGGCACGTGTCGGCGCGCGAGCTCCTGGACGGGATCCGCGACTACGCGTCCGAGCAGTTCGGCCCGATGGCCGCGCTCGTGTTCCAGCGCTGGGGGCTCCGGGGGACCGAGGACTTCGGCGAGATGGTCTTCAACCTCGTCGACGCGGGGCTGCTCAGCCGCCGCGCCGAGGACTCGCGCCTCGACTTCTCGGGCGGCTTCGAGTTCGAGACCGCCTTCGCGCAGAAGTTCCACGAGCGGCTGACCGCGATCAGCCACCCGCAGACCGCCTGAGGGGCGGTGACGGCGCCTGTGGCGCCGGAGCGCGGACCCGGGGGCCGCGGGCGATCAGCGCCGCGCGGTCTCGCCCGACTTGCCCGCCTCGGGCTCGAGTTCCTTCGCGATCTTGAGGACGTCCCGGTACTCGGGCACCTCGCGCAGGTCCTTGCCCAGTGCCCCGAAGACCTGCCGCAGCGCCTCCTGGAGCTGCGCGTCCTCCTGGATGTCGCCGAGCGCGCGTCCACCCGGATAGGCCTTGCCGCGGAGATCGGCGACCTCGTCGCGGAGCAGGTAGCGGACCCAGCGGCGGATGTCGTCGCGGTCGAGGTGCGTGTCGAGCGCGGTGTAGAGCTCCTCGAAGCCGGGGTACCGCGTGTGGTCCCCGAGGTCCGAGTCCGCGAGCTCGAGGCTGAGCTGCGGGTCGGCCTTCACCGTCGCGCGCACGTACTCCTGGAGCTTGCCGGCCTGGAAGATCTCGAAGAGCTCCGCGTTCTTCCACGCGTCCTTGGCGCTGACGTCGCGCAGCTCGACCTGGAAGTCCGGGATGATGCCCCAGTCCGGCGCGAGCACCTTGCCCTCGCGGTCGATCTCCTTGTGGATCGAGCGGCCGCTGGGCAGGTAGTAGTGCGCCACCGTGATCTTGACGTGGGCGCCCGGGTCGAACTTGCCGTCGCCGTCGATGTCGGTGAACGACTCCCACTCATCGCGCACGCCGTTCTCGTTCTTGTCGTCGAAGATCTCGGGCGGCCGGCTGCGCAGGCCGAGGATCTGCTGCACGCTGCCCTTGCCGTAGGTCCGCACGCCGACGACCTTCGCGCGGCCGTGGTCCTGGAGCGCGCCCGCGGTGATCTCGGACGCCGAGGCCGTGAAGTCGTTGACCAGCACGACGAGCGGCAGCTCGGTGGAGAGCTGGCGACCGGGACGCGTGCGGTATTCCTGACGCTCCTCGGTGCGGCCCTGCGTGAAGCAGACGAGCTTGTCGGGTGCGACGAACATCTCGACGACGTCGCGCGCGGCGAGGAGGTAGCCGCCGGTGTCGTTCCGCACGTCGAGCACGAGCCCGACCATCCCGCGCTCCTTCATCTGCTCGAGGGCCGTCCGCAGCTCGGCACCCGTGTTCTGCGCGAAGGTGACGATCTCGGCGTAGCCGATCTGGCCGGGGAGCATCTCCCAGTTCACCGACGGGACGACGATCTCCTGCCGCACGATCGCGACGTCCTTGCTCTCCTGCAGGCCCGGCCGCGCGATCTTCAGCACGACCGAGGTGTTCGGCTGGCCCTTCAGGCGGGCGATGATCTCCTCCGAGGTGCGGCCGCCGGTCTCCCAGCCGTCGACCTCGAGGATCCGGTCGCCGGTCTTGAGGCCCGCCTTGTAGGCGGGGCCCGAGTAGATCGGCCGGGTGATGGAGAAGATGCCGTCCTTGTCGAAGTTGACGAAGGCGCCGATGCCGCCGTACTCGCGGTTCAGGTCGAAGAAGAAGCGCTGGAACTCTTCGGACGTGAAGTAGGCGGAGTGCTGATCGAGCGAGAGCAGCAGGCCCTTCGCCGCGTCCTCGAGGAGCTCGTTCTCGCGCAGCTGCTCGCCGCGGATGTGCTGCGACTCGGCGAGGCGGATGAGCTCGCGCAGGAGCGCGAACTCGTCGCGCGCCGCGGCGGCGGGGCCGCTCGGCGCGGCGCCGCCCTCGGCGGCGAGCTGGCGCAGCCGGCGGGACATCACGCGCCGGTCCTCCTCGCGCGCGAGGTAGCTCGCGGCGAGGCGCCCCTCGGGCGTCGGCTCGTTGCGGGCCGCGCGCAGGATGCGGTCGAGCTCGCCGGTGAGCTCGGCGTTGAATTCCGCGAGCGCGAGGGCCGCCTGCAGGGCCACGCCGCGATCGCTCGCGCGCAGGAACCCCATGAGCGTCTGCTTCGCGAGGAGCTGCTGCTTCTCGTCGCCGATGTTCCAGAGGGCGCGCGCCGACTCGATCTGCACGCGCGGGGCGGCGAGCGCATCGCCGAGCCGCGCGGCGACCAGCGTGCGCAGCTCCGGCAGCACGCGCACGTTGAAGAGCGAGGCGTCGCCGAGGATCGAGAGGGCGATCGCCTGCTCCTCGACCTCGCTCGAGCTCGCGACCGGCGTCAGCAGCGTGAGGATCTCCTTCCCGTAGAGATCGCCCTCCGCGAGCTCGCGGAGCGCGACGGCCGCGGCGAGGCGGCCCTTGTTCCCGGCCTTCTGCGCGGCGCTGTTCACGAGGCGCGCCAGCGTCTCGGCCTCGCCGATTCCCGCGAGCTCCGCGCCGCTCGCGAAGACCGCGGAGAGCGGCCCGCCATCGGCTCGGCTCAGCGCCTGGCTCACCTGCTGCTCGAGTTCACCCTGGGCATGAGCCGCGCCGGCGAACAGGAGCAGGCTGCAGGCGGCGAGCGCCGCCAACGTGGTCTTCCGCATCGGTTGTCCTCGGAACATGTCTGGCTGTGGATCGGACGCCTGGGTCCGCAGTCTCGAACTCGCGGGTCTGGAAATGTCCGTGGGAGGGATGGGTCGCGGCGGGCCGCGACGCCAAGCCGCGTTCTACGGCACGGCCCGGTCACCGGTCAGCCGCGCAGCCGGCTTTCTTCGCCGCCGGCCGTCCCCTGCTACGCCCGGCGCGCAGGGTGGTCACGGTTGCGCACCGCGTAGAGTGCGCGCGATGACGCGCGACCCCCAGGACCGCGGACCTTCCCGGAACGACCCGACGCCGGAGCTGACCCACCTCGACGCCCGTGGCCAGGCGCGCATGGTGGACGTCGGCGGCAAGCCCGTCAGCGTGCGCACCGCGCGCGCCCGCGCCCGGGTCGAACTCGGCGCCGAGCTGCGCGCGCGCTTCCTCGGCGGTGGCCTGCGCAAGGGCGACGGCCCGGCGGTCGCGCGGATCGCCGGCATCGCGGCCGCCAAGGACACGGCGCGGCTCATCCCTCTCTGTCATGCGATCCCGCTGGACTCCGTGACCGTCGAGATCGAGGCCGCCGCCGACGACGAGGGCGCGCTCGAGATCGTGAGCTGCGCCCGCTCGAGCTGGGTCACCGGGGTCGAGATGGAGGCGTTGAGCGCCGTCAGCGTCGCGGCGCTCGCGGTCTACGACATGTGCAAGGCCGTCCGCCGGGACATCCGCATCGGCCCGATCGAGCTCCTCGAGAAGACCGGCGGGACCCGCGGGGACTGGCGCCGCGACACCAGCGCGGGCTGAGCACCGCGCGGATTTCGCTTTCGCGCTGCCACGGGCCGCTCCGTACAGTCCGCGCCCCGCCGGCGGACGTCATCCGCCGCGAGTGACCCCATGGCGCAGAAGAAGTCGAATCGAAAGTCGAAGGCCGCGAGTCCCGCGCGGTCGCGTTCCGCCGGCGGCGCGAAGGCCACGCCGCCGATGGTCTCCAAGAACGTCGCCGAGATCCGCGCGGTGATCGACGTGATGGTGGAGCGCGGCGCGGTCGAGGTCGAACTCGAGGCCGCCGGCACCCGGATCCGCGTCCGCCTCAAGGAGGACCGGCCCGTCTCCATGATGCCGATCTCCGCGGCACACGCCGGCGTCCTGCACCCGGCACCGGCCGTGCTCGGTGCGGCGCCCGCGGCGGCGCCCGCTGCCGCGGCGCCCGCGGCGCACGACCATCACGTCTTCAAGTCGCCGATGGTCGGCACCTTCTACCGCTCGCCGTCTCCCGAGGCGGAGGTCTTCGTCGAGGTCGGCTCCCGCGTCGGCCCCGATTCGACGCTCTGCATCCTCGAGGCGATGAAGGTCATGAACGAGATCAAGGCCGAGCTGTCCGGCACGGTCGTCGAGGTGCTCGCCCAGAACGGCGAACCGATCGAGTTCGGCCAGCCCCTCTTCTTGATCGACCTGGACTGAACCGTGTTCCGACGCATCCTCATCGCCAACCGCGGCGAGATCGCGCTGCGCATCCTCCGCGCCTGCAAGGAACTCGGGATCGAGACGGTGGCCGTCTATTCCGAGGCCGACCGCGATCTCCTCCATCTCCGCTACGCGGACGAGACCGTGTGCATCGGTCCGCCCCCCAGCGGTCAGAGCTACCTCGACATCCCCTCGCTGATCGCCGCCGCGGAGATCGCCGACGTCGAGGCCATCCATCCGGGCTACGGCTTCCTCTCGGAGAACGCGCACTTCGTCGAGGTCTGCCAGTCCTGCAACATCCGCTTCATCGGACCCTCGGCCGAGACGATCGCCGCGCTCGGCGACAAGGTCGAGGCCAAGCGCATCGCGCGCGAGGCGAAGGTCCCCTCGGTGCCGGGCAGCGAGGGCCCCGTCGACAGCGAGAAGGACGCGCTCGCGATCGCGCGCAGCATCGGCTACCCGGTGCTGATCAAGGCCGCCGCCGGCGGCGGTGGTCGCGGCATGCGCGTCGCGCACAACGACGTCAGCCTCGTCAACGGCTACCACTCCGCGCGGGCCGAAGCCGAGGGCGCCTTCAAGAACTCGACGGTCTACATCGAGAAGTACCTCGACCGGCCGCGGCACGTCGAGATCCAGATCCTCGCCGACCAGCACGGCAACGTCGTCCACCTCGGGGAGCGCGACTGCTCGCTGCAGCGGCGACACCAGAAGCTCGTCGAGGAGAGCCCGTGTCCCGTGCTCGATCCGAAGACGCGGCAGGCGATGGGTGAGGCGGCGGTGCGCCTCGCCCGCGCGGCGAACTACCACTCCGCGGGCACGGTGGAGTTCCTGCTCGACCAGCAGGGCAACTTCTACTTCATCGAGGTCAACACCCGCGTGCAGGTCGAGCACCCCGTGACCGAGGAGGTCACGGGCACCGACATCATCCAGGAGATGATCCGGATCGCGGCGGGTGAGCGCCTGTCCTTCCGCCAGGAGGACGTCGCCTGGCGCGGCCACGCGATCGAGTTCCGCATCAACGCCGAGGACCCCGATCAGAACTTCAAGCCCTCGCCCGGTCGCATCGACTCGCTGATCGCACCCGCCGGACCGGGAGTGCGTTGGGACAGCCACGCGTACCAGGGCTACCGCGTGCCGCCGCACTACGACTCGATGGTGGGGAAGCTCATCATCCATCGGAACTCCCGCCGCGAGGCACTCGCGACGGCGCGGCGCGCGCTCGAGGAGATGCAGATCGAAGGCATCGCGACCACGCGTTCGCTCTTCCTGCGCGTCCTCGAGCACTCGGACTTCATCAACGGCCAGGTCGACACCGGCTTCGTCGACCGCTACTTCGGCCAGCGGTGAGCGCGGCTCGGCGGGCCTCGGCGCGGCGCGCGGCAGGCCGGCGCTGGCCGGCGCTGCGGCGCTGGCCGGCACTGCGGCGAGGGCCGGCACTGCGGCGCTGGCCGGCACTGTGGCGAGGGCCAGCACGGGTGCGACGGTGAAGAGCGGCGTCGAACAGATCCTGGGCCGCCTGCTGCTCTTCGCGAACATCGCGGCGGCGATCGTCGCGTGCCTCGTCGCGCTGCTCGTCTGGGCGGCGCCGGAGGCGATGAGCACCGTCAGCAACCGCGAACCCGGCGTGTTCCGGATCGCGGTGCGGGATGCGTCGGGGCTCGGCCTCGTCGCCTTCGCGGCCGCGGTGCTGCTCGTCGGCGACGTGCTCTGGCTCGCCTGGGGGCTCGCGCCGCGCGGGCCGCAGGCGGCGATCGTGAGCGTCACGGAGGCGGGCCCGGTGCGCGTCGCCCGGGAGGCGCTCGAGACCGGCCTCCGCGCCGCCGGCGACGGGATCCAAGAGCTCGCGCGCCTGCGGGTCCACGTCGACACGCGTTCGCGCGGGCGCCTGATCGTGGTGCAGGCGCAGTTCCAGGCGAAGGATGGCGCGAGTCTCGAGCGCGTCAGCGCCGAGCTCCGCCGCGTGCTCGGCGAGCGCTTCCGCCAGCTCGTCCAACTGCCGGCGCACGCGCGGCTCGAACTCGCGCTCGAGTTCGGCGGCTTCGTCGGCAGGGGCGCGAAGGCCGCCGAGGCGTCCCCGCCGCAAGAGCCCGAGGCCCAGCCGTTCACGGGGCCGCGCTACCCGATCGACGAGGACGGATGAGTCTTGGGCATTGCCGAGCCGAAACAGATCCCAGACCATGCCGCGCTCCGGGGAACCCGCGATGAACCGCCTCCAACCTGCAGCCCTGCTCGGTCTCGTCCTCTGCGTTGCGTCGCTCGGCTCGCCGGGCCTCCGCGCGCAGCGGCCCGGCCAGTACCCGCTCGACCCCGACGCGCCGTCGCAGCGCGAGGAGGGCGGCGGTCTGCTGCCGGGCAACGCGTTCCGGCAGCTCTTCCAGCGCGGTGAGGTCCCGCCGTCCTTCGATCCGGGTGGCGCGAACCCCCGGCGCTTCCGGGGCTTTCCGACCCTGGCGCCGGAGACCTTCGGTTCGTACCCGGGCGGACGTCTGCCCCTGCCCTACGAGACCAACGCGAGCGGGCCGCCGCCCGCGCCGATCCCGCCGCGCTCGGCGAACGCCTGGCCGAGCTGGCTCGGCGTCGACGGCGAGGGCTTCACCTTCGAGATGGCGATCCTCGCGCAGTCGAGCGACTACGTCTGGGTGCGCGAGCTGGAGGACACCGCGTTCACGCCGCTCGCGCCCTACGACCGCTACCGCGTCGTGCGCGCCGGCACCGAGGTCGACGTGCGCGGCGGTGGACACTTCCAGGCCATCCTCCACGGCGGTGGCTCGGTGCGCGTGCTCGGTCGTTCGCGCCTCGTCCTCGAAGCGCTGGCCGAGGATGGCTCCGACCTGCGCCTCGACGCGCTCACCCGCGTCTTCGCCTTCGCGCGCGAGCGGCTCCTCCGCATCAAGCTCGCCGAGGGCACGGTGGTGTCGCTGCGCAACGCCCGCGTCTCGCTCGATCGCCAGGACGACGGCAGCGTGCTCTGCACCAACGAGACGCGCGGCGAGGTCACCCTCGAACTCCACGGGCAGCGGACCGTCCTCGGCAACGGGCGACGCGTGCGGCTCATGCCGCGGGTCGGCGACGCGACGATCGCCGATGCACTCGCGCTCGAGGGCGAGGTGCGCGTCGTCAGCGAGGGCCGCGTGGCCCGCGCGACCGGGGTCGCCCGTGGCGGCACCGTGACCTGGAGTGGTGCTCGATTCCGTGTGCCCGGGGGAGGCGTGCTCCGCATCGATCCTCTCTCGGGCAAGAAGTCCCCTGCTTCGTCTTCCGACAATCCATGAGCGACGGTCACCGCAAGCGCGCCCTCGTGACGGGCGGTGCTGGTTTCATCGGTTCCCATCTCTGCGAGCGCCTCTTGGCGGATGGCCACGACGTCATCTGCATGGACAACCTGCTGACCGGTGACCTCGCCAACATCGAGCACCTGTTCGGCAACGAGCGCTTCCGCTTCTTCCACCAGGACGTCACCAACTACATCCACGTCCCGGGACGTCTCGATTTCATCCTCCACTTCGCCTCGCCCGCGAGCCCGCGCGACTACCTCGAGCTGCCGATCCAGACGCTCAAGGTGGGCAGCCTCGGCACGCACAAGGCGCTCGGCCTCGCGCGCGAGAAGGGCGCGCGCTTCCTGCTCGCGAGCACCAGCGAGGTCTACGGCGACCCGCAGGTCCACCCGCAGCACGAGGAGTACTGGGGGCACGTGAACCCGGTCGGGCCGCGCGGCTGCTACGACGAGGCCAAGCGCTTCGCCGAGGCGATGGCGATGGCCTACCAGCGGCACCACGGTGTCGAGACGCGCATCGTCCGCATCTTCAACACCTATGGCCCGCGCATGCGGCTCGACGACGGCCGCGTGCTGCCGGCCTTCATGGGTCAGGCGCTGCGCGGCGAGGACCTCACGGTCTTCGGCGACGGCTCGCAGACCCGCAGCTTCTGCTACGTCGACGATCTGGTCGAGGGCATCCTGCGGCTGCTGCACAGCAGCGAGAAGATGCCGGTGAACATCGGCAATCCGAACGAGATGACCATCCGGCAGTTCGGCGATGCGGTGCTCAAGGTCACCGGCGGGAAGTCGAAGTTCGTCTTCCACCCGCTGCCGCAGGACGACCCGAAGGTGCGCAAGCCCGACATCAGCAAGGCCCGCCGCGTGCTCGGTGGTTGGGAGCCGAAGATCGGCCTCGACGAGGGCCTGCGCCGCACGGCCGAGTACTTCCGCGGTCGCGTGCAGAAGCCCAAGGCCTGACGCGCGGCGCGTGAGGAACGCCGTTGCGGGGCGCGCGGCGCTGCGCCTACAGTCCGCGGCCCGCGCCGGACGGGTCGTCCCCGGTCCCGCGGTTCGCGCCCGATGAACCACATCCTCATTTCGGGCGGCGCAGGCTTCATCGGCTCGCACGTCGCGCGACGCCTGCTTCGCCTCGGGTCGAGCATCCGCGTCCTCGACAACTTCGACCCGTTCTACGACCCGGCAATCAAGCGCCGGAACGTCGCGGAATGCGTCGCCCTGGCCGGTTCCCCGTCGCGCTTCGAGCTGATCGAGGGGGACTTCCGCGAGCCGGCGGTCTGCGAGCAGGCGCTGCGCGACGTCGACGCGGTGATCCACCTCGGCGCGCTCGCGGGGGTCCGGCCCTCGATCGAAGAACCGATCCGCTACATGGACGTCAACGTCCGAGGGACGCAGGTGATGCTCGAGGCCCTGCGACACCGACCGACCGTGCCGATGGTGTTCGCGAGCTCCTCCTCGGTCTACGGCGGCAACACGAAGGTGCCCTTCGCGGAGTCGGACGCGGTCGATCATCCTGTGTCGCCGTACGCGGCGAGCAAGAAGGCGGGTGAGCTGATCTGCTACACCCACCATCACCTGCACGGCAACGCGATCACCTGCCTGCGCTTCTTCACCGTGTACGGCCCGGGGCAGCGGCCGGAGATGGCCATCCACAAGTTCGCGCGACATCTTGTCGCCGGGGAGGCCATTCCCTTCTTCGGAGACGGTACGACCCGGCGCGATTACACCTACGTCGACGACATCGTCGATGGAGTCGTGGCCGCGCTGCAACGTGCAGACGGCTACCACGTCTACAACCTCGGCGGATCCCACACGACGGACCTCGCGACGCTCGTCAGTACGATGGAGGAGGTCTTCGGCAAGAAGGCCAGGCTCCAGCGCCTCGCCGAACAACCCGGCGACGTGCGCGAGACCTGGGCGGACACGGCGCTCGCGGAACGCGAGCTCGGGTTCCGGTCCCGGGTCGGCTTGCGGGAGGGCATCGCGCGCTTCGCCGAGTGGTATCGAGAAGAAGCAAGGGCGGCACGGCTGCGATGACGTCGAAGTACCTGGTCACCGGCGGCGCGGGCTTCATCGGCTCGCACGTCGTCGAACTCATGCTCCGCCGCGGCCATGCCGTGGTGGTCCTCGACAACTTCAGCACGGGGAAGCGCGAGAACCTGGAGCAGGTGCGCGCCGACGTGCGGGGGGGCGAGCTCACGGTCGTCGAGGGCAGCGTGACGAGCCCGTCCGACGTCGAGCGCGCGGCCGCGGGTTGTCGTGGCGTCGTGCACCTCGCCGCGCTCCCGTCGGTGGTGCGCAGCGTCGAGGAGCCCGTCGAGTCGCATGAGCACAACGTGACCGGCACCGTCGTGGTGCTCGACCGGGCGCGCCGCAACGGGATGAAGGTGGTGTACGCCGGTTCGTCGTCGGCCTACGGCGACCAGGATGCGGCGTACAAGAGCGAGGACCTGCGCGAGATGCCGCTCTCGCCCTACGCCGCGAGCAAGCTCGCCGGCGAGCTCTACTGCCGCAGCTTCGCGCGCGTCTACGGCATGCCCATCGTGGTGACGCGCTTCTTCAACGTCTTCGGGCCGCGGCAGACGCCCGACAGCCCGTACTCCGGGGTGGTCGCGGCCTTCTGCTTCGCGCTCCTGCGCGGCAAGGCGCCGCGGATCGACGGCGATGGCCTGCAGTCGCGCGACTTCACCTACGTCGCCGACGTCGCGCGCGGCGTCCTGCTCGCGCTCGAGACGACGACGAGCGGCTGCGAGACGGTGAACCTCGCCTGTGCGGGCAACCACACGATCAACGACCTGCTGCGGGTCCTGCGCGAGTACGCGGGCTCGACGCTGCAGCCCGTCCACGCCCCGCCGCGCAACGGCGACGTGATGCATTCCCGCGCCGACATCTCGCGGATCCGTGCCCTCCTCGGCTTCCAGCCGGAGGTCACGTTCGACGAGGGTCTGCGCAAGACCTACGACTGGTATCGGAGAACCTATCGATGAAGGGCGTCGTCCTCGCCGGCGGCCTCGGCTCGCGTCTGTACCCGCTCACCAAGGTGACCAACAAGCACCTGCTGCCGGTGTACGACAAGCCGATGATCTACTACCCCATCCAGTGCCTCGTGAACGCGGGCATCACGGACATCCTGATCGTGACGGGGGGGAACAGCGCCGGCCACTTCCTGCAGCTCCTCGGGAACGGCGCCGACTTCGGACTGGAGGACGTGTCGTACACCTATCAGCAGGGTGAGGGCGGCATCGCCGACGCGCTCCGGCTCGCCAAGCACTTCGCGGACGGCGACAAGATCGCCGTCGTGCTGGGCGACAACATCATCGAGAAGAACATCAAGCGCGCCGTGCAGGACTTCGAGCGTCAGGAACGCGGCGCGAAGATCCTGCTGAAGAAGGTCGAGGATCCGCACCGCTTCGGCGTGGCCACCGTCGACGGCAAGGGTCGCGTGACCAAGATCATCGAGAAGCCGAAGCACCCCGAGACGGATCTCGCGGTCATCGGCATCTATCTCTACGACGCCCGGGTCTTCGACTTCATCGAGAAGCTCTCGCCGTCGGAGCGCGGCGAGCTCGAGATCACGGACGTGAACAACTTCTACGTGAAGGACGGCACGCTGACCTCCGACGTGCTGGACGGCTGGTGGACCGACGCCGGCACCTTCGAGTCGCTCTACCGCGCCAGCACGCTCGTGCGCGAGGGTGGCGCCAACCGCATGGACGACTGATCCGCGGCGATGCAGATCCTCGTCACCGGGGCCTCCGGACAGCTCGGGCGCGCGGTCGTGGCCGAAGCCCTGCGGCGCGGTTCGCGCGCGCTGGGGCTCGGACACGCGGAGTGCCCCGTCGACGACGCGGCGTGGGTCGCCGAGCGGATCGCCGCCGCGCGGCCCGATTACGTGGTGCACTGCGCCGCGTGGACCGACGTCGATGGCTGTGAGGCCGATCCCGAGCGCGCCGATCGCATCAACGGGCAGGGGACGGCGAACGTCGTCGCGGCCTGCAGGCAGCTCGGCTGCGCGCTCGCGTACGTGAGCACGGATTACGTCTTCGACGGGCTCGGCACGCGGCCCTACCGCGTCGACGATCCCGTCGGCCCGCGCTCCGCCTACGGGCGGAGCAAGCGGCGCGGCGAGGAGGCGGTGCTCGCGGCCCTGCCGGGGGCGCGGTTCTGGATCGTGCGCACGAGCTGGGTCTTCGGTCCCGGCGGCAAGCACTTCCCGGGCGCGATCGCCGCGCGGGCGCGCGCCGGCGGACCGCTGCGCGTGGTCGACGACCAGCGCGGCTGCCCCACGTACACGCCGGACCTCGCGGCGGCCCTGCTGGACCTGCCGCACTGCGATGCCGCACCGGGCATCTGGCACGCGTGCAACGAGGGCGCGGTGACCTGGCACGGCTTCGCCGAGGCGATCGTCCGCAAGCTCGGGTTGACCTTGCCCGTCGCCCGCATCAGCACCGCGGAGCTCGGGCGACCCGCGCCACGGCCCGCGTACTCGGTCCTCGACTGTTCGACCCTCACCCGTCTGCGCGGCCGCCCCCTGCCCGCGTGGGACGACGCACTCTCGCGCTACCTGAAGGAGGGTGGTCTGTGAGCAAGATCCTCGTCACCGGCGGTGCCGGTTTCATCGGCTCCAACTTCGTCCGCCTGCTCCTCGAGCGGACCACGCACGCGGTCGTCAACTTCGACGCGCTGACCTACGCCGGCAACCTCGAGAACCTCGCCGGACTCGAGAAGGAGCCCCGCTACACCTTCGTGCGCGGCGACATCCGCGACGCCGCGGCCGTGCGCGCGGTCTTCGAGACGCACGCGCCCGACGTCGTCGCGCACTTCGCCGCCGAGAGCCACGTCGACCGTTCGGTGCTCGACGCCACGGCGTTCGTCGCGACCAACGTCGTGGGCACCCAGGTGCTGCTGGACGCGAGCCGTGCGGCCGGCGTGAAGCGCTTCCTCCACGTCAGCACCGACGAGGTCTACGGCAGCCTCGGCGCGACCGGTCGCTTCCGCGAGGACTCACCCCTGCAGCCGAACTCGCCCTATTCCGCGAGCAAGACCGGCAGCGACCTCCTCGTGCGGGCCGCGTTCCACACGCACGGCTTCGCGGCGATCGTGACGCGCTGCTCGAACAACTACGGCCCGTATCAATTCCCCGAGAAGCTCATCCCCTTGATGATCGCGAACGCGCTCGAGGGCAAGCCGCTGCCGGTCTACGGCGACGGGAAGAACGTCCGGGACTGGATCCACGTGCGCGACCACTGCGAGGCCCTGCTGCGCGTGATCGAGAAGGGGCGCCCGGGCGAGGTCTACAACATCGGCGGGGACTCGGAGCGCGAGAACCTCCACGTGGTGCGGCAGATCCTCGCGCTCGCCGGCCGCGGCGAGGAGCTGATCCGCTACGTCACCGATCGCCCGGGCCACGACCGCCGCTACGCGATCGACTCCGGCAAGATGCGCGCGGAACTCGGCTGGACGCCGTCGGTGCGCTTCGAGGACGGCCTCGCCCAGACCTTCCGCTGGTACGTCGACAACCGCACCTGGTGGGAGCGCGTCCGCTCGGGGGCCTACCGCGAGTACTACGAGCGCTGGTACGGCCAGCGGCGTTGAGGCGTCGCGGCGTCGGCGCCCCGACGCCGGCGCGTTCCAGTCGATGCGCTCGGACTCCCGATAGAACGCAGCGCGGCGGCGTCCTGCGCTCGGCCCGGACGGACGGCGCGGCTCACCATGCGAGGCAGTCGAATCCAATCCACGCGCGGCGGAGCGCCGTGCGCCGGGGCCGGCACGCTCCGGTCCGGTTCTTGCCGTTGCCCGGACTTGTCCGGATGCTTGCGGCGCTGCCGGTCGACCCTTGCGGTGCGCCCGACGAGAAGCTCCCGCATGACCCGACGAACGCTGCGCCGTGCCGACTCGGCCCCATCTGCCTCCCTCCGTACGCTCCAGGCGCTGCTGCTCGCCTGGCTGCCGCTCCTCCTCGGGGCGTGCACGAGCGTCGAGGACGACCGGATCCGCCAGCTCCTGCACGAGCGCGGCTTCGGCACGCGGGCCGACGGCAATGCCCGGGCCGAGAACTTCGTCGCGGGTGGTGACGAGATCCAGTTCCTGATCGACCCGAACATCTACCGCCTGCCGGGCCACGAGCAGCTCTACCTGCTCACCCAGACCCAGCCGGTCGCGATCGACGGGACGATCTACGTGCCCTACGTGGGGCCGGTCTACGTGCTCGGTCGGAAGGAGACCGACCTCTCGGCGCAGATCACCGAGCTGCTCGGCGCGGTCTTCACGACGCCGATCGAGGTCGAGGCGCGCATCTTCTCCACCGGGAAGGGCTTCTACCTCTTCGGCGAGGTCGAGGGCGGCGCGCGTTGGGTGCCGATGGTGCACGGCGATCTGACGCTCCTCGAGGTGATCGCGCGCTCGCGCATCACGCTGCTCGCGAACCTCGGCCGCGTGCGACTCATCAAGCCCGATGCGCAGGACCCGCTCGTCGTCTACGTGAACCTGCGCGAGATCATCGACACCGGCAACACGACGTACAACCTGCCGATCGATCACAACGACATCGTCTACATCCCGCCGACCTTCCTCGGCCACATCGCGCGCTTCATGGAGAAGCTCGTGGAGCCGATCGGTGCCGTGACTCGCGCGGCCTTCGGTGTCGCCGGGTTCCGCGCGACCTACGACTACCTCGTCTACGACGAACAGAACCAGCTCCTGTTCAGCGGCGGCGGCGGCTACCGCGGATTCTGATCGTGAACCAGCTCGACATCCCGCCGATCTCGTTCGCCCGCTACGTCGACCTCGTCAAGCGTCGGCGCTGGCAGGTGATCCCGATGAGCCTCGTCGGGCTCCTGGTCGGCGCGGTCGTGGCCTTCTTCATCCCGCGGTACTACATCGCGAAGACGATGATCACCTACAAGGGTGGGGCCGCGGATCCGTCGTCGCGCACGGCGCGCGACCCCATGTTCGCGAAGGTGAACAACGCGGAGCTGACGATCCCGCAGACGATCCCCGCCGCGCTCGAGAAGCTGAACCTGATCGGCACGAACCCCGCGGCGATCGATCGCCTCGAGGCGATCGCGCGGCTCGAGGGTCGCACGAAGGTGATGACCTCGACCCCGAACCCCGACGGCTACGTCAACATCGGGATCGAGGTGCGGGACCTCGACGGCGAGCGCGCGGCCCTGCTCGCGAACACCCTGCGTCGCATCTGGATCGAGGACATCAACCGCGGCCTCGAGCGCGACGCGCACGACGCCAACACGCGCGCGGCCTCGGCCGTGCGCGATGCCGGCAAGGCCCTCGACACGAAGCTCGAGCAGATCACGGCCTACCAGTACGAACACCGGATCCAGGCCAACGTCGAGCCGACCGCCTGGATCGCCTCGGAGCAGGGCACGCTCGCGACGCGCGTGCGCGAGGAGACCGAACGGATCCGCGAGCTCGAGCAGGAGCGGCTCACGGCCGACCGCGAGCACAAGGCGATCTCCGAGCAGCTCTCGGACGGCAGCGTCCCGGCGGTGCTGCCGAACAACCAGGTCCAGCGGACGCTCGACTCGCAGACCCAGGTCCAGATCGATCACCTGCGCGAGGAACTCGAGCGCGAGAAGTTCATCGCGACGACCCGCCGGGTCGGCTCGGCCGCGCAACGCAACGCCGCGGAGAACGTCGAGCGCATCGAGCGCCAGATCACCGAGCTGCTCGGCGGCTCCGTCGATGGCTCGGCGCCGGGGCAGTACCTGGTGCCGAATCCGCGCTTCGCCGAGCTCAAGGAGCAGCACCGCAAGCTGCAGGGGCGCCTCGACGACCTCAAGGTCGCGATCGAGAACGCGAAGAAGAGCCGCGACGAGGCGGAGGCCGAGGGGCGCCGCGTGACGATCGCGTACGCCGGCTACGAGCGCCTCCTCCAGGACAAGCGCGTCCTCGAGGAGCGCCACACGGCGGCCGTCCTCGCGGAGATCGAGCAGCACGCGCGCTTCGAGCGCACGCGCACCGGCGAGCCCTTCGAGCAGGTGGAGGCGGTGGTGCCGCCGGCACCGACCGAGCCGGGCTTCCTCCTCGTCGCCCTCGCCGGCAGCATCGTGGGCCTCGCCGCGGCGATCGGCCTCGTGCTCCTGCTCGACTTCATCCGCTCGACCTTCAAGACGGTCGACGACGTCGGCTACGCGCTCGGCGTCCCCGTGCTCGGGATGATGGCCCACCTCGAGACCGCCGAGGAGCGATCGCGCACCGTGCGCCACCGCCGCCGGGTCTCGCTCGTCGCCGCGACCTTCGTCGTGCTGACGCTCTCGCTGGTCACCGTCTACTACGTGAACCCGACCAGCCTGCCGCCGATCGTCCTGCAGGCGCTCGACCGCGTGCTCGGCGTCGACAAGGCGAAGTGACGGACGGTCGATGCGCGACCTCGTCGTCTTCCTCGCGGTCCTGGCCAGCCTGCCGATCTGCTTCCGGCGGCCCTACGTGGGACTCCTGGTCTTCACGTGGCTCGCCTACATGCGCCCGCAGGATCTCTGCTGGGGCTTCGCGCAGACGATGCGCTTCAGCCTCTACGTCGGGATCACGATGATCGCCGGCTACCTCGCGCGCGAGCGCGGTGAGCGGCGCTTCTTCAAGCGCGACACGCGGACCACGGCGATGGTCACGCTCCTGCTGATCACCTACGTCAGCACGATCCCGGCGCGGAAGTTCGACGGCGAGATCTTCACCGGTCTCTTCGAGTTCACGAAGATCATCGCGGTCGCGCTCTTCACGAGCGGTCAGTGCGACACGAAGGACCGCGTGCGCGGCCTCGCGTGGATCATCGCGATCTCGCTGGGCTTCTTCGGCGTGAAGGGTGGCCTGCACGGCATCGCCACCGGCGGTTCGGCGATCCACCAGGGCCCGGGTGGAATGCTCGAGGACAACAACGACTTCGCGCTCGGCATGGTCATGTGCCTGCCGTTCATCTTCTACCTGGGTGCCGCGGAGAAGTGGAAGCTCGTGCGCCTCGCGTCGTTCGCGGCGGTCGGGCTCACGGTCGTCACGATCGTGCTCACGCATTCGCGCGGCGGCTTCCTCGCGCTCAGCGCCGTGTTCCTCTTCATGGCCTGGCGCTCGGGCCGCCTGATCCGCGCGCTCCTGGGTCTCGGCATCCTGCTCACGGCCTTCGTGCTCTTCGCGCCCGAGAGCGTGCGCGAGCGCTACCGGACGATCGACGACGTCCGCACCGGCCAGCAGGACGGGTCCGTGCAGGGCCGCCTGGTCTCGTGGCAGATCGCGCTCTCGATGGTGAAGCACCATCCGCTGCTCGGCGTCGGCCACAAGAACTTCCAGGCCAACTACCAGACGCACGCGGCGATCGTGTTCCCCGGCATGCCGGTCGTCACCCGCGTCACGCACAACTCCTACCTGCAGATCTGGTCGGAGAACGGCACGATCGCGATCACGCTCTTCCTCGTGATCCTCTTCTCGGTCTTCTTCGTCGGGCGCAACATCCGCGCGATCGCCAAGCGACACGGGGACATGGCGTGGGCGATCCGCTACTCGAACATGATCGAGGCCTCGATGCTGGGCTTCATCATCGGCGGCTTCTTCCTCAACCGCGGCCACTTCGACCTGACCTATCAGGTCGCGGGCCTCGCGACCGCGCTCTGGTTCACGGTGCGGGCGCACGTGTTCCAGACGGCGACGGCCCCGGCTGGTCCCGCCGCGCTCGCCGCTGCGCCGGCGTCCCCGAACACCGCGCCGCCGCGCTCCGAGCTGCCCGCCGAGAGCACCCGCCCCGTGTGGGGGCGTCCGCAGTTCGGCCTGCCGGGAGCGCCGCGTTGGGCGCGCCCCGGCTGAGCCGGCACCCGCGTCCCCACCGACCGACCGACTCCATCTCGACCGAGCCCGACAGGAACAGCAGCGACGATGTGTGGCATCGCAGGGATCTTCGCGCACGACGCGCACGCGCCGATCGACGTCGGCGTGCTCGTCCGCATGGGTGATGCGATCGCGCACCGGGGCCCCGACGGCTCCGGCACGCGCTTCGGCGCGGGCTACGGCTTCGTGCATCGCCGGCTGGCGATCATCGACCTCGCCGAGGGTGCGCAGCCGATGGGGGCCGACGAGGTCTGGGTCACCTTCAACGGCGAGATCTACAACTACCTCGACCTGCGCAAGGAGCTCGAGGCCGCGGGCTACCGCTTCCGCACGAAGAGCGACACCGAGGTGCTGCTGCACGGCTGGCGCGCCTGGGGCGAGCGCCTGCCCGAGCGCTTGCGGGGGATGTTCGCGTTCGCGCTCGTCGACGAGCGCACGCGGACGCTGTTCTGCGCGCGCGATCGACTGGGCAAGAAGCCGCTGTACTGGACCGAGACCGCCGGCCGCCTGGTCTTCGCCTCGGAGCCCAAGGCGCTCTTCGCGCACGGTGGCGTCTCGCGTCAGCTCGACCCGCGCGGGATCGGCGAGTTCCTCTGCCTGCGCTACGTGCCCGACCCGCGCACCGTCTACTCCGACGTGCACAAGCTCGCGGCCGCGCACTCGATGACCGTGCGCGACGGCCGCATCACGACGCGCTGCTACTGGCGCCTGAGCCACGCGCACACCGAGACGCGGAGCGTCGCCGACTGGAGCGAGGCGATCCTCGCGAAGTTCGACGAGGCCGTCCGCATCCGCCTCATGTCGGAGGTCCCGCTCGGCGCCTTCCTCTCCGGCGGCGTCGACAGCTTCGCGGTCGTGGAGAGCATGGCGCGCGTCGGGGTCGGGCGCGTGGTCGCGTGCACGATGGGCTTCGACGACCCGCGGCTCGACGAGCGCGTGCACGCGCGCAGTGCGGCCGCGCACTGCGGGGCGACGCTGCACGAGGAGGAGCTGGCGGTCGACGACCTGCTCGAGCAGGACTGGTTCGACGCGACCTTCGACGAGCCCTTCGCCGACAGCAGCGCGGTGCCGACCTACCACGTGAGCCGCCTCGCGCGGCGCCACGTCACGGTCGCGATCTCCGGCGACGGGGGCGACGAGGCCTTCGCCGGCTACCGCCGCTACAAGTTCGATCGGATCGAGAACCGCGTGCGCGGGCTGCTGCCGCGCGCGGTCTGGAAGGGGCTCGGCATCGCGTATCCGAAGCTCGACTGGCTGCCGCGCTTCCTGCGCTACAAGCGCACCTTCGAGAACCTCGCGCGCGATCCGGCCGAGGCCTATGCGCGATCGGTCAGCGCGGTGCTGCCCGAGGAGCTCGCTCCGCTCCTGCGACCCGCGTGGCGCGACGCCGGGCGCGATCCGCTCGCCGCGATCCGCGCCGCCTACCACGCGTCCGATGCGCAGGACCCGCTCGCCCGCGCGGCCGCGACGGACTACGCGACCTGGTTGCCTGGCGACATCCTCGTGAAGGTCGACCGCGCCTCGATGGCGGTCTCGCTCGAGGTGCGTGCGCCCTTCCTCGACCACGAGCTGGTCGAGCTCGCGGCGCGCCTGCCGAGCGCGCTCAAGCTGATGGGGGGTGCGACCAAGGGCTTCCTGCGCGAGACCCTGCGCGCGCGCCTCGGCAGCGCGAACCTCGATCGACCCAAGCAGGGCTTCAGCCTGCCGCTGCGCGCGTGGCTCGCGGGTCGCTGCGGCGACCAGCTCGAGGGCTTCCTCGGCGACGAGCGCCTCGACGCGGTGCTCGACACGCAGCAGGTGCAGGCCCGTCTCCGCGAGCATCGCTCCGGACTCCGCGATCACCGCGAGCTGCTCTGGGCCGTCCTCTGCCTCGGACGCTTCCTGCGGAGGTGGACGTGAGCCGACGCGGCGCGATCGTCACCTTCACGAACCTGTTCCCGTCGGCGGCGATGCCCCGCCACGGGCTCTTCGTGAAGGAGCGGATGCAGCGCGTCGCGGCGGCGACCGGTGCCGCGTGGCAGGTCGTGTGTCCCGTGCCGCAGGTGCCCGCGCTGCTGCGCCGCCGCGCGATCGACCGCGCGTTCGCGGCGATGCCGGCGCAGGAGCAGGTCGACGGCGTGCCCGTGCATCACCCGCGCTACCGCCACATCCCCGGCTTCTCGATGCGGCGCCAGGCGGATCGCATGGTGGCCGGAGCACGGGCGCTGCTCGCGAAGCTCTGCGCCGAGCGACCGGTCGTGCTCGATGCGCACTACGTCTATCCCGATGGCGTCGCGGCGCTGCGGCTCGGCGCCGAGCTCGGCGTGCCGGTCTTCGTCACGGCGCGCGGCAGCGACGTGAACGTCCTCGGCAAGGACCCGCGCATCGCCGCGCAGATCCGCGCGGTCGCCGCGGGCGCAAGGCGGCTCTTCGCGGTGGGTGAGCCGCTGCGGCGCGGCTTCGCCGAACTCGCCGGGCTGCCCGACGGGCGCGTCGCGCTCGTGCGCAACGGCGTCGACCTCGCCCGTTTCCGGCCCGGCGACCAGGCGCTCGCGCGGGAGCGGCTCGGTCTCCCGAGCGCGGGTGCGCTGGTCGTGGGCGTCGGTCGCCTCGTCCGCGGCAAGGGCTTCCACGTGATGGCGCAGGCGCTGCGGAAGCTGCCGGCGGCGGTGCACTTCGCGGTCGCCGGGGACGGCCCCGAGCGCGAGGTGCTCGTGAATCTCGCGCCGCCGGGGCGCCTGCACCTGCTCGGCGCGCGCTCGCCCGACGAGGTCGCGACGCTCCTGCAGGCTGCCGATCTCCTCGTGCTGCCCTCGGAGAGCGAGGGTTGGCCGAACGTCGTCACCGAGGCGCTCGCGAGCGGCGTGCCCGTGGTCGCGACGCCGGTCGGGGCCGTGCCGGAGCTCCTGGCCTCGCCCGTGGCCGGGGCCCTCGTGCGCGTCGGCGACGCCGAGGCCCTCGCGCGCGAGGTCGCGCGCGTTCTCGGCATGCCGCGCGACGCGGAGCGCATCGCCGCCTGGGGGCGGCGCTTCTCCTGGGACGAGCCGATCGCCGCGCTCTCGGCCGCGTTCGAGGAGGCCTTCGCGGCATGAGCGGCTACCGCATCCTCTATCACCACCGCATCCGCGCCGACGATGGCCAGGCGGTGCACGTGCGCGAGCTCATCGAGGCGCTGCGTGAGGAGGGCCACGAGGTCCTCGAGTGCGCTCTCGTGCAGAAGACCGGCGCGCGGCCGTCGGCGGGTGCCACCGCGTCGCCGGGCGCGCGTCGCGGCGGCGGGTTGTGGACGAAGCTGCGCCTGCCGCGCGTCGCGATCGAGCTGCTCGAGATCGCGTACGGAGCTCAGGGCGCGGCACGCCTGCGGCGCGCGGCGCACGCGTTCCGCCCGCACTTCATCTACGAGCGCCACGCGTTGCACTGCGACTCCGGCCTGCGCGCCGCGCACGCGCTCGGCGTGCCGCTCCTGCTCGAGGTGAACTCGCCCTTCGTCGACGAGATGGCGACGCTCGGGCTGCTGCGCTTCCCGCGCCGCGCGCGTGCGACCGAGCGCCGCGTGCTCGCCGGGGCAGACGTCGTCTTCGCCGTGACCGAGGTGCTGCGCGGCATCTGCATCGAGCTCGGCGCGCGCGCGGAGCGCACGGTCGTGGTGCCGAATGGCGCCGTGCCCGCGCGCTACGGCGAGGCGGCGCACGCCGCCGGCCGTGCGCTGCGCGCGAAGCTCGGCATCGGCGCGGACGCGTTCGCGCTCGGGGTCGTCGGCTACATGCGACCCTGGCACCGGCTCGATCTCGCGGTCGAGATGCTCGCACGGCCCGAGTTCGCGTCGCTGCACCTCGTGCTCGTCGGCGAAGGACCGGCCCTCTCCGAGGTGCAGGCCGCCGCGGAGCGCTTGCGCGTGACCGGGCGGGTGCACGTGCTGGGCGCGGTGCCGGGCGAGCTGCTCCCCGGCCACGTGTGTGCGTTCGACGCGGCGCTGATCCCCGCGATCAACCGCTATGCGTCGCCGCTCAAGCTCTTCGACTCGCTCGCGGCCGGCGTGCCGACGCTCTGCCCGAAGCAGCCGAACCTCGAGGAGCTGGTCGTCGACGGCCGGAACGGCGTGCTCTTCGTGCCGGGCGACGCCGACTCGCTCCGCGCGGCCACCGCGCGGCTCGTCGTCGATCGCGACGCCGCGCGCCGCATCGGCGAGCGCGGCCGAAGCGACCTGGTCGCGAACGACTGGACCTGGCGCGGCAACGCGAAGCGCGTGATCGCCGCGTACGAGCGCCTCGCCGCCGGCGGGGCACAGCGACCATGAAGCGCCTGCCCACGGTCTACCTGCCGCTGGTGCTCGCCTACGGGGCGACCTGGCCGTGGATCTGGGGGACCTGGCACTTCCGCGACGCGTACTACGAGTACGCGCCGCTCGTCGTCAGCCTCGCGGTGCTCTGGGTCGCGTGGCATCGGCGCCGCTTCACGCAGCTCGACGCGCAGGTCGAACCCCGCGCCTGGTGGCTGCTCGGTCCCGGACTCCTCATGCACCTGGCCGGCGCAGCGCTCGCGATCGACTCGCTGAGCGCGGCGAGCCTCGTGCTCAGCGTGCCGGGCGCGGTGCTGCTCACCGAGGGTGGGCCGCGCTTCCGTCGCCTGCTGCCGGTGCTCGGGCTCCTGCCCTTCGTGGTCCCCCTGCCGCTCGTCGCCAGCGGCCGCGTCGCGTTCGAGCTGAAGGAGATCGCGATCGAGGCCGGGCTCGCGATCGCGAACGTCTTCGGTGCCGACGGCCTGCGCGACCGCGCGTCGATCGCCTTCCACGGCCTCGAGGGCACGTTGCCGGTCGCGGATGCGTGTTCGGGGCTCCGCTCGCTGCTCGCACTCGTCACGCTCGGCTACGTCTTCGCCTTCTTCTTCGGCGAGCAACGCGGCGCACGGCGCTGGGTGATCCTGCTCGCCGCGGCACCGATCGCGGTCGTCACCAATGCGCTGCGGATCGCGATGATCTGCGTCATCGCGCGGTACTGCGGCGTGCCCACCGCGCTCGGCACCGGGCACGACCTCGCGAACCTCTTCGAGTGGGTCATCGACCTCGCGGCCCTGCTCGCGCTCGATGCGGTCCTGTCGAAGAGGAGGCGATCCTGATGCGCTCGCTCCTGCGCCATTCGATCCTGTTGTGGCTGATCGCGCCGCTCTGTCTCTGGCTCGCCATCGACCGCCCGCGCGGTGCGGAGCGGCGCCGTGCGGCGGAGCTGCCGCAGCGGCTCGGTCCGTACGCGATGGTCGCGGAGAGCCCGATCACCGACGAGCTCGCGGAGGCGCTCGGCACGCGGGACGCGGTGCTGCGCACCTACCGCGCGCCGCAGGGTCAGGTCTTCGTCTACGTCGTCTATCACGGCGCGAATTGGAAGAGCGTGCACGCGCCCGACACCTGTCTGAGGGGCGACGACATGACGCTGGTGGAGGACGGCACCGCGACGCTCGCGCTCGATGCGGAGCGCTTCGAGCTCGGTCGCCTGCGGCTCTTCTCGCGCCGCTATCGGCTCGAGTACCTGAGCCACTACGCCTACCTGGCGCCGCCGCGCTTCGCGACGGGCTCGTACCTCGAGTTCTTCCTCCACCACGCGCCGCGCGCGCTCCTGCGGCAGGATCTGACGGGTGCCTTGATCCGCGTCGAGACCTGGGTCGGGGAGGACGGCGTGGCCGCGGCCGACGAGCGTTGCCGCGCCGCGTTGCAGACGCTCGTCCCCGCCGTCTTCGACCAACTGCGATGAATCCGCCCGCCACCACGCCACCGCTCGCCCACGCGCTCTCGGTCGACGTCGAGGACTGGTTCCAGGTGTTGAACCTGGCCCGTCACGTCGACCGTGCCGACTGGGACAAGCTCGAGCTGCGCTGTGCCGCGAGCACGCGGCGCCTCCTCGAGCTCTTCGCCCGACGCGGAGCGCGCGCGACCTTCTTCGTGCTGGGCTGGGTCGCGGAGCGCGTGCCCGAGCTCGTCCGCGAGATCGCCGCAGCGGGCCACGAGATCGGGTCGCACGGCTACGACCACCGCGTGCTCGACGAACTCGGGCCCGAGGGCTTCCGCGAGGACCTGCGTCGGACCGCCCGCGTGCTGGGCGAGCTCACGGGCCGCGCACCGGTCAGCTTCCGCGCCTGCACCTGGTCGATCACGTCGCGCACGCTCTGGGCCCCGGCGATCCTCGCGGAGGAGGGCTACGTGCTCGACAGCTCCATCTACCCGGTCACGCATCCGGACTACGGCATCCAGGGGGCGCCCGTGCGGCCCTATCGGCTGCGCACCGCCCAGGGGGAGCTCGCCGAGTTCCCACCGCTCACCGTGCGGATCCTGGGGCGTCGCGTGCCGGTCGGCGGCGGGGGCTATCTGCGGCTCTTCCCGCTCTGGGTGATGGAGCGCGGCCTGCGTCAGGCCGCCGCCGAAGGCTGGCCGGGATGCGTGTATCTCCATCCCTGGGAGGTCGATCCGGAGCAGCCGCGCGTGAAGGTCGGCGGGCTGCGGGGCTTCCGCCACTACGTGAACCTCGCGCGCACGCTGCCCAAGCTCGACCGGCTGCTCGCGCGCTTCCGCTTCGTCGGTCTCGCCGAGGCGCTCGCTCAGTGCGAGAGCTGGCGCGCGAAGTGGGCCGAGCTCGACGTGAGCGGGCTCTCCGGATAGCGGCGCACGAGCTCGTCGAGCGAGGCCTTCGCGTCGGCGGCGCGATCGAGGCAGAGCAGCGCGAAGGCGCGGAAGTAGAGCTGCGCGCCATCCGCGGCCTCGGCACCGCCCGCGAAGAGCTCGGCGGCCTTCTGGTACTCGGCGTCGCGCACCGCGATGAGCGCGGCGACGAAGCGCGCGCGCGGCGTCTCGCCGAGGGCCGGCACCTCGCGGAGGCGCGCGAAGGCCGCGCGGTCGTCGTCGCCGAACTCGCCGTGGCGCACCGCGAGCTCGACGCAGTGCAGCGCGAGATCGTGCTGCGGCAGGTAGTCGTAGCTCCAACGCAGGCTCTCGAGCGCGGCCTTCGGTTCGCCTTCGGCCACGAGCCACTCGGCGCGCAGCACCCAGAGCGACAGGATCGTCGGCTCGGCCTCGAGGCGTTCGTCGAGCATCTCGAGCGCCGCGGCGCGGCCGTGCAGCTCCGCATAGCGGCGCAGCGAGCGCTCCATGGTCAGTTCGCTGGCCTCGTCGGTGCCCTTGCGGAGCTTGACGAAGAGCTGATCGAGGAGCAGCGCGATGCGGCGCAGGCGCGGTTCCTCGCGCGAACCGACGAGCGGACCGCGGAGCGCGACCTCGCGGTCGATCAGGTAGTTCACGACGGCGCCGTTGGGGCCGGCCGCGCGGATGATCTCCTCCGCGTGGTTGCGGACCCGGCTCTCCAGCGCCTCGTCGGGCTTCGTGCGGAGCGCCAGGTCGGCGAGCAGGAAGTAGGTCGTCTGGAAGCGGGGGAGCTGTTCGGCCGCGACGTGCGGCTCCACCGCGTCGGCGAGCCGCAGCGCGAGGTCGGGTCGACCGATGAAGCCGAGCAGCTCGATCTGCTGGAGACCGATCGCACCGCTCGCGGCCGAGGCGATCCACACCCCGGCGAGCTCCTCGGCGCGTTCGACGCGACCGCCGATCTGGCTCACGAGCGCACTGACGTGCCGCTTGGTGGCCAGGGCGACCATGCTCGGCGTCGAGAGCCCGCTCGCGAGCAGCTCCGGGCGGACGAAGGACGTCTCGAGGACGTCGCCGCCCAGCACGCTGACTCCGGTCGAGTCGATGATGCGCGCCGCCTCGTCGTACGCCGGCACGAGCAGCGGTGCGTCCTGGATCACGCGCTGCAAGGTCTGCAGCGCGGCGTCGGGCTGGCCGTTGCGCGCGAGCAGGCGCGCCTGCAGGGTGAGGGCGATCGGATCGTTCGGCGACTTCGCGAGCAGGACCTCGAGGCGCCGCTGCGCGTGGGCCTCGAAGCCCTGCGCATCGAGGAACGTGATCACGTCCAGCAGCTCGGGATACGCGCGCTGGGCGAGGTCCGCCGCCGGGTTGGGAACGCCGCGTTCGATGCGCAGGAGCGCGGCGAGCACGAGCGTGGGCAGGTCGGCGGGGGCGGTCTCGAGCCGGCGACGGACCCAGCCGACGGCCGGCAGCAGCTTCGCGCCGCCGAAGCGCGCGAAGAGGCTGGCGGAGACGAGGTCGCTGACCTCCGACTCCCAGTAGCTGTTCTGCGCGTCGAGCGGACGGCCGCTGGCGAGGAGGTGGAGCGCGAGGTCACGGCTCGCGCCGACGCCGTCCTGGAAGGCGAGGGCCCGCGTGAAGTGCGCCTCGGCCGCGCTGTCGAGACCGAGCGTCAACGCGATGCGGCCGGCGAGGAGGTACTGGTGCCCGGAGCGCTTCTCGCGGTGCACGTCCTCGTTGATCACCGGCGTGAGCAGCAGGTAGGCCCAGCGCGCCTGGCCGGCGGTGAAGAACTGCTCCGCGAGGCTCGTGAGGCGCTCGGTCTCCTGCTCGTGCAGCACGAGGAGCCGCTCGACCATCGCCTGCAGCTCGGGCTCGGGGACCTTGAGCTTCGCGCAGATGACGGCGTAGCGGTCGTAGCTGCGGGCGAAGATCGCCGGTCGCGTGGCGATCGTCATGCGGCCGACCTCGGCCAACGTGTCGCGCGCCTTCTCGAGCTCGAGGTTGCGCTCCTGCACGTCGGCGACCGCGAGGAGCGCCTCGGGCTCGTCGCGGAAGAAGCGATCGACCGTGCCCGCGAAGTGGTTCGCGAGCGCGAGCTCGTCGCGCGAGGCCGCGCGGCGGAGCAGCGCCGCGGCGACGATGCCGTCGCGGCGACTCGAGAGCAGGAAGCGGCGCAGCAGGTCGTCGTAGGGGCGGTCCAGCGCCATGCGCGCCTCGCGCAGGTCGAGCAGCCCCTGCGGGTCGCCGTCGTGGAACGAGAGCAGCTCGCTCGCGGCGCGTTCGGCGGCGAGCGGCTCGTTCCGGTCGAGCAGGGCGCGGCAGAGGATGTGCCGCGGCCAACGCGCCCAGGGGAAGCGCTTGATCGCGATCTCGGCGCAGCTCTGCGCGATGTCGGGGCGCTTCTGGGTCAGCGCGATCTCCGCGATCAGCGGCATCAGCGCGTCGGGCGCATCCGGCACGAGGATCTCGAGCTGCGTGCAGCGCGCGAACTGCGCCTCGGCGTGGCGATCGCTCTTCTTGAGCGACTCGTCGGTCGCCAGCGCCTGCGCGCGCAGCACCTCCTCGTCCTGCGCCGCGACGCGCAGCGCGTTGCGCACGTCGAGCAGCGCGCCGAGCGGGTCGTTGCTCTGGATGCGGAAGTAGGTCTGGTCGAGGTAGCGCTTCGGGCTGGTCGGGTCGAGGATCGCGAGCGTGCGGTAGCTGTACTCGAAGAACTGCTGTCCCCAGTTCTGTCGCTTCGCGAGGGCGATGCGCTCGTCGAACGCGCGGATGCGCCGCTCGACGACGATGGGCTCCTGCGGCAGCCCCATGAGCTCGCGCTCGTACTCGCCGAGCAGCTTCAGCGCATCGGCGCGGGCATCGCGGCGCCGTGCGTCGATCGCGAGGATCCACAGGCTCTCCGGTGCGAGGCTGATGCGGCCGTCGGCTTCGATCGCCTCGACCTCCGCGGCGAGCGTGCGGATGCGCGTCGCGTCGCCGAGCTGATCGAGCGCACGCGCGGTCGCGAGGTAGATCTCCTTCACGCTGGCATCGAGGCGCCCTTCCTCGAGCCGCTGCGACCAGGTGCCGCGCGGGAGGAAGCGCTCGGACACCTCGACGACCGCCTGCCAGCGGCCGTGCTGCAGGTGGAGGTTCGCGAGGTCGATCGCGGCGCGCAGCGCGTGCACCGTCTCGAAGCGGTGGATGAACAGCTCGGCCAGCCACTGCTGGTCGTCGGTCCGCTCGCCCTGCTGCATCGAGTAGGCGACGCCCGAATAGGCCTCGATCGGCGCGTCCTTCGCCTCGAGCGCCCGCCGGAAGAAGCCCTGCGACTTCGCGATGAGGCTGTGGATCGCCGTGAGCGACTGGCGGTTCGCGGCGTTGATCAGCAGGTCGGGACGGCTCGCGCCCAGGACCTGGTTGAAGCGCTCGAGCCCGAGACCCGCGAGCGGATCGGAGGGATCGCGGTAGAGCCAGCTCCGCAGCGCGGCGAAGGCGAGCTCCTTCGTCGTGGGATCGAGCTGGCTGCCGAGCTCCTGCACGATCGCGGCGATGAGCTCCTGGTAGCGGGCCTGGCACGCGATGCCGGCGAAGCCGAGGACCGCGCCGTCGTCGGGGTGGTCGACCAGGAACTTCTCGGCGAGCGCGAGGCCGGTCTCGGGGTCGCCGGAGCGGATCGCGAGTTCGATCTCCGCACGCGCGAGATCGAGGTCCTCGGGGTCGATCTCGCGGAGCTTGCGCACGTCGCGGAGCGCGGGGAGCCAGTTGCCCGTCTCGGTGTGGGCGAGCCGGCGCAGGTCGAGCAGTTCACGGCGCAGGGCGACGTCGGTGCGCGGCCCGAGCGAGGACTCGGTGAGATCGAGCAGGCGCACGCACTTCGCGTAGCGCGCGGCGGCGAACTCCTGGCGGGCGGCCTCGAGCGTCGCCTCGGGACCGGAGAAGCCCAGCAACGCGTACCCGACGACCAGCGCGAGCACGAGCATCACGCAGGCGAGCAGGAGTCTGAGGGAGCGTCGGAACATCGAGGGCGTGGATGCTAGCGCCGCGAAGGGGCCTGGGAACGCGGCTCGTGGATGCCGAGGCGGCGCATCTTCGAGAACAAGGTGCTGCGGTTGATGCCGAGGCTCTCGGCCGCGCGCTCGCGGTTGCCGCCGAAGTGGCGCAGCGCGCGTTCGATGATCGCGCGCTCCGGTCCCTCGAGAGCGACCTTGAGCGGGAGGAGGGCGTCGCTCGGTGCGAGCATCGACTCCGGGCTCGGCGGATCGCCGCCGGGCAGGGCTTCGAGTTCGGCGGGCAGATCGTGCGCGTCGATCTCGTCGCCCTCGCAGAGCACCACCGCGCGCTCGACGACGTTCTCGAGCTGCCGCACGTTGCCCGGCCAGGACGCGGCCACGAGCTTCGCCATCGCGGCGGGCGTGAAACCGCGCACGGCGCGCTGGTTCTCGCCGGTGAAGCGACGGAGGAAGTGCTCGGCGAGCAGCGGGATGTCGAGGCGCCGCTCGCGGAGCGGCGGCATCTCGACGGTGATGACGTGGATCCGGTAGTAGAGGTCCTCGCGGAAGCGGCCGGCCTTGACCTCGGCTTTCAGGTCGACGTTCGTCGCGAGGATGACGCGCACGTCGACCGGGAGGCTCTTGCTCTCGCCGACGCGCTCGACGACGCGGTCCTGGAGGACGCGGAGGAGCCGGACCTGCAGGCCGTGCGAGGCCGTGCCGATCTCGTCGAGGAAGATCGTGCCGCCGCGCGCCTCCTCGAACTTGCCCGCACGGTCCTTGACGGCGCCCGTGAACGAGCCGCGCACGTGGCCGAAGAGCTCCGACTCGAGCAGGGTCTCGGGCAGGGCACCGCAGTTCACCTCGACGAAGGGGCCTTCGGCGCGGTCCGACGCGCGGTGGATGGCGCGCGCCACGAGCGTCTTGCCGGTGCCCGATTCCCCGGTGAGCAGCACCGTCGAGCGCGTGCGCGCGACCGCCATCACCACCTTCGCGATGCGCTGCATGCGCGGGTCCTGGCTGATGACCCGATCGAGTCCGACGCGTTCGTCGAGCGCCCGGCGGAGCGAGCGGTTCTCGCGCACGAGCCGCGCGCTGTCGAGCGCGCGTTCCACCGCGAGCCCGAGCTGTTCGGCGGTGAACGGCTTGCAGAGGAAGTCGCGGGCGCCGCGGCGCAGCGCCTCGACGGCGTCCTCGACGGTGCCGAACGCGGCGCAGAACACCACCGAGCTCTCCGGGCTGCGCGCGAAGAGCTCGGCGAGGAGCTCGAAGCCGCCGAGTCCGGGCAGGTGCCAGTCGGCGACGACGAGGTCGACGTCGCGCTCGCCGAGCACGCGGAGCGCCGCGTCGGCGCCGCCGACGCGCACGAGCTCGAGGTCGCGCCGGCGCGCGCTCTCGGCGAGCGCGGCGGCGGTCTCGGGGTCGGGATCGGCGATCAGGATGACGCGCATCGCACACCGTCCGGAAATCCGGACGCTGTGGCTATCGAACGACGGCGAGCGTCGGATTGAGCGGACCTCACCCGGCTGGGACGCGCGCGCTCAGGCGCCGGGCGCGACCCGGGGCAACTCGAGGCGGAGGACGAGGCCCAGGCCCGGTTCGCGCTCGGCGAGGGCCGCGCCCCCGTGGGCGTGCACCACCGACTGCACGAGGAAGAGCGCGAGCCCGTGGGGGGTGCCGCGCAGCACCCTGGCGAGGTGGTAGGGCTCGAAGGCGTCCTGCGGCGCGAGCGCGCGCGCGGCGTCGCTCTCGATCCGGACCACGAGCCGCACGGACTCGGGCGTCCCCTGCAACGTCAGCGCGGCCGGCGTTCGACCGGCCAGCGCGGCGCTCGCCTCGAGGAAGAGGCGCAGGGCCGACGGCAGACTGTCGCGATCCGCGGCGATCGGCGGGATCGCCTCGCCGGCGTGCAGGTCCGCGGCCCGGACGAAGCGGTCCGCCGCGCGGACCGCGAACTCGGGCTCGGCGAAGAGCTCGTCGAGCGCCGCCACGAGGTCGAAGGCCGGCAGGGGGTGTCGCAGGCCGCGCACGCGCGCGAGCAGCGCGATGCGCTGGATGCTCCGTGCGATGCGGTCGAGCTCCGCGCGGGCGGCGCGCAGGCGCGCGAGCGCGTCGGCGTCGCGCCGCGGCTCGAGCAGGCACTCGGCGAGCTGGAGCTGACCGCCCGCCGCGAGCAGGGGGTTGTTGATCTCGTCGGCGATGCCGCGCAGGAGATCGAGATGGGCGTCGGGACCCGGCAGGTCGGGGCCGCGCCGCGCGGCGGCGATCGCCGCGGCGAGTCCGGCCTGGGTGAAGGGTGCCAGCAGCAGACGCGCGCCGAGGCGCTCCGCGTGGCGCGCGGCGACGAGCTCGTGCTCGCGGTGCGCGGCGAGCACGAGGGCGGTGCCGGGCAGGGCCGCGCGCAGCACGCGCAGCACGCCGAGCTCCTCGGCGTCCTCGGGCGCGCCGTGGACGAGGATCGCCGGTGCGAGCGTGCGGAGCGCCTCGAAGGACCGCGCGGCGTCCTCGAAGACCTCGAGCCGCGCCCCGGCGAAGCTCGCGCGGAGCGCGCGGTACAGCTCCCCGTCCCGGTCCGAGACGAGGGCGATGCGCGGGGCCGAGGGCATGACCAAGGGTACATCCCCGGTCGGTCGACGGCCGAAGAGGGACAACGTGGCGGGCCTCTCGGAAGCAGACGACGGAGAAGCGGCGATCGCATCGCCGCCCTTCACCCTCCTGGCGGGAGACGCGCGGCCCGTCCCGACGCGCGGACCCGCCGCGCTGCGTCTCCACCGGGAGTGGAAGGGCAGCCCGGCGAAGGAGCCGCTCACCGCGCCGAGCGCCTTGCCCGAGCTGCCCGGTGAGCGGCTCGTCCTGTCGCCGCCCGAACCGACACCGCTCGCGGTCATCCTGCCGGGCCCGCGCCCGCGGCGTTGGCGCGCCCGGTCCCTCGTTCCTCTCGGCGCGCTCGCCGCGGTCCTCGGTCTCGCGCTCGCGGCCGTCGTGCGCGGCCTCGTGTCCGCAACTTGATCGGGATCGCATGGCGAAAGGTGCTCGACTGAGCGGCTATCCTGCGCGGTTCCCTCCGAACGACCCGATGACGAAGGCACGATCCGCGGCCAGGAAGCAGCGCGCGAGCGCCGCGCCGACGCTCAGCGTCGTCGTGCCCGTCTACAACGAGGTGCAGAACATCGTCGCGTTGCACGAGGCGCTCACGCAGACGCTGCGCGCCTGGGGCGGCCGCTACGAGCTCCTCGTCGTCGACGACGGCAGCACCGACGGCACGCGCGATGCCCTGCGCCGGCTCGCCGCCGACGACCCGCACCTGCGCGTCTTCCTCTTCCGCCGCAACTTCGGCCAGACCGCCGCGATGGCGCAGGGTTTCGCGGCCGCGCGCGGCGGACGCGTGGTCTCGATGGACGGCGACCTGCAGAACGATCCGGCCGACATCCCGCGCCTGCTCGAGCGGCTCGACGCCGGCTACGACGTCGTGTGCGGTTGGCGTCGCCACCGCAAGGACGCGATGGTCACGCGCCTCCTGCCGTCGATGATCGCGAACCAGCTCATCCGCTGGGCGACCGGCGTGCCGATCCACGACACGGGCTGCTCGCTCAAGGCCTACCGGAGCTGGGTCATCCGGAACCTCAACCTCTACTCCGACATGCACCGCTTCATCGCCGCGCTCGGCGCGGGTCTCGGCGCGCGCATCGCGGAGATCCCCGTGCGCCACCACCCGCGTCGCTACGGGAAGAGCAAGTACGGCCTGAGCCGCATCTTCCGCGTCGTGCTCGACCTCGTGGTCATCAAGATGCTGATCCAGTTCTCGGCGCACCCGATCCGCTGGTTCGGCATCCTCGCGCTGCCGCTCTTCCTCGCCGGTCTGCTCCTGCTCGCGATCGCGTTCGTGAAGCTCGACCACGGCACCTGGCAGATCCTGTCGGACTACGACGACATCTACCTGTCCGGTGCCGCGATCCTCGCGCTCCTGACGCTCAACGTGTTCATGTTCGGATTCATCGCCGAGCTCCAGCTCAAGGCGTCGCGCTTCTTCCGTCGGCGGGTCTCGATCACGGCGGTGGAGGCGTCCCGGTGAGCGATCCGCAGCGACCCGGCGAGCTCGTCTCGCTGGTGATCCCGATCGACAACCCCTCGGTCGACGTGCGGGCGCTCGCCGCCGGCTACGCCGCGCCGTTCCGCGAGCACGGCTACGAGTACGAGCTCGTCTTCGTGCTCGACGGCGTGCACCGCAACGTGCTCGAGACGCTCAACGCGCTCGCCGCCGAACTGCCGGTGAAGGTCGTGCGTCTGCAGGGCGCCGGCCTCGGCGAGTCGATCGCGCTCTCCGCCGGCGCCGCGCGGGCCCGCGGCAGCCTGATCCTCAGCGTGCCGCAGTACCACCAGGTCGAGCCCGAGGACCTGCTCAAGGTGGTGCAGTCGCTCGAGACCGGTGCCGACTTCGTCGCGACCTGGCGTCACCCGCGCGTCGATCCCTGGCTCAACCGCCTCCAGTCGACGCTGTTCAACTGGGTGCTGCGCGTCGTGATGGGGATCCGCTTCCACGACCTCAACTCCGGCGTGCGCGGCATGCGCCGGCAGGTCCTGGAGGAGGTCAACGTCTACGGCGAGCTGTTCCGCTTCCTGCCGGTGCTCGCGCAGCGCCAGGGCTTCAAGGTCGTCGAGATCAAGGTCCGCCACCGCGAGGAGCGGGGGACGATCGCCTTCTACGGCATCGGCGTCTACGTGCGCCGCGTCCTCGACATCCTCGCGATCAGCTTCCTCACGCGCTTCACGCAGCGGCCGCTGCGCTTCTTCGGCATCCTCGGCGTGCTCGCGATCCTGATCGGCGTCGCGCTCTGCGTGGAGCCGCTCTACGCGAAGGTCTTCGAGGCCGAGAGCCTCGCGAACCGGCCGGCCTTCGTGCTCGGCGTGATCCTCGCGGCCTTCGGCGTGCAGCTCATCGGGCTCGGCGTGATCGGCGAGATCATCATCTTCACGCAGGCCGGGCAGATGCGGGACTACAAGGTCGACGAGGTTCTCGGCGGTGAGCCCGAGGACCGGGCCGCGCCGAACGAGGACGCGGAGCTCGAGGAGCACGAGGACCTCGCGGCGGTCGGTGCGAACGGGGTCGTGCGCCATCTCGGCACCGGTGCGAGCGGCGACGCGCCGGCCGCGTCGGGCGCCCGAGTCGCCGCCGGTGACGGTGCCGACGGGAACGGCGCCGATGCGCCCGCGGCCGCCGTCGGTCTGCCCACGCGCGTGCGCGAGCTCCTGCCCGGCGAGGACGCGCATTGGGACAGCTTCGTGCGCGACCACCCGCAGGGCAGCTTCTTCCACCTCAGCGGCTGGCGCCGCGTGGTGGAGGAGACCTTCCACCATCAGGCCCACTACCTCGTCTGCGAACGCGGGCGCGCGTGGTGCGGGCTGCTGCCGCTCTTCTTCGTGCGCAGCCCGTTCATCGGCAAGCAGCTCATCTCCGTGCCCTATGCGGTCTACGGCGGTCTGCTCGTGCGCGAGCTCGAGTTCCAGCAGCCCCTGCTCGATGCGGCCGCGCAGTACGGCCGTCGTCTCGGCGCGAGCTACCTCGAGCTGCGACACCTCGAGGCGCGGCCGGGCGAGCGCGTGCCCTACGAGCTGTACGTCACGTTCCGCAAGCAGCTCCCCGCCACGGTCGAGGAGGTGCTGCCCGCGATCCCGAAGAAGGCGCGCGCCGAGGTGCGCCGGGCCCGCGACAAGTTCAACCTCGTCTGCGAGACCACCGATCAGGTCGAGCTCTTCTTCTCGCTCTTCGCGGAGGAGAAGCGCCGCCTCGGCACGCCGTCCCTGCCGCTCCGCTGGTTCCAGAACCTCAAGGAGGAGTTCGGCAACGCGGTCGTGATCCACGTGGTGAAGGACCAGAGCGGTGCCGCGCAGTGCGCGGTGCTCTCCTTCGTCTGGAAGGACACGATCTACGCCTACTACTCGGGCTCCTCGGCGGACAGCCGCGGCAAGGGCGTCTCCGACTTCGCCTACTGCCAGATCATGGAGTGGGCGATCGCACGCGGACTCCGCAACTTCGACTTCGGCCGCAGCCGCCGCGAGACCGGCGCCGCGAAGTTCAAGGAGCACATGGGCTTCGAACCCGAGCGCCTGAACTACGACTTCTTGCTGCTGCACGAAGGCGCGAAGCTGCCCGACTTCCACCCGAGCAATCCGAAGCTCGAAGGGCCGCGACGCCTCTGGTCGAAGCTCCCGCGCGGCGTGGCGACGCGCATCGGCGGGCGGCTCTCGCGCTACCTGCCCTGACGCGGCGCGAGCTCGCCCTCGATCAGAAAGGCCAGGACGGCGACCTGCAGACCGCCGCAGCGCCCGCGCGCCGCGAGGCTGCAGCCGAGCACCAGCGGCTCGCGCGCGACGGGGCGACGCTCGTCGAGTACCGTCCACGCCTCGTCGTCGAGCGCGCGGCAGGCGGCGAGGAGCGTGTCGCCGCGGCGCGCGAGCGAGAGCCAGGCCTCGGGTGCGGCAGCGGCGCGCGGCGAGCTGCGGACAGAGGCGAGCGTCGTCGTGAACACGTTGCCGTTCCGCGTCGCGCCGACCTGCACCTGGTGCTGGACGGCTTCCGCCTCCGCCTGCGCGAAGAGCGAGAAGCACGCCGCGTCGTCGCCGCTCGACCAGGTCCGCAGCGCGTAGTGCAGCCGCAGCTCGAAGTCGCCCGTGAGGCGGAACGGGAGCCAGCAGCCGCCCGCGCCGCCCGGACCGAGCTCCGCGGCCGCGAGCTCGAGCTCGAGGGTTCCGCCGGCGACGCGGAGCGTCGCGGCCGTCGCCTTGGGATGGCGGAACGGCACGAGGCTCGCGCCGCGCAGCGCGGGCCTGGCATCGGGAAAGGGCCAGGGCAGTGCAGCGCCGAGCCACGAGTCGTGCTGCACGAGCAGCTGCTGCATGCGGCGCACGAGCGCCTGCAGGCGCTGCGCGAGCCGCGCCTCCTCCGCCTGCGTGAGCGTCGCGGGCCAGGCGATCTCGCGGGCGGCGTGCGAACCCTCGGCCGCGAGCTCGCGCGCCGCGCGCGCCGTGAGCCGTTCGCCGTCGATGCCCTGCTGAGTCTCGAACGCGAGTTCGACGAGCGCCGCAGGTCCCAGCAGGCGAGCGCGCAGCGAGGCCGCGCGGCAGGCGTCGGTGAACGCGGTGCGCAGACGCGAGCCGCGGCGGCTGAGCTCGTCGTGCACGGGTCGCAGCGCCAGGCGTTGCAGGGCCGCGCGCACGACGCACGCGACGAAGGGCCGGACCTGGGTCGCGGGCTCGGTGATCCCGATCACCGCGGCGAAGGGCAGGCCGCACGCGATCGACTCGCCGAGCAGGACCGCGTCGGCATCGAGACCGGCCTCCTGGCCCACGCCGCGCGCGGCGACGCGTCCGGCCGTCCGCGATTCGTCGAGCAGCACGCGCGCGCCGACGGCATGGCAGGCCGCGCTGATCGCACGCAGCAGGGCCAGCTCGCCGCGCGGCTCGAGCACGACGGACGCGAGCGAGTCGGCGAGTGCGGCGATGCGCGCGGGTGCCGTCGCGAGCGCGGCGAACGGGATGGACTCGCTGCCCTCCGGCAGACCCTCGCGACGGCCGCCGAGCACGAGCACGTTCGGGCGCGCCGCCGCCCGCGTGGCCCGCAGCATCCGCGCGCGCGCCGACGCGCTGTCGGCGAAGAGCGCGATCGGTGCATCGCTCTCCGCGAAGGCCGCGAGCTCGTCGCGCAGCGCCGCGAGCGGTTCCGTCGCCTCGCCCTCCGCATCGAGGAGCTCGCCCAGCAGCTCGTCGAGGAGCGGGTCGTCGAGCGCGAGCAGCGGCTGCGCGGCGTCGAGCGAGGCGCCGGACCGGACGGGCAGCGTCTCGCCGAAGCGAGCGGCGAGGCGCGCGAGCTTGCCGCCGCTCATCTGGCCAGCCTCATTTGGGCAGCCTCATCTGGCCAGCCTCATCTGGGCAGGCGGAAGGCGGCCTCGGCCGGCCGCGCGACGCGCTTGAAGTGGAGCGGCCGCCGCAGGCCGAGCTTCGCCGAGGCGGGACGCGCGCGCGCGAGCCACTCCTCGAAGACGCGCATCGAGGCCCGCGTGTCGACGACCGTGTCGCCGTAGCTGTCGCCGGGCGCCGCCTTCTCGACCGTGACCTTCTGGTGCCAGCAGTGCATCCCCGAGATCGGGTCGGGCTGCACGGGGAACGTGAAGTTCTGGTGCACGCCGCCTTCGCGCCACCACACGCGGCGGCTGTCGGGATCGGCGCTGTCGAACGCGGTGACGCTCGCCGTGCGGCGGATGCGCCACTGCCCGGGCGCCGTCTCCTGCATGTCGCTCTCGTGCTGCTGCCAGCGATTCACGCCGTGCTCGTCGCCGCGCTGCTTGAAGCGCCCCATGTGATGGCTGCACGCGACGACGCCGGGCCGCACGCCCTCGGTGACCCAGGCCCGATTCACGTAATGGCCGATGCGCGTCGAGACGCGCACGAGATCACCCGCGCCGATCCCGAGGCGCTCCGCATCGCTCGGATGGATCCAGACGGGGTTCGTGTTCGAGAGCTCGCTCAGCCACTTCGAGTTCGCCGAGCGCGTGTGGATCAGCGTCGGGAGGCGGAAGGTCGAGACGAGCACGAACTCGGCGCGGCTGCGGTCGAGCCGTGCCTCGTCGACGTGGCTCTCGATGTAGCCCGGTGCGGCGTGCTCGGGCCAACCCCATTCGGCGAGCGTGCCCGACCAGATCTCGATGCGCTTGCTCGGCGTCGGGAAGCCCGCGCAGGGCCGTCCCGCCTCGTCGAGCACGCCGAGGATCGCGTCGCCCTTGCGCGCCACGCCGGCCTCGGTATCGAGGCTCGCCCCGCTGAGCTCCGCCTCGCCGAGTGGCTTGCGGTGCGCCTCGTAGCAGCGGTCCTCGACGAGGAAGCAGCCGTGCCGCTTCATGTACTCGAGCGGCGTGAGCCCGAGCTCCGCCGCCGCGGCAGGCAGGCCGGGCACCGAGTTCTCGAAGATCCAGCGGTAGTACTCGTCGATCGTGATCCGCTCGCCCGGTCGATACGGCGACTCGAAGTGCTTGCGGATGCCGAGCGAGCCGTCGGGATCGATGCGCCACGAGAGCGCGATCCAGAACTCGTCCTCCTCCCAGACCTCGCCGGGATTGGCCTGCCAGGTCCATTCGACCGTCTCGCCGTGGAGCTCCTTCTCGCGGCGCAGCACCGGCTGGCGGAAGCCGATCCAGCGCGCGGCGTGCGTCTCCTGGCTCATGAGGTCGTGACGCTCGGTCGCGACGCCCATCGGCAGCACGAAGTCGGCCCAGCGCGCGGTCTCGTTCCAGGTCGGCGTGAGCGCCGCGTGGCAGCCGACGAGCGCCTCGTCGCGCAGCGCCTCGACCCAGACGAGGCCGTCGGGGTTCGTCCAGACCGGGTTGTAGACGCGCGTGAAGTACGTGTCGATGCGACCGCGCCCCGACTTCAGCAGGTGCGGCAACAGGAACGAGAGCTCGTGGTGCGAGAGCGGCCACTCGCGCGGGTAGAGCAGCTCGCTCCACACCGTCTGCGGCGCGGGCACCGTGTGCGGGCGCGGCACGAACTTGTTCGTCGCGTTGGGATTCGTGCCGCCGACCGTGCCGACCGCACCGAGCAGCGTGGAGAGGAGCTGTAGGCAGCGCGCGACCTCCCAGCCGCCTTCGTTGCCGCTCGCGGCGTTGCGCCACACGTGCGCGGCGAAGCGCGAGCCCGCGTTCGCGAGCTCGGTGCCGACCTCGCGCAGCGTGGCCTCGGCGACCCCCGTGATCGCCGCGACGCGCGCGAGCGTGCAGTCCGCGTAGTACGCGCGCAGGTCGGCGAGGAAGGCCTCGTAGCCGCCGCGCTTCTGCCGGGCCTTCAGCCAGCCGCGCCAGTCGACCCAGGTGCGCAGGAACGCGTCGTCCTGCTTGCCGAGGTCGAGCACGAGCTTGCAGAAGCCGAGCAGCATCATCGCCTCGGTGCCCGGCCGCGGCGCGAGCCACCAGTCGGCCATGCCCGCGGTGTTCGAGAGCCGGATGTCGACGGCCGCGAGCTTCGCCCCGGCCATCTTGCCCTCGAGGATGCGCTGCGCGTGCGGGTTGAAGTAGTGGCCCGTCTCGAGGTGCGCGGAGATGAGCAGGATGAACTTCGCGTTCGCGTAGTCGGGCGAGGGCCGGTCGTAGCCGGTCATCGCCGTGTAGCCGAGCCGCGCCGCCGCCGAGCACACGTTCGTGTGGCTGTTGTGCCCATCGACGCCCCAGGCCTGCAGCACGCGCTCGATGTAGCCGTCGTGGCCGGGACGGCCGACGTGGTACATCACCTCGGTCAGCCGCTTCTCGACGATCGCCTTGCGGATGCGGCCCGCGAGCTCGTCGAGCACCGCGTCCCAGCTCACGCGTTCGAAGCGCCCGCTGCCGCGCGGGCCGACGCGCTTCAGCGGCCAGAGGATGCGGTCGGGGTCGTTGACCTGGTTGAGCGTCGCGGGGCCCTTCGCGCAGTTGCGGCCGCGCGAGCCCGGGTGGTAGGGATTGCCCTCGACCTTGCGGATCTCCTTCGTGTCCCGATCGACGTAGGCGACGAGCCCGCAGGCGGCCTCGCAGTTGAAGCAGATGGTGGGGACGAGCGTGAACCTGCGCATCACGCGCCGCGGCCAGGACTTCGCATCGAGCTCCGTCCAGTCGAGCCAGCGTTCGGGCGGCGGGAAGTTCTCGAGCGGCGTGACCCGCATGCCGTCGTTCGTGTCGGTCGTCATCGGGGTCTCGATCAGGAGAGCGGGGGGAGCTGCGCGGCGCGCACGAAGGCCTGCTCGTAGAACATCAACCCGGCGAGCAGCACGGGGCAGACCGCGAACGCGATCCCGACGGCGAGCGGCGTGAAGCCGAGCGCGAGCGTCGCGAGGCCGGCGGCGCTCGTCATCGCGAGTCCGGTGCGGAAGGCGCTGCCGCCGCGGCCCGGGGCGAGCGGGATGCGCGGCAGGATGGCCGCGGCCTGGCGCGCGTTCGCGGTCGCGTGCGGGCCGCGTTGCTTCTGCGCGGCGACCGCGTGGTGGACGAAGGCGCCGAGCGCGATCGCGAGCGGGAAGAGCGCGTGGCCGCTGCCCTGCACGAGGGCGGCGGGCCAGATCAGGCCGGCCCCGAGCATGAGCGCCTGCGCCGTGAGCTGCACGGAGAGCGCGCCCGGCGCCTGCCAGAGGTCGCGACCCTCGCACTGCTGGAAGAGGAACGCGGTGTAGATCGCCGTCAGCAGGCCGAGCGGCACGTTCACCCAGCGCAGCGCCTCGGCCGCGTCGTCGTAGCCGAGCGCGCGCGCGAGCAGCACGCCGCTCGTGACCGCGGCGAAGGCGCTCAGCACGAGGCCGCCCTTCACGAGCCAGCTCCTGAGGTTCGGCCGCGTGAGCAGGCGGAAGAAGAGCATCGGCCGCTTCAGGTCGGAGACGAGCAGGACCACGGTGACGAGCGTGAACCAGAGCGCGAGCAGCTCCGGCAGCCAGTCGCCCGCGAGCCCGCGGATGCCGAGCAGGGGCAGCACGGGCGCGAGCAGGGCCGCGCCCGCGGCGATGCCCTTCGTGACGAGGTATGCGGCGACCTTGCCGCCCCAGTGCACGTCGTGGTCGACGTCGAGCACGGTGCGCGCGGTCGGGTGCACGGGGAAGTCCGGCGGCAGGTCGGGCGCCGGCAGGCGGCGCTCGGACCAGAGCCAGGCCTCGCCTTCGCGCGCGAGTCCGGGCTCGAGCGAGACCTCGTCGATGCCGAGGTAGAAGACGTTGGGCCCCGTGTTCTGCTCGGGGCGCCGCACGACGCGCTGGCCGGTCTCCTTCAGCAGGCGGCTCACGCGGCTCTCCGGATCGTGCACGTCGCCCGAGACGATCGCCTCCTCGGGGCAGACGATCTCGCAGGCGGGCTTCAGCCCCTGCTCCACGCGGTGCGCGCAGAAGTGGCACTTCTCGGCGCCGCCCGTGTCCTCGTTCAGGTAGATCGCGTCGTAGGGGCAGGCCTGCATGCAGGCCTTGCAGCCGATGCAGGCGTCCTTGTCGAGGTCGACGATGCCGTCGGCGCGCTTGCTCAGCGCGTTCACCGGGCAGATCGTCACGCAGGGGGCCTTCGTGCACTGGTTGCAGCGCAGCACGGCGAAGTGGCGCTTCACCTGCGGGAAGACGCCGATCTCCGTGTACTTGACCCAGGTGCGGAAGGAGCCGAGCGGCACCTCGTTCTCCGCCTTGCAGGCAACCGTGCAGGCGTGGCAGCCGATGCACTTCCGGTGGTCGAGGATGAAGCCGTACTGCATGAGGGGGAACGAGCGAGCGGGAGCGGCGGGACGATACGCAAGACGCGCCGCAGGATCAGCCGCCCGCTGACCAGCCGAGCAGTTGATCGATCGTGCCGCGCGTCACCGCGTGGTAGCGCTGCCGTGCCTCGGCGTAGATCGCCTTCGCGCGCACGAGGCCCTCGGGCGTCTTCGCCAGCGCGGCGAAGAGCGGCTTCACGAACTTCCGCCGGCCGACCTCGCGGAGGAAGCCGCCGAGCCGGGCGTCGAGCGCGGGGGGGAGGCCCAGGTAGCCCGCCGCCAGGTTCCGCTCGAGCCAGGCCGCGAGCAGCTCGCTGTTGCCGCTGCGGGTGAGGCCGTAGACCTCGTCGAGCTCGACGAGCCGCGCGCGGTCCAGCGCCGCCGGCAGCGAGTTCAGGAAGCGCAGCCACTGCGGGGTCGACCAGGCGCCGGCCGCGAGGCTCGCCGCCGAGGCGCCGGCGACGAAGCGCTCGCGCGCCGCGTCGCTCGCCTCGAGCAGCTCCGAGCGCGGCCGCGGGCAGTCGGCGGGCAGGCCCTTGCCGTGGACCCAGTCGGCGACGTCGATCGCCGCGGCGGCGCTTCGGTCGGAGTCGAGCAGGCGCGTCTGCAGGAAGGCGAGGAACTGCTCGGTCGTCAGGCTGCGGAACGCGTGCTCGTCGAACCAGGCGCGCACGAAGCGGTCGAAGCGCGCGCGGCCGAAGGCGAGTTCGAGGCGGCGGAGGAAGGCCGCGCCCTTGTCATAGGCGACGGCGGTCATCGCGTCGTCGGGGTCGCGACCGCTGAGCTCCAGATGCAGCCGCTGATCCCCCTCGGGCAGGCTCGCGAGCTCGCTCTCGAGCTGCGTGATCCCATTCTGCGTCTCCGCCCGCGCGCGCTCCGCCCCGAAGATCGCCTCGACGATCCGCTGCTCGACGTAGACCGTGAAGCCCTCGTTCAGCCAGAAGTCGCGCCAGGTCGCATTCGTCACCAGATTGCCCGACCACGAGTGCGCCAGCTCATGCGCGATCAAGGCCACGAGCGACTTGTCGCCCGCGAGGATCGTCGGCGTCGCGAAGGTCAGGCAGGGATTCTCCATCCCCCCGAAGGGGAACGAGGGCGGCAGCACCAGCACGTCGTAACGCCCCCAGCGATAGGGGCCGTAGAGCGACTCGCAGGTGCTCACCATCCGCTCCACGTCCTCGAACTCCTGTGCCGCCAGCTCGACGAGCCCGGGCTCCGCCCAGACCGCACAGCGCGGCGAGAGCTCGCGCCGTTCCAGCGCCCCGATCGCGAGGGCGATGAGGTAGCTCGGCACCGGATGCGGCATCGCGAACTGCGTGATGCCGGGCGCCGTGGAGCTGCGGCTCTGCGCGCTCATCACGGCCGCGAGCTCGGGATGGTCGTTCTGCCGGATCGTCGCCTCCCAGGTGATCCGCACGCCGGGGCTGTCCTGGAGCGGGATCCAGGAGCGCGTGAGGATCGCCTGCCCCTGCGTGAAGAGGAACGGGCCGCGGCGGGACGCGGTCTGCTCGGGGGCGAGCCATTGCACCGCGCGGGCGTCGCTGCGGACGGAGTAGCGGACGCTGACGCTCTGGTCCTGCGGCTCGAGCGGGATGGTGAGGGCGGAGCCGAGGATCGGGTCGGCGGGGGCGAGGAGGAAGGGGCGGGGGCTGCCGTCGGCCGCGTGGACCGAGAGCACGCTGATCGACGGCGCCGTGTCGAGGACGAGCGGCGCACCGGGGACGAGGCGCTGCAGGCTGAGCTGCGCCGTGCCGGTGAGGCTCTGGCTGGCGAAGTCGGCGCTCAGGTCGAGCGCGAGGTGCGTGACGCGCGTTTCGTTCGGGCGGGATTGGCTGTGGGGGTCGTCGGGCACGGGGTTGGGGGAATCGGGTGCGGGTGGAGGGCTGGCGCAGGCGGCGAGGAGGGTGAGGAGGGCGAGGGTGGGCTGGGACCGGAGAGCGGGCATTGCGGTCTTGTAGCGGGAGGGCGGGGTGCTGCGAGCGGGGTCTGGTGCTTGTGGGGTGTGGGGGAGATCGCTAGGGTTCGCGGCCTGAGCGAGGCGAAGGCTCGATGGGTGAAACCGTTCCGATCCCCTGGAGGTGCAGCGCGATGGTGCCGTGCGAGGATGCGCGGCGCGCGGTTCGCGTGTCGATCGAGGGAGGGACGCGAGTCGCGGCGGCAGAATCGACGTGGTCTGCAGGAGTGCTCGAGCCGTGCTTGAGCGCTGCGAGTTTCCGAAGCGTCCTCAGTCCTGCTCCGCTCGAACTCAATGTGGCGTCACAAGACGCGCGGCGCGACGTTCCCGCTGCCGTGAACGACACGCTTGGCCCGACGCCGCATTGGAGCGGCGGAGTCGCCCGCTCCAAGACCTTGGGCTGCGGGGTACGAGAGCAGAGTCGCGCAATCGCCGCTGAGAGAGTCGCCGCGCGTGCGCACGAGGGTCCGCGGCGAAGGGTGACGACCGACGAGTGTCGTTCGGCACCCCTGGCGGCAGGATGCTCTCGTCCCAGGTCCCCCTGGCCCGGTCGGCGCGCGTCCAGCGATCCTCGGCGGGTAACTGAGGCGCAAGGACGTTGCCTCGGAAGCGTCGCGAAGCCCCCTGGCTGGCCCATCCCAGTCCAGCGCTCGAACCGGCCACGAGTTATTCAGGTCTGTCTAACGTGGTCGGTGTCGCCCCCGAGCACCTCCCGATGCGGCTCCTCAGGCCAGTTCGCGGATGGTGGCGGCCTGGAGGTGGCTGTGTTAGGCAGACCGGCTGGCTGCGTTCCCGAGTGTTATGCAAATTTGTCCAATTCACGTTAGGCGGCGAACCTGAACGGAGACACGATGGCCGAAAGCGACAAGACGAAGACGCCTTCCGACGAGGACCTTCCGTCCACGAGTGGCTCGTCTAGCCCCATGGTTTTCATCAGCCATGACGGCAGAGACGCCGAACTGGCGGAAGCCTTCAGCAAGCTGCTCAAGAGCGTCAGTGCCGGGATGATCAAGACCTTCCGTTCCTCCGACAAGAAAGGAACTGAGGG